>NZ_JBFAQR010000027.1:0-87621 GCF_040678815.1 Kitasatospora sp. NPDC049285 | reverse complement strand
GGCCGCTCGAATCGGCCCCGGAGCCACCGCCCATCGTCACACCCCCTGTCGGCGGACCCGCAAGGGATCGCCACCAGATACCGCCTGAACATCTGTCAGGCGCACACCCTTCGGTCGGTGGCTGGCCGGAGGCGAACCGGGCGGGCCGACCGTCGGCGCGCCCTTGCCCCGCCGCTCTGGCGGCGGGCACCTAGGGAGGGAACCATGCAGCCCACGACTTGTACGCAGGCCGCCCCCGACGCGGCCGACAACCTCGGGCAGCCGTCGGCGCCGGGCGCCACCGCCGCCCAGTACGCCGCCGCCGACAAGGCCGTCACCGCCGAAGTGGCCAGGACGGACGGGAAGGCCGGTGCCCTGTTGACGGCCCTGGCCCTGCCCTTCGCTGTCCTCGTTGCCGTCGTGCCCGGACACGACCTCTCGCCGCTCGCCACCGCCCTCGTGGTCGCCGGCGGTGGAGGCTTGGTCCTCGCCATGACCCTCGCCCTCACCGTCGTCCGCCCCCGCCTGGCACCCGCCGCGCCCGGCACCTGGGTCCACTGGGCCGGATGCGACCGCGCCAGCCTCGACGCGGACCTCGCGACACCCGACCCCGCGGGCCGCATCCTCGCCCTGGCGGGCATCGCCCGCGCGAAGTACGTCCTGCTGCGCCGCGCAGTGGATATCACCGTCGTCTCGCTGGTGCTCCTGGCACTCGCCCTCCCCGCAGGGCTGATCTGACCCACCGCCACCGGACGCGGACGACTGGCAACGGCCTGGGGGGCTCCCCAATTGGGGAGCCCCCCAGGCCGTCAAGGTGACGGGGCTCGCTCTCGGCGAGCGCGGCGGATCTCGCCGCCCGCGTTCGCTCGTTGAGCATGCCCAAGTTGTTCGGAGGCACGACACAGGTAGTCAGACCGCCTCGGGGCTCCCGGCGGCCTTGCTGCGGAGGCTGGTGACGGTCTGCTCGCTGGTCCGGGCCCGGCGGGCGATCGAGCTGTCGGTACGGCCCCACGAGATCGCGCGACCGATGAGCACCGCCTGCTCGGCCTCCAACGCCTTGATGTCGGCGCCGTGCACCGCTTCGGCCTTCATCTCGGCGATGTCGGCTCCGGTCACCGCCAGGCGGTTCCATTCCTGTTCCCGCAGGACGGTCCGGTGAGCGTGGGCGGCTTCCAGCGCACCGAGGAGGTTGATGCCGGCGCTCCCGGCGCGGGTGGTCACGCGCTCGGACCAGGATGCGAGCCCGGCGTCGGTGGTCATCGAGGTGATGCCGCTGTCGGCGAGGGCGCTGTGCTCGGAGTCCCAGTCCGCGAACTCCACGGCGGGGCGCGGGTCGCCTCCCAGAAGCACCGTCCGGTACCAGGACCGCACCCCCAGGACGTCGAGGTAGACGTAGGTCCCGTCATCGGCCGTGCGGCCGAAGACCTTCTTGATCTCCGGGTGCCAGTGCTCGTTGCAGCCCAGGAAGCGCGTGATGCCCTCGCACCCGTCGGCCAGCCGCTTCCGTCCGGCTCCGAGTACTCCCGGGCGGTAGACCTCGGGGAAGCGGGCCACGATCTCGGCGTAGTCGACCAGATCGGCGTCCGCGTCCGCTGTCGCGGGCTGGGCCCGGTGGTGCCGGTCGCACAGGCGGCCGATGGTGCGCCCGGCCCGGGCAGCCGTAGCCGACCAGTCCAGTTCCCCGCCGGCCTGGAAGAGGCCGTCCAGGAGGGCCTGGGCGTGCGGGGCGAGTTCCTCCAGCAGCCGGTTCGCGTCCTGGACGCCGAGGTAGGGCAGCTCCTTGACGCCGGAGTCGATGACCCAGGCCAGCAGGTCCGGCACCGGCTGGAACCACATGTGCGGCCCCCGGCCGGAGAAGAGCGTGCCGGGGTGCCACCGCCGCCACGTCTCGCGGGGGACGTCGTTGGCGGCCGTCCAGGCCGGGTTCCAGGGCTCCAGGTGCTCGGTGCTTTCGAAGAAGCGCAGCTCGCCGGTCCGGGTGTCCAGCAGGATCTGCTGGTAGTGACCGGGGGCAAAGCTCGGGTAGCTGACCGAGACCGACGAGATCACCTCGACCACCGGCGTGACGGCGACCCGCGGCGCCGCGTAACGGGCCTGCTGGACCTGCGGAACGACAATTTTGATTTCCATCTGTAGATCACTCCTGACGATGAGTCACGGCTGGGGTGGGCGTCGGCGCCGAAAGACGACGCCGCGGTTCGGTGTCGAGCAGGCCCGGTTCAGCGGGGCAGCTCGCCACCGAGGGGGTGCTCGGTGGCGTGCTGCGGGGAGATCGGCGCGGTGGCGGTGTCGTCGACGGGCCCGAGGCACAGGACCCGCTCGCCTCGCTCGCGGATGAAGCCGGAGCCCAGGCAGATGCAGTCCGGGCCGTGGCCGGGCGTCGGGACGCCGCGCCGGCAGTCCACCGGCTCTTCGTGCAGCGGGACCAGGCCCTCCTCCTGCCAGACCATGACCGCCATCACCTGTCCGGAGCCGAAGCAGCCGCCGGGGCAGTCGACTCGGTGAGGGCCGTTGCGGAGCCAGTCCGCGTAGGCGCCCCGCAGCCACGCGCGGACCTCAAAGTGGTCGAGCAGGGGCAGGTTCAGCAACCTGCGCAGCTGGTTGGCAATGCGGGCGCACTCGGTCGGGCTGTGGATGTCCGTCCCGGACTGCAGGGCGACGATGTCGAGCATCACCGCCTCGAACAGTGCCGCCTCGAACTGCCGGTCGTGCAGGGTCTCCGCGGCGACGATGCCGGGGTGGCGGCGGTCGGCGAGGTCGCTCTGCATCCACAGGTGGTAGGCGATGGCCGCCTGCTTGGACAGGCGGGGCACGGACGGGTTGTCCGGGTAGGCCTCGCGGGCGGCGGCCTGGGCGAGGGCCTCGGCCAGCAGGTTCGTCTCGGGCCGGTAGCGAATGCGCTGCCCGGCGACGACGACGTCGAACGGCGCGCAGCAGGCGGCCATGACGGCGAGGGTGTCAGCGATGTCCTGCGGGTCGCCGTCGGTGGCGTCGATCGGGAGGGTGGCCTCGGGTGCAGCGAAGGCCTCGGTGCTCATCGGTGGGTGCTCCTCACGTTCTGGTTGTGCTCGCGGCCGGCCTCGGGTGCGAGCGGGCGACGCAGTGAACCCCGCACTCCTTGACGGATCGCTTGATGCCGGGAGCGCGCGGAATAACGACTGGGCAACGGCCTGTTGGGCTCCCCAGTCGGGGAGCCCAACAGGCCGTCAAGGTGATGGGCTCGCACACCTTGATGGCGGTCCCACTGCTGGTCAGAAGGGGTGGCACACTTCGCAGCGCGGCTCGTCGCGGGGCGCGCCCTCGTGTACGGCAAGCAGGTCGCCCGCACCCCGTACGGGCACCCAGGCCGGATCGGGGCACCCCGCTTCGCAGTTCGCCAGCGCCTCGAACCCGCCGTCGCCCGGCTCGCCGCCCGCCCGGTGCCGCAGCTCCAGCCCCTCGCTCCCCAGGGACAGGCGGCCCAGGGTGATGCCGTCGCGGTTCCGCTCCTCCCAGACGAACAGGCGGGCGAGATCCGCCCCGAACACGTGCCGGGCCTCAACGTCCACCTCCGCCGGATTCCCCTCCCCCGCCGCATTGCGGCGCAGCAGGACGGTCAGCAGCGGGAGCGAGGAGAGGGTACGGACGTGGTCGATCCCCTCGGTCTTCAGGTCCGTCAGCGCGGCGGTGATCTGCTCGTGCTGCTGGACGACAACGGCCTCGGGCACCCTCGGCCCGGGCGGCCGACGCGCATTGCGCGCCAGCGCCACCACCAGCGGCGTGTCCGCCACGATCGCGGCCACCGGCACACCGCGCTGCTGCGCCCGGCAGATCAGCTCGGCCCGGTGCTCCCTGACCGCGTTGGTGGCGTCCACCACCGTGCTGAGGGAACGCAGCATCCGCTCCTCCAGCAGGGAGTGCAGGTGGGTCCACGCGGGCAGGTCGGCCAGCTGGTTACCGCGGTCTCCGGAGACCAGGCCGCGCAGCCGGTCGGAGCCGAGCACGTCGTCGCCGTCGAACGCTCCGGCCAGGGCCGACTTGCCGGAGCCGGCGCAGCCGATGATCAGCACCAGGCTGGGGTCAGGCAGGCCGAACGCGGCCAGTGCCTCCTTCGTCCCGATCACCGCTGCGCCTCCGTACCGGTGGCCAGCTGGGCGAGGACGTGGGCGCGCGGGTAGTCGGTGCCCTCCAGTCGAAGGCCGACGGCGGCCGTGGCGCGGGCGAGGTCGAGCAGGTTCCGTACCGTCCCCGGAGGCACGCCCTGGATGAGGTGGGCGCCGAGGGCGCTGCTGGCGGCGGTGAGGGCGCTGTTGGCCCGGGCGAGGCCCTCGTAGGCGAGGAGTCGGTGCGCCTCGTCCAGCAGGAGCAGGTCGGACTCCGGAGCCTGGGGGGTGGGTCGGGGGCCGGTGCGGTAGTGGGGGACCGGGTCGGGGGCGGGGAGCAGGACCCGGCTGTGCGGGTCGAGATCAACGCCGTCCTGGTGGTAGACCGCCTCGGGGAGTCGGTGTTCGTCCTCCCAGGCGTCCCGTTCCTCCGGGTCCAGGTCCGTGGGCGGGGTCAGACCGCCGTAGCGGTCGCAGGTGATTCCGGCGGCGGCCAGCTGGGTGTCGCCGAGCTCGCCGACGATGTGCTCGGTCGCGGCGGTGACCTTGTAGGCCTCGGGCTGGGGCAGGTGCGCGAACGCCTCGTCGTACTCGCGCAGGAGCTGCACGAACAGCGCCTGCCAGCCGGGCGGCATGGCCTCCAGGAACGCCCTGCGCAGGACCAGGGAGTCGGCGTAGGACAGGTGGAAGTAGGTGTGGACGTCGTCGCCAGGCGGCAGCGGGTGCTGCGGGGCGGCGCGGTGGTTGGGGTTCATGGGGTTCCTCGGGTAGTCCGGCGCTGAGTGCCGGGTGTCGGGTGGTGAGCTGTCGGGTCCTCCGACGGCGCCCGGGCGGAGCGGTAAGGCGGCGGCGGGGCGATGCGGTGGGTCAGGGCTGCGGCTGCAGCAGGCGAGCGGGAGTGGCGGGGGGCAGGCCGGGAAGCGGGACCTGGCCGGGGACCGGCGGGACCGGGGGCAGACCGGACCCGCCAGTGCGGGCGGCGGCGTGCGCGCGGTCCTCCGCACCGCAGACCGGCCGGCCGGGCACGGGCTCGCTCCAGCCGCCCGCGACGGCAACCTGGATGCTCGTGTCGACGCTGGTCCAGCCGCAGTAGTCCTCGTCCTCGAACTCCCGCCCGCACACGGTGCAGTGAGCCGACCAGGACAACCGCGGCCTCACCGCGCCAATGGAGATCCGGTACTCGGGCACCCACACGCGGCCGTGATGCAGGACGACGGCGTGCCCCACCGGGCCGCCGCCGTCCCCGGCAACGGTGAACGCGGCGAGCGCGGCGTGCTGGGCGGCGGTGATCAGGGCGGTGCCCTGGTCGGGCATCGGCCGGTGCTGGCCGGTGGCGCTCATCCACAGCGCCCACTCGGTGCTCTCGTCGCCGACCAGGTCAGCGCGCTGGGACGGTTCGGTAGCGGCAGTCATCAACATCTCCGGGCTGGTGTCGAAGGGCGCGGCACCGCCGCCCGGCCGACTGGACGACCGAACGGCGGCGCCGCGTGGCGGGCTGCGAGTCGGCGCGGCGACCGAACTCCGTCAAGACGCGGCGGCGGCCCAGCCGTCATCGGTGGTGAGGCCCCGCGCCCGCCGCGATGCGCCGCTCGAGCCCGCTGCCGGCGCCGGCGAGGTGACGAGCGGGGCGTCCGTTCGGTCTGCTAGTCACCGGCGATCACACGGGCCAGCGCCTCGAAGGCGTCCAGGGTCCGCGGATCGTACGGGCCGTACTCGGCCCGGCGGCGCTGGGCGAGTTCGTCGTAGAGGCGGGCAGCCTCCCTGAACTGGCCCCGCTCCTCCGCTTCTTCGGCCCGGGCCGCGAGCGGGTCGGCGGCGGGCTCGTCTCCTGCTGCGCCCCGGTCGGCGGGGGTCACTCGATCCTCCAGCCGCCGGAGTCGACGGCCTGCTGGGCGTCCATCGCCAGCGATTCGAGCAGGCCGCTCCACTCGGTGCCGAGCCGGACCTCGCGGACCACGTCCCGGATCTCCCCCGCCTCGCCGGCGCTGAAGAAGAAGTGGTCGCCCTTCCAGTCGCTTCCGAGGGCGGTCAGGAACCTCTCGACGGTGACGCTGTCGCCGACTCCGGCCGAGCGCAGCGCCTCGGCGAAGGCCTGGCTGCCGCTACAGCTCACGTGGCCGGTCATGGTGCCCCAGTGGAGACCCATGTTGTTCTTCCTTCCTGATGCCGCTCCCCTGACGGGCAGCGGGTCTGATCCGGCCGGACGGCCGCGCCGCCCGTCACGTCCACCGGCCGACCCGATCTGCTGGGCCGGGGAGGTGACGGGCAGCGTGATCGCCCGGCCGAATCAGACCCGGGTGCCGGCGCTGCCAGTGGCCAGGACGATCGCGGCGGTCAGCCCGTGAAGGGCGGTGGTGACGGCGTGGGCGTCCGCCGAGAGGCAGTCGGGGTCGACGCGGCGGGCGAGCGCCGCGAGCGCGATGGCGAGCGGGTCCATCCCGGCGTCGGGGCGGGCCGGCGGGGCGGGGGCGTAGCGGGCCTTGGCGATGTCCGCCAGGTCGCAGAGGGCTCCGACGATCCGCGCGGTGCCGTTGGGCAGGTCCTCGGCTTCCCGGACGGCGAGCGCGACGTGCTCGAAGCCGCTGTCCCAGGTGGCCTGGACCTCGTTTCCGTCGCCGTCTTCCGCGGCTTCGAGCAGCAGGGCGGGCACCAGGAACAGGCCCCGGCCGACCTCGGCGCGCCGGACGGGGGTGACGCCGAGCTTGTCGAGCAGGGCGTTGATCTGGTCGGCCTGGTGCCGAAGGGCGGTGTAGGTGTCGACGTCCTGGTCCACGCGCTGCTGGCAGTAGGCCGCGTCCGCGTCGGCGAACCAGTCGGGCACGGTGGTGTCCGCGGCGGCGGGGGCGGCCTCGGTGCCGGACGCCCAGGCGGAGGTGTCGGGTCGGTCGGGCAGGCCGTCCAGCACCGTCTCCCAGCTGTGGAACGTCAGGCCCTTGTCGTCGATGTAGGCCAGGGCGCCGAACTTCCGGGAGCTGACGAGCAGTTCGGGGCCGTGCCAGTAGGCGCGCTCGGGGTCCTGGTCGTCGACGATCACCTCCCAGTCGAGGCGCTGGCGCAGCCACTGGGCGATGGCCTCATGCTGCCGGGGGTGGCGGGCCGTCATCACGAACAGGCTCCAACCGGCCCGGAGGAGCCGGTCGAGGGCCTCGATCGCGCCGTGGATCGGCGGCCCGTAGATGGCGCCTTCGCGCCATCCGTCGAAGTCGTCGTGGATGACCTGGTCGAAGTCGATGCCGATGGTGAAGGCGCTGGGCGATTGGCGCTGGGCGAGGTCGGCGGCGCGGGTGGCAAGGGCGGTGGCGACGGTGAGGGCAATGGACATGACGGTTCCGTTCACGGTGGTGGTGGTTGAGGGTGGTTCGGGTGCCGGACTGCTCAGGTGCCGAGCACTCCGGCGAGGAAGCCGTCGGGCCACAGGCGGGCTTCGACGACGGCGGTGAGGACGGCGGCGAGCGGCCAGGTCCTGCCGGTGAGGCGGACCCAGCGCAGCGCTACGGAGTGCCGGGCGGCTGCCGTACGCAGCAGGTGGTGGGCGAGCAGCCAGCCGGCGGCGACGGTGATGGCCGTGCCGATGTCGGCTCGGCTGCCGCGGGTGTTGAGGTCGAAGTACGCGAGGGCGAAGGCGGTGTAGGCGGTGAGCGCGGCGAGGCGGCCGGCCAGCCAGGTGGGGCGGTCGCGCCAGCGCGTCCGCTCGGCGGTCCGGCGCTGCTGGCGCGTGCCGAACTCGAACAGGGCCCAGCGCCAGAAGACCGACCCGTTGCGGACGGTGGTGCGGGTCGCGTTCCACAGCGGGCGCTGGGTGTTTCGGTAACTGTTTGTGATGTCGCGCAGTGCGGCTTCGACCTGGTCGAGTACGGCGGTCCGGGCGGGCGGCGGGTCGGTCATGGCGGCGGCAGTGGTCCTTCGGGATCGGATGGGCGAGTGGTCGAGGGTCCTTGCGGCGCCTCGTACCCGGGCTCGGAGGGTGGCCCCGGGGCCTGGGAATCTGGTGACGTTCAGTGACATTCCAGGAGGTGCTGGCAGATCTCCCCCGGGTGCCCCGTGTCCCGCGTGGAGCGGTGCCGGAGCCTGGCCGGAGGCTGCTCACGGCCTGCTCTGGGGCTGCTCAGCGCCTGCTCGCGGGCACTGGCCGGCCGGGTTCGCCGAGCAGGTGCCGAGCAGCCCAAGAGCAGATCTGCATGTCCTTTGACCTGCGGGTTAGCAGGCGGAGCAGGTATGGGGAGGCGGGATACCTGGGGTGGCTCTCGCGCCGGCCACAGTCGGCTCGTCCCCGGCTCGGGCGAAGTTCCGGTGCGGTGCCGCCGGCCGCAGGCATGAGGCGGTCGACGCCTGATCGGCCGACGGGGGAACTCGAGGAAGATGGGTGACTTTCCGTGATTCTGTCTTCGGGATGGTGGATCTTCGAAGCCACCTGCCGGGAGACCCGGTTGTCGAGGAATCGGGCTGGAGGGCGGGGTCGGCCGGGTGGAGCCCGAGCGTGGCGGTGCTCCCGCCCCGAACACCTCCGGGGCGGAAGCACCGCCATGACTCCGTGCCCTACGGCGAGGGCCGATCGCTACGGATTGTTGTTGCCGCTCGGGAGGGCCAACGGGGCCTTGACGGTCGCCGCGAGGACGGAAAGGGCCCCTTCGGGGAGGGTCGCCGGGATGAGCAGCTCGCGCGCCACGGAGGCCGCGGGGATCTCGATGATGGAGGCGAGGACCTGACCGCGGTCCTCTCGCCGGCCGGCGACGACGGCGTAGGTGCCGACGAGGTCGGTGCGGTCGTTGGCCGCCGTGCCGCCCTGGCAGCTGCCGTTGACGACGATGGTCAGGCTGCCGGAGGCGTCGGTCAGGACGAGTTCGCGGGGGTAGCGCCCGCTGAACTCGGTGATGATGCCCTCGACGGTGACGAGGGACAGTTCGGCTGCGTTGGTCATTCTCTGCAGGTTGTCGCCGGACATGCGGTGGCGCTCCTTCATCGGTTCGGGGTGGTGCCCGCGCGGTTCGCCGTGCGGGACGATTGGGGCGGGCCGGGGACGAGACCGGCCCGCTGGGCAGTTGCTGCCCACCGGCCCCGGGGTGCTTCGTTCATCCCGGGGCCGGACCGCGTGGTTCGCGGTTCACTTCGTCAGCGCGGTTCGCCGGGGACCGGTTCGCGGTTCTCCGGAGGCCGGTTCGGACGGTCAGCGGTTCGCCAAAGCCGGTTCGCGGTTCGCCGGAGGCCGGTTCAGTTCGCCAGCGCGGTTCGCCAGGGCCGGTTCGCGGTTCGCGGGAGGCCGGTTCGGACGGTCAGCGGTTCGCCAAAGCCGGTTCGCGGTTCGCCGGGGACTGGTTCGCGGCCGTCTGCTGGACCTGGCCGCTGTCGAACTGGCGGCGGGCCTCGGCGAGGCGGTGGTGCGCCGTGGTCTTCTTCATGCCGAGTTGCTTCATCACGAACGCGAGGTCCACCGTGTCGCGCCCGTGAGCGCGGATGAGCTCGAGGACCTGCAAAACCTCCTGCTCAGCGATCTGCTGGGCCGCGCTGGTTCGACGGTTCGAACCAGCAGCAGCGGCTTCGTCGACAGTGGTTCGCGCCTCGGGTTCGTCCTGCTGCGGTCCGGTTCGCGGTTCGGCCGGGGCCGGTTCGCCGACGGTCCGGTTCGCGGGTTCGAGTTCGCGCCGGTTCGGGTTCGCGCCGGTTCGCGGCCCCGGCAGTTCGCGGTTCGCGGCCGTGACGGCCCGGTTCGCGGACTGGTTCGGCGAACCCGCCCGGGTGAGCCGGACCGCGAACTGCGGCAGGTTCGCCGGGTTCGGCGAACCGGTGACGGCGAGCACCAAGGTGGAGTTCGGGATCGGCGCGAGCGCGCGAACCGGCATCCAGTCGCCGACGCCGATCGCGCCCGCGACGAACCGGCGAACCACGCCGAGGTCGGTTCGCCGAACCATCGCCCTCCGGTTCGCCGCCGCAGTCCAGGCCAGCTCGACCGTGGACAGCGCCTCGTCGGTGATCGCCAGCGACCATGCCGCGAAGCTGTGTGCCGGATACCGGAGCCAGCGGATCAGACCGATCCGGGGCCGGACCCGGGTCACCAGGCCGGCGGCCCGCAGGGCCTTGCGGTGGATCAGGCTCGCGTACAGCTCCCACAGCACGATGCCGACGATCGACATCGCGGCGAACGAGACCGCCTTCGGGGTGAAGTGCCAGTAGGTGATCTGGTCGACCCACTTGCCGGTGGCGTAGTCATACTGGCGGCCGACGACCTGGGCGCTGGCGTGCCAGTAGTTCATCAGGGCGGCGCCGGAGGCGAAGATCCAGGTGCTGACCCGGTAGAGCGTCCCGGCGTCGCCGCTCTTGCGGGCCTGGTGGTACATCCAGGCCGTGAAGGCGGTGGACAGCTCCCACGCGGCGGCGAACAGGATCGTGAACGGCGCGATCCACCCGAGGATGTCGCGGGCGAAACCGGCCTGGCCGGTCCAGGCGACGGCCATCGGCGCGGTGATCGGCACCACGACCAGCAGCCGCTCGGCGTTGGCCCGGATGAACGCCTTCACCCGGCCGGCCACGGTGGGCTTCCCGGCGCGCTCGGCCTCGCGGGCCTCCCGCTTGAGGCGCTGGTTCTCCAGCTTGCGTGCGGTGCGGCTGGTCGCCTGCTGCAGGTACCGCTTGGCGGCGACCTCGGCCAGGTGCGCTCGGTCGTTCGCCTTCTGCGCCTGCTTCTCCAACGCCCTGGCCTTCTCCAGCGCCTCGGCGGTGTCCTTCTTGTCCTGGGCGAGCAGACGCGCGGCTTCGTCGCGGATCTGCTCGGCCTGCTTGCGGGCCTGCTCGCGGATGTTCTCCGCGTCGTCCTCGGCCCTCTCGCGCAGGGTGCCGGCCTCCTTGTCGGCAACCTCCCTCCGCTGCTGGACGTCCTGTCGGGCCTCGGAGACGATCCGGTCAGCCTCGTCGGCCGCCGCGGACCGGCTGGCCCGGGCAGCGGCCGACGCCTTCTCGACCTCCTGCTGGGCCTCCTCCCGCAGGGCATGCGCCTGGGCGCGGATCGCGTCCGCGTCCTTCTGCGCCGCCTGCCGGTCCTCCTCGGCGCGGCGGCGGGCGTCGGCCAGCAGCGCCGCCGCCTGCTCCTGGGCGTCGGCCCGGACCTTGCCAGCTTCCTTGTCTGCCGCCTCTCGCACCTGGGCGGCCCGGTTCTCGGCGCCGGTGGTGATCCACTCCGCCCTGTTCTCGGCGGTGCTGACCGCCTCCTGGGCGTGGGTGCGGTCGCGGGTCGCCGCCTTGGAGGCGTCGGCGCGGATCTGCGTCGCCTGCTGCTCGGCCTCCGCGGTGATCTGCTCGCCGGCGGCCTTCGCCTCGGCGGTGATCCGGTCGGCCTGCTGCGCCGCCGCCGTGACCACCGCGGTGGCGCTCTGCTCGGCCTCGGCCAGCTTCGCCGCACCGTCGGCGCGGACCCGGGCCAGGTGCTCCTCCGCGTCGGCGATCAGCTTCTCCGCGGCCTTCTCTGCACGGGAGGTGAGCGTCTCGGCCTCGTCAACGGCCGTCGCGCGCAGCGCCTCGGCCTCGGCCGTCCACTGCGCCGCGGTGTCGGCCTGGCGGCCGACCTCGGCCAGAGCAGCGGCGAGCCGGTCCTGGTCCGGCTGCGCGGTCGGCTGCGGAGCGGTGTCCGGCGGCTGCACGCCGGTCTGGGTGCTGCGCGTGGTGGGCCCGCCGCCGCGGCGGGCCCGCGAGTTGGACTTGCGGGGGGTCATGGTGGAGCGCTCCCTTCGGGGATGTCGGGGAAGTGGGCGGTGCGGGAACGGGGCGGGGCCGCCCGGCCGATAGCCCGGCCGGGCGGCCCCGCAGCGATGTGATCGAACGTCGTTACTTCTCGCGGGCGGCCTTGGCCTTCTCCAGCGCCTTCTCCAGGGCCTCGCGCTTGTAGCCGGAGGCGTTCTTCTGGCCCTCGACCGCACCGATCGAGGTCGTGTTGCCGCACCCAGCGTCCTTCAGCAGCTGGCGCAGCTCGTCCGCCTCGATGCCGGCGAACTCGCCGGGGCTGGCGTCGGGGTGGTCCTCGTCGAAGTCGCCCTCGTCCCGGCCGCCGATGTGCCGGGCGAGCAGGGCGAGCGTGGCCCGGTCGGTGTCCAGCTCGTCGAGCGCGGTCAGGCAGGCCCGCACCGCGCGGACGGCTTCGGACTCCAGCTGCCGGAAGTCGCCGGCCGCGTCGCCGGACAGCGTCCCGGCCCGCTCCCGCTGCGCGCGGGCGCGCTCGCACACGTCGTCGAACGCGACGCTGGTCAGGTAGTCGATGGAGACGATCTGCCACTGGTGGCCGACGGCGATGACAGCGATGGCGACGTGATCCTCCGTCAGCACGGAGGCGTCCGCACCGGCGTCGCTTGCCAGGTCGCCCAGGCACATCCGGCTGCTCCGCTTGTCCGGGCAGCGCACCGAGACCCGCACCCCGAACATGTCGCGGAATCCCGTCGGCACTTCCTCGCCGTCGGGCCGCTGGGTGCCGCAGATGAGGAAGACGCCGGCCGCCGGGCCGCCGCGCAGCAGGTTCTTCAGCTTGGCGAGGACCCGCTCCCGGCGCTTGGGCGTCATCGCGAGCAGGTACATCTGCAGCTCGTCGATCACGCCCAGCAGGATCGGGTAGCCGTGCTCGCGCGCCAGCTCCGGGGTGAGGCGGCCCTCGGGTACCAGGGAGATGTCCAGCTGCCCCAGATGGGCGTAGCGCTGCTCCATGTCCTCGGTCAGCTCGTCGAGCATGTCCTCGAACTGCAGCAGCTCCTGCTCGCCCAGGCCTTCGGTGAAGCGGTGCGCGACCTTGCGGGCGCTGCGCCAGTCCGCACCGCGCTTGGCGTTGGCCAGGTAGAGCCGCACGCCCGGGTCGAGCAGCGCGGCGGCGACGGCGATCCTCATGGCGAACGTCTTGCCGAACCTCATCATGCCGCTGAAGAACATGCTCGTGAATCCGCCAGCGAACTGGGTCGGCAGGTCGCGGCGTTCGGCCAGGATCGTCTGGCCGAACGGCACGCCGCCCCAGAAGTCCCAGAAGTCGGCGTCGGCGAGCACGCTCTGGGCGTGGCCGACGGCCAGGTACGGGTCCTCCTCGGCCACCCAGACGTCCATGCGGCGCCCGTGGCCGCCCTCGGCGGCCGGGACCTCGCGGATGGCGAGCTGGGTGATGGGGATCGACAGCTCGGCTGCGACGACGTCCTGCTTCTTCAGGACGTGCTTGACCAGCTTGCCGCCGCCGGGCGGCAGGTCCACGGTCATCGTGAAGCCGTTGCCGATCCCGTAGTCGGGCCTGGTGACGACCTGCACGCTCAGCGGCTCCCGACCCCGCTTCGGCGGGGGCAGCAGGCCAGCCGCGGTGAGCGCCGCATTCAGCAGGACGACCTCCTCGGGCAATTCGTCCGGCTGCTCCGGAGCGGGCGGCTTGGTGAAGTTCGGGGGCACGGACCCGGCCTGCCCCTGGGCACCGGGCCGGGGGCCGGTCGCCGCCGTGTCTTGCGGGCCCGGTCCGGGCGATGCCGCACCGGCCTGGGCCTGCGGGCCGCGCGCCGCACCCGCTGCGTGCTGCGCGGAGGGCTGGTCGGCGGCGGGCGCATCGGGCTCGTAGTTGAGGGGCTTGACCTCGGGGTCGGAGGAGCGCCAGTCGAGTCGGCCCTTGGCCCACGCGGCGACCAGGACACCCACGGCGGTCAGCGACGGCATCACCAGGCCGCCGATCTCGAGCTCGGCGAAGCCGACGACCAGGCCGAGCGCCGCCGTCGCCCACCGGCGCCGGTTACTCACCCGGCGCCGGTGGTTGGCGAGGTCGGCGGCCGTCGGCTGCCGGTGGCCGGTGTAAGGACGCTCCTCCATCTCCTGGGCGGCGGCCCGCCACGCCGCGGCCTCGGTCAGGAGCGCACCGGCGGTGTTCTGGGCTTCCAGGTACTCCTTGGGGTTGGTGCCGTCGCCCTTGACCGCGGCGACGACCTTCCCGGCCTGTTCCTCCAGCTCCTTGGCCTTCGCCGTGAGCCGGTTGACCTCGGCCGTCTGCTCGTCCTTCCACTTCTTGTGGCGGCTGTTGAGGTAGAGGGAGTGGAGGTGGTCGTCGGTCAGGTTGCCGGCCTTCAGCCAGGTGCCGCGCTCCTCCCGGATGACGCGCAGGCCCGCGCGGGTGGTGGCCGCCTGGCGGCGCAGCCCGTCGTTGAGGTAGGCCAGCACCCCGGTGGCCCGGCTCGGCTGCTGCTGTTCGTTGTCGGTGCTCTGCTGCTGCGGGTCGTCGGTGTCGTCGTCGATGAACTCGGCGTCGTACACGATCCGCGCGGGCGTGCTGCTCACGGTCCTCCTCCAAAGGGGGGTGCGGTGGGTTGGCCTGGTCCGGGTGGTCGCGGCCGTCCACGCCCCGTGTCCCGTCGGAACGGGTGCGGGGCGTGGGCGACCGGTGGCATCCGGGCCGGATGCTGCTAGTTGATGGCGCCGACGATCGCGGCACCTGCGCTGTTCGCGGCGGGGATGATGGTCGCGGCCACCGCGCCGCCGAGCGTCGCGGACAGGCCGAGCAGGATGCCGGAGACCACGCCCCACTTCATGCGCTTCTTGGCCTGCTCAGGGACCGGCTTCCACGCGGCGATGATCGCGATGCTCACCAGGAGCAGGACGAGACCGCCCGCGCCGTCGAGCTCCAGCGGGTTGGAGCGGACGTTGAGCGTCGTGTGCCCGCCGACCAGCCCCCACATCGCCAGGCTCCCCGCCCCGTTGCCGAGCCAGGTCACGATGCCGGTGAAGGCACCGATCAGGCCCGCGGTCGTGGCGGTGGTGAACGTGCCGTAGGCCATGCCGAGCACCACGGGGACGAGCTCCGTGGAGTTCCTCAGAGCCGCCTTGCGGTTCTTGACGTGGGTCGCGCCGAAACGGCTGAGGTAGATGACCGGGATGGCCAGTCCGGTGAGCAGGCCACCCATCGTGAGGCCGGTCGCCGGGATGTTCCACATGTTGATCTCCCATCAGGGGGTGAGTGAGCAGGGCTTTTGCCGCCCGGAGCGCCGTTGGGCGACGCCGGGCGGAGCTGGTGGAAGGACGGTCAGCTCTGGAGGTACGGCGCGCCGATGGCGTTGAGCCACGGGATCACCGTCACCGAGGCCGCACCGACGACACCGCCGGCCAGGCCGAGGGAGCTGCCGATCACGCCGCCGAGCACGATCCGGCGACGCAGCGCGGAGTCGCTGCAGCGCCACAGCACGACCAGCAGAAGCAGCAGGAGGAAGACGGCGAAGCCGCCGCCGGCCTGGAGCCCGGCGGGCTGCGCCGGGGCGAGAAGGTGTTCGGCGCCGTGGCCGGTGACGGTGTTGCCGACCTTGTTGGTGGCCTTGGCGACGTTGTGCGCGGCGAGGGCCAGCAGGCCGCCAGCGCACAGGGCGGACACCAGGCCCATCAGCAGGCCGGAGGCGAAGACGATCAGGCTTGCCCAGTCGCTCCGCCAGTGGAAACCCTCGCGGCGCCAGCGCAGGACGGTGCGGATCGAGACGAACAGCAGGGCGCCCGCGGAAACGGCGAGTCCGCCGATGGACAGCTGCGCGGGGCTGACGGCCAGGTCCATGGTCAGACCCCCGTGAACAGGTAGCTGACGGCGTGCCGGCCGACGGGCGTCAGGACGCTTGCCTCGACGACGGCGTAGGTCAGGACCCGCACCAACCAGCCGACGTACTGGTTCTTCAGCCGCGCGACCAGTTCGCCGACGGCGGCCAGCCCGGCCGCCAGCCAGACACCCTCGTAGTAGCCGGCGTCGGCCTTGTAGACGACGGCGACCAGAACCAGGCCGCCCGTCGCACGGAGAGCCTCGGTGCCTGATGTGACCACCCGCCGCAGCGAGAACCGCGGCGCCTGGACCGGAACGGCCGGGGCGCCGTAGAAGTGCTGGTGGACGACGTTGATCGAGGGGACAACCGGCGGGACGGCGGCGGGCGCGGCCTGCCTCGGGATCGTGGCGGCGGCCAGGCCGCCCCCGCCGCCGGAGCCGTACCACCGGTGCTCCGACCCGTTCGGGTCGTCGGACCCCGACGGCGGCGGGGGCGGCGGGGCGCTTGGCGGCGGGGGCGGGGGCGTTCCCCCGCCGCCCGGCGGCGGCTGGTCCCCCGAGCCCCACTCGTCGGCCTTCTCGACTCGGGTGGGGTTGATCGGCTTGTCACTCATGGCAGTCCTCCTCCGGGTCGAGCCGGTCCAGGTAGGGGGTGAAGTAGAGGCGGTCGAGCACTATCGCCGCGCCCCACAGGGCCGGCGGGACTCCGCAGGACAGCAGGAGCCAGAACAGCTGGGAGTTCTCGAGCACGGTGCACCCTCCAAGCGGTCAGGGCGGTCAGCGCCCGGGGGCCGGGGCACCCGGGCCGAGATCAGACGGGCAGGTTGGTGGCGTGGACGAGGTGGTTGACCAGGCCCAGGCCCAGCCGGGCGAGTGCGGCCACGCCCTCGTCCCGCCGGTCGGTGTCCAGGTCGCACAGGTGGCTGTCGAGCCGGGCCTTGAAGCGGCGCACCTCGGACCGCGGTGCCAGCCCGCCGGAGCGGCGGCCCGGGACGGGCAGCGTGTACAGGCGCAGGTACAGGACCAGGCGGGTCTCCGCCCGGTCGACGGCGAGCATCCGGCGCTCGAGTTGGCTCCTGGTGGTGCGGTCGAGCTCGGCCGCCGCGGCCACAAGCCGGACCGCGCCGACCAGCGTCAGGGCCCGCAGGCCCGGGCGCCGCATCTCCCGGCCGACCTTGGCCCAGTCGGGCTGGGTCAGCCCGAAGTGCGCGGCGGCCTTCGCCCCCCGCTCCGTCAACCGGTCGATCCGGGCGCTGACGGTGTTCGTCGCGGCGGCCATCAGCCGGCCGTCCGGGCCCGGTTCCGGGCGGCGCGGCGCTTCATCGCACGCCGCTCGTCCTCGCTCATGCCGCCCCAGACCCCGTGGTCCTGGCCGGTCTCCAGCGCCCACTGCAGGCACTGCTCCATGACCGGGCAGCGGCGGCAGGCCGCCTTGGCCTCCTCGATCTGCAGCAGGGCCGGGCCGCTGTTCCCGATCGGGAAGAACAGCTCCGGGTCCTCCTCGCGGCACACCGCGCGGTGGCGCCAGTCCATGGCAACTTCTCCTTCGTCTTCGGGTTCGGGATGTGCTCCCGCCTCGGGCCGGGCGGGACGGCGCCCGCTGCCCCCGGCGGCCGAAGCGGCCCGGGGCGGTGCGGGAGATCAGTCGTCGTGGTGCGCGGCCCAGGGCGGTCCGAGACCGCGGGGTGGGTCACGCTTGGTGGAGACCGGTGGTTGGTTCCGGAACTCCCCCCACCCGCCGCTCGCGGCAGATCGGGGCAACTCCGGTTTCCTGGAGAGAAGTTGGCTGCCGCCCGGACCGGGGCCCGGGCGGCAGCCGATGCTTCGGTGGTGCTTGGGTGCGTGACGGCCGCGCCTCCGTGCCAGGGAGTCGGGATGGCCGCTTCCCGCCCGGCCGGAAGCCGGGTGGGGCTCGCCTGGATGACGGGGAGGCGGGGCCCCGAGCCGAATGTCCGTGCGTCACAAGGTGAGTGGTGGTGCACCCCGGGGCGGCGTCACGCTCGCGGCCGTCGGGGCCTAACTGTGTTGGCGCTCTATGGAGTTGGGGGAAAGCAACGGGCACTTCCTTCGGGTGGTTTTCAGGCCGACCCTCCGGGTGCGGGGGTGGTGCGAGGTAGGTGCGGGGCCCCGTGGGGCCCGCCGCACCACCCCCGGCGCCGCCCTGGGAGGCATGGACATGCCAGGGCGGTTCCGAGGGACAGGCGGCGGGAAGGCGAAGCCGAACTGCCAGGTGGGACTGGCGGGGAGTTACTGGCCGGAGCCGGTGTCGGAGCCGCCGCCGTTCTCCTTGGCGGGGTCCTTGCGGACCCTGCGCAGTGCTTCGTCGGCTTGGTTGGCCAGGGGCTCGGGGGTGAGCGTCATCGGGCACCCCCGGCCTCGGCCGTGTACGGGCGGCCGAAGTTGCGCACCGTGTGCTGCTCGGCGCCAGGCTGGCCGTACGGGTCCGGGCTGTACTCGCGCTGGCCGTCCTTGTCGGTCGCGGCGGACGCGGGGTGGACCTCGCGCGGCTGGCCCGTTGCCGCCGCCGGGTCGTAGCGGTGCCAGCCGCCGGACGACGATCCGCCGGTGTGGGTGGTCGTCCCCGAGCTGGTGGTGGAGGGCCGGCTGGAGCCGAGTCCCAGGTAGGACTTCGCGCTGTCGAGCAGGCCCATCAGACCGCACCCCCCACCAGCTGCTCCTGGAGCTGGGCGGCCTGGTCCTGGATGTCCTGGATTTCGGCCTGGCTCTGGCCCCAGCCGGCGATCCGGTCGTCCAGCCAGGCCCGTTCGGCGGCCGTCGGCTCGAACTCGGGGGCGGTGTGGTCGGCGGTGCCGACCTGCGACATCATGTTGCTCACGGCGAGTGACTCCCTCAGTGAAGTTGAGGATGATGGCGATCGCCGCGGTGCGGATTGCGACCCGCGCCGGCTGCGGGCCCGGGAGTGCGACATCCCGGGCCCGCAGTGCGTTCCCCGGGTTGCGACTCCCGGTTCCAGCACAGCGATCTGACGTTGCGCCAGCCTGCCCGGGTTGCGACTCCCGGCTTGCTTGGCGACGTGACAACCATGGCATGGTGCCGATCGGCCCGTCAAGGCTAATGCGCATCTGCCCGTAAAAACTTTCGCTGATGCGCAGTAGTTGCTGATGTGGTTCACTACTGTGCACAGACATCACGCGCTCGTGGACGAAGGGGGTATCCGAGTGGCCGCCAGGTGGGAGCAACTCGCCGAGGAGCTGGAAGCGGAGATCGCCCAGTTGGAACCGGGCAGCGCCGCTCCGAGCATGAAGCAGTTGCTCGATGCTGGACGTGGCTCCACCACCACGATCAGCGCCGCCTACCGCGAGCTGAAGCGCAAGGGCCTGGTGAAAGGTGTGCGCGGCAGCGGGTACCTCGTGCGGGACCGTCGTCCCATCAAGATCCGGCTCAATCGGTACGGCAGCACCGTGGAGCCGGGAGGCAGCTTCGGACCTTGGGAAAGTGCCCTCGCGGCGCAGGGCCTCGAGGGCCGGATGCTTCTGGTGGCCACGTCCGAGGGTGAGGCGCCGGCCAGCGTGGCCGCGAAGCTGCGCCTCACGGAGGCGCGCGGCTACACCGTCGTGGGGCGTACTCGTCATGCGGTTCTGGAAACCGCGGCAGGGGACGAGGTGGTGCAGCTCCAGCAGGCCTGGTACCCCGTGGACGTGGCGCGCGCGGCCGGACTCGACGGTGACGACAAGGTCGTCGGAGGCACGTTGGCCCGCCTGGCCGCAGCCGGCCTGGTCGGTTCCGCCTCCGAGCGCGTGTTCCTCCGCGAAGCGACGAAGGCCGAAAGCGGACTTCTCGACCTTCCGCCCGGAAGCCTGGTCGTCCAGATCGAGCGCCTGCTGTTCGACGGGGACGACAGACCCGTCGAGCTGCTGCAGATCGCGGCCGACCCGAGCCGGACCGAGCTCGTCTACGACGGCCTGGAGCTCAACGGACTCCGCTGACGCCGGACTCCGGCCGCTGCCGGAGTCCACGCACCGAGCTCTACGCACTTGCCCTCCCCTCTGCTATTTCCGGCCACAACGGCCGCCGGGGATCAAGCATGGGGAGATCACAACCGGAGGGGGAGATCCCTCCGGACCAGTGGTGGCCCAGTTCTGGCCCACTTCTGGATCAGTTTCGGCAGACTCAGCGACAAAGATCGGGGAGGGAGTGGAATCGTGGTCACCCGCGTCGAACGGTGGACGGGTCGGGAGGCATCAGCTCTCCAGCAGGTGCTGAGGATGTCGGACCGCGCGTTCGCCGAGCATCTCGACATCTCGCGGAACACTGTCGTCACCTGGCGCCAGAAGGGGGCAAGCGTCATGTGCAACTCAAATACTGCCCAGCTGCTCGACAGCGCCGTCGCCCTGCTCTCCCCTGCTGATCGCGCGGAATTCCAGCGTCGACTCCAGCAGAACGGCGAAGTGAATTTGCCGTCGGAAGCGGGCCCCAGCGCCGGCCCCCAACTCTCCCTGGTGTCGCACCAGTTCATCCCGGTCCAGCTCGGAACGTCGGCAGAGATCCTGTTCCGCGCAGGCACCGAGCACCCGCACGGCCCGGCCGAGCTGGACCAGCGCACCCACGCTCTTCGCGGGAACACGGACGACCGGCGTGCGCGACTGCACGTCTACGGCTTCGGGATCGGCGTCCTGCACCTGGAGCAGAACCTCCGGCCGAACTCCGTGACGGAGCTGGCACTGTGGCGCTACCCCTCGTACCCGGGAAACCGTCGCTGGACGCAGCAGGCCGTCATGGAGCTGGCAACGACCCTGGTAGGGCGCGAGGTGACGATCGACCAGCCGGAGTACGTGCTGTCGGTCTACGAGGTGCGCACCCACCCCTGGAGCAGTGGCGACCTCGACACCGGGCTGCAGTTGATGGCCACGCCGTCCGTGCTGGTCGACCGGTCGGACGAGCTCAGGCCGGTCTCGCTGGGCATCGAAGCAGACCGCTTCGAACAGGGGTGGAGCCACCGCGACGCAATCCGTTTCGCCGGCGGTGTCTCACACGGGGTGGCCGGGTGGTCGGGCGTCGCCTACCACCCGGACCCCGCAGAGCGCGCCCTGCCGATCGGCGCCATCGTCGCCTTGGAGCTCGACCTCCAGGCCTTGTGGGCGCTCTCCCTGCGCATGCTCCACCCGGTGAAGAACGGTCAGGACCCCGAGACGCTGCCCTCCGTCGGCTGGCGCTGGCTGCGCGGCGTCCTCACCAAGCTGACCTCGGCCGGACCGACGGAGACGGCGCAGCACCGCGCTATGCGGGAGGCGATCGTGGGGACCAGCGACCTTCCCAAGCAGCTGTCCACCGCGCTGGAAGCCCTGAAGGAGATCGCCCCGTGAGTAGCCAGACTTCCCCCGCGGCGCTGACCTCGACCGTCCTGGTCGTAGTCGACGTCCAGGTTGGCTTCGTCAACGAGGCCAGTGCGCCCGCGGTCCCGGTGGCCACCGGCCTTCTGGAGGCGTGGCAGGACGCCGGCGGGGCGTCGATCGTGGCGTCCTTCCACAACCCTCCGAACTCGCCGTACGAGAAGATCAGCAGCTGGACCAAGCTGCGCACGGACGCCGAGCAGGCTCTCGCACCCGGCCTGCAGCGCCTCGCCGATCGAGCGACAGCGGCGGTCACCAAGACCACCTCGAACCTGTTCCTGGCGGACGGCGTCCTCGACCTGTTCCGGACCTCCGGATGGACGGACCTCGTCGTCTGCGGAATCGACACCGACTCCTGCGTGTACGACACCGCCGTCGGGGCCTACCACCACGGCATCACCCCATGGGTGGTCGCCGACGCGTGCGCCTCCTCCGGCGGTACGCGCTACCACGACATCGGACTCGAACTCGCCGGCCGCAACCTCGGACGGCGCTTGATCGTCACCAGTTCCCGGGTCATGACCTGGCTCAACTCCACGGGGGACCACCAGTGAAGGCGACGCCGCAGGACGCCGAGCTGCTCATCGTCGGTGCCGGCCCGGCCGGATGCGCCGCGGCCATCATGGCCGCCAGCATCGGGATGACCTCCGTGCTCATCGACGCGGAGCCTCGACCCGGCGGAAAGCTCTGGCAGATCGGCCACCTGGAGAACCTCCCCGGCGGTTGGACGGACGGCCCCAGCTACGCCAGGTCTCTCATCGGCGACCTGGCCCGTCTCGGCGACGCCTGTCGGTTCCAGGAGGCGGAGGTCATCGCGGTGAACGCCAGCGAGGACCAGGTCGCAGTCACGCTCGCGGACGGCGGTGTGCTGACGGGCCGCCACCTCATCGTCGCTACCGGCGTGCGGGCCGCGAAGGCCAGCGACGTCGCTTGGATCAGCGCGGAGACGGAGCTGTCGGCGTTGTGGTCAGCTCCCGTCCCGGCGCCCGGTCAGCACATGGTGGTGGTCGGAGCAGACCGGCCTCTCGGAACCTGGCTGCGCACGCACCCCGACTTCGGCCAGAAACTGACGGTCCTTCATCCCGCAGCGGACGACTACAAGGCCCACGAGGTGCGCGATGACCCTCGCGTGGAGCTGGTGCGCGTGGCGCACGTAGCCGTTCGGGGAGCCGGACCGTTCGAGATCGAGTTCAGGCCCGCCGGCACCGCTGGGCAGAAGGCCATCGGCGTCGACTCCGTGTTCGCCAACCTGGGGTCGGTGCCGGCCTCGTTGCCCGGCCTGGTGTCGACCGCGGACGGATACTGCCCGCCCGCGGATCAGCACCCGCGGATCACCATCGCCGGCGATCTGTGCGCGAAACAGAACCAGCGCGTGTTGATCGCAGGGGGAGGCGGAGGGACCGCCGCTCTCTTCCATTACTACCGGGAGGAGCGAGCCGGAAGCGCTGGACCGACACACCAGACGCCTTGAGGCAAAGGCGTGGCGGCTAGGCCCAGCATTGGGTTTAGGATCAGGTGCTGACTGTAATCGCCATTGGGAGTTGGAATCCCCGACAGGCGAGACAAGTCGGACAAAAAGAATAGGCCCCTGGGGTCGCCGAGCGGGATTGGAAGTCCCACTGGATCGGCGGCCGGGGGCCCGAGTCTGGGGCCGTGGATCAGACGGCTCCGAGTGACTCGTAGCGGAACACCTAATCGAGGATGGTGTAGCGCTGTGAATCAGCGTACCCGGATCACGGGCTCCAGGTGCAACAGCACCCGGCCGATGTCGTGCGGCACATCGCCGCTCCCGGCCTTCCACCTCAAGACTTCCCTGCTGAACGCTGCCCTGCAGCTGGTGGGGTTCATCTCCGCGCGCTACGCCCGATCGGGCTGGGCCCGCGTGGAACCGCTCGCGCTCCGAGTCGTCAGGAACGCGGGTCTCGCCGCGGCTGCCGAATGCAGCCGGCCCGGTGTGGGGGTGGAGATGACCTAGGCCGTCGGGGGCGGCGCCTCGTCCCGCTGACTCTCCTTGCCGGGAGGGTTGTGCGGTAAGGGCCGCCCGGGTGTCGACCGGGATTGCCGCCCGGTGAAGCACCCAGATCTTCCTCGCGAGTGACCGCCTTGCCGGGCCTGTCGACTCGATTTCATCGGTTCCCCAAGAACCACAGCCGACCCCAGCGGGGGCCTTCTGCGTGCCCTCGCCAACTTCGCGAAGACGAGGTCATGATGCAGCATCGTGCTGCCGTTTTCCACTTCGCCGTACCCGCGCGCCGTCGAAACCGCCCAATTTCAGACGAACGCCGTCTCTGCGACGGACCGTCAATCCGGCTTGTGCGCCGCCCAGTTGGCTCCGGGAGTGGCCGGTGACCGCGATCCCGGGGGCCCGGACCAGCAGGTCTGGGGTGTTGCCGCGCCAGCGCCCGAAGCCGTCCGCCTCCACCTTCCCCGCGCCGGACGGCGCGCCGATGGGCGCCGAGCGGGCGTTCTGGTGCCGGTTCCCGGCCGCCTGGCTGACCAGGTACACCGGAGACACGATCCGCACCGTCACCACCGTCGCCGACTACGCCCGGCGCAGCGGCTCGTGCTGGGCATCGAACGCTACCCTCGCCAGCGCCCTGGGGCTGCACGAGAAGACCGTGGCGGCAACGCTGCGGGAGGTCGAGGGCATCCTGGTGCTGGCCGACCAGCCCTCCCCCAACGGCACGCTCGGCCGGCGGGCCCGGCCGGTCGGCGAGGACGAGCTCGCGGTGACCATCTCCTCGCTCGCCCGCAACGCCCTGTCCGGCCACCGGTTCAAGGTCTACTGCGCGATCTCGCTGCGCTCTGACCTGGGGCTGAGCGCCTCGGCGTCCGCGCTGGCGCAGGCCTGCGGGATGAGCGCGGAGGCGTGCCGGACGATCGCCCGGGACCTGGTGGCTGACGGCTGGGTGTCCCGGGACGCCCCGGTGGGCCGGGCCCCGAAGTACGACGTGCACCCGGCCCCAGTGGCCGGTGCGGCGGCGCAGCTCGCCCTGTTCGCGCAGCCCAGGCAGTCGGCCCGGCCCGAAGGCGTGCCCGGGCTCGAGGGCGACGTCGCCGACCCGGCCGACGTGGTCTGCGAGGGCCAGCTGGCGCTGTTCGGGGAGGGCTCCGAGGAGCTGCTGACCCCCCTCGTTCCGGCTCCCGTGACCCCCCTGCTCTCGCTTCCGCAGGCCCCCCTCGTCGCGGCTCCACAAACAGGCCACCTACAACAAGCTCACTTCAACAAGCCGAGCGCCGTAGATGGTTGCTTCTCCCGCGTAGCGGACACGTTGGTGACGCGCGACGCACATGCGCGCGAGGACGTGCCCGCCGGACGCGGCCCGGTGGATGCCTTCGGCCGCCCGCTTCGCGGGGACAAGCAAGCATCTCGAGTCGGCACGGGAACGAAGGCAGGCAACCGGTCCGGCCAGCAGTCCGGGGTCCGGCTGCTGCGCTGGGACATCGGTCTGGATGTTGACCTGCGGGTTGCTCTCCAGCCAGCTGAGGATCTGCTGCGGCGGGTGACCAGCACCTCCACCCGGGAGTTCCTCGCCGGCCACGTCCGCGCCGCCCTGGGGAACATCTCCCGTTGGACCGGTGCCGCCCACGCACCCACCGCGCTGGCAGAGCGCCTGACCTGGCGGCTCAAGCGCCAGGGCGGCAGCGCCCTGGTCGACGACCCGATCGGCTGGATGCTGCGCCGCGGCCTGCCCCAGGGCCAGTCCTGCTCGAACCAGGCGTGCGACGACGGCATCCGCCTTGACTCCGGGGCGGACTGTGTGACCTGCGAGCTGCGGGTGGAGGACCGGCGTACGACCCGGGCCGCCGTGGCCGGCCAGGTCCTGGCCGAGATGCCCGACGCCACCGACTGCGAGCTTCAGGCCGAGCGCGAGCGGCGCCTGCACGACCTGGCGATGCGCCGGTCCGAGGCCCTGGCCTCCGCCGAGCGCGAGGCCGAGCAACGCCGCCTGCGCTACGAAGCCGAGCGCGACGAGCGAGAGGCCCGGGAGGCAGCTGCCGAGGCGGCCCGCCTGGCCGTGGCGTGCGAGGACTGCCAGGCCCCGCAGTCGGCGGGGCTGTGCCTGCGCTGCAGCAGCCGCCGGGGCACTCGCGTGGCCATGGTGGAGACGGTCAACTTCAATCTCGCGATGACCACCCTGACCTGCTGGGACGACGTGCGGGCCGTGGTCGACCGGGTCAACGCGGAGATCACCGGGGAGCTGGTCGCCGCCCGCAACCCCGAGGCGGACCGCGACATGATCGCGGCCTCCGACCGGGTCAACGCCGAGACCTACCGCGACCGAGCCCACCACCGCGCGCTGCAGCACTGGGCCCGCTCCGCCGCCGCCTGCGAGGAAGCCGAGCTGGCGAGCGCGGCCGAGCTGCGCCGCGCCCACCGGTACGAGACCCGCTCGGACGCCGAGAAGGCCGCGTTCGAAGCCGGGGAGCGCGCCCGGCTGGCCGCCGCCCGTGAACTGCTCGAGCAGCAGCTGCGGTTCGTCCGCTCGCTGCGCCGGCCTCGCCCGAACCCCGCCACGCCCTCCGTGCGCGCCTACCGCCGAGACTTCCAGGAGTGCTCATGACCAGCAACGACGCCCCGGCCGGGCCGGCGGCGGCAACGGCCACCACGTTCACCGAACGGCTGAACAGCTTTGAGGCCTGCCCGGCGCCGGGAAGCCCGCAGGCTCCGGCCATGCCCTGCAAGGACTGCGGCTCACCAGCACCGGCCGACCGCTGCGCCGCGTGCGCCGGCCGCCGGACCGCCCGCGAGGTCATGGCCGATGTCGTCGACTACCACCTCGCTATGGCGGACCTGGAGACCTGGGAGGACGTGCGGGCCGTCGTCGCCCGGGTCAACGCCGAGCTGGGCGAGGCGATGAATGCGGCCCGCAACCCCGGGCAGGACCGGGAGATGGCCGCCTTCTCCGACCGGCTCACCGTCGAAGTCCTGCGCGACCGGGCGGAGGCCCTCGCCGAGCAACACTTCACCCAGCTCACCGGGCGTCCGCAACGGGCCCGGCGGCACTCCGACGACAACCCGCCGCCGCGCGCCAGCCGGGGAGCCAGCGACTACCTGGACCAGCTCCTCGCCCGCCGCGCCGACGGCGAGACCCTGCTGGACCGTCGCCTCGCCCACGCCCGGCTCCTGCGTTGGGCGGCCGGCCGCGGGCCAGCGCGATGAAAGCGCTGGTCGGCGCGCAGGGAATCGGCCGACAGGACGCGATCCGGCCGCAGCCGGTGAAGGCCTCACGCGCCCCGGTAGCACCTGCAACACTGAGCGTGACATCGCCTGTGCGGCGGGGGAACCTCCAAGGGAGCGAGCGCAGTTGAGCCTCACCCAGCACGACCTCAAAGCCACCTACGACCCGGAGGACGGACGTTCCTGGGCCAACTTCGTCCTTACACGGAGCCCGGCTCGGACATCGTCACCACCGGCCTGCACCCCGAGACCAGGATCGAACACACCAGCCCGTACGCGCAGGAGTGGGTGCACCGCCTGCGCCGCTCCACCCCCAACGCCCTGCACGCCCTCCTGGTCACCAACCAGGAGATGCCGAGGCTGTTCGACGCCTGTGTGGCGGAGAACCCGGACAGCTCCTCCGCCGTCGGCGGGACCGGCTGCACCTGCCGGCGCACCCTCACCGACCCGGAGTTCGGCACGCCCGTGGTCGCCGAGCACTACCGCACCGTCAGCGGCAGCACCGACCGGTGGACCTACCAAACCCTCTCCCCCGTCAGCCTGCGCGACGGCGAGAGCGTCACCGCACTGGTCATCGACCGCGGCACCTTCTGGGCCAGGACCAGCCGCGACGTCCTGTCCCTCCTCCCCCAGCACCGTGCTAACGAGTACAACGTCGGCTACAGCGGCGGAGGCCCCCGGGCGCTCGCCGCCTACATCCAGCAGCTGGCGGACTCCGACGGCAAGGACACCGCGGCGCTGCGCCCGGGCGGCGGAAACCCCGGCCCGGGCCTCCTCGAGTTCACCGCGAGCGAAGCCGCCGCACGCCAACAGGAGCTGTCCCTCGATCAGCTGAAGACCATCGCCCGGTCCTGACCGGCCACCACCGCCCCGAGACCGCGGGGCGGTGACCGAGCACCACGTCAACCAACCGCACCACGGAGAGGAGCAGCGGTGGAGGCTCAGTTGTTCGGCTACCAGGTACTGCCCGGCGTGGCCCTGGACCTTCCGGCCACCGCGAAGGCGTCCCGGGTCCGCGCGGAGGAAGCGTTCGACCGCAGGCAGCTGTACGCCGCCGGCGGCCTGGCCGCGGTGTCCGGAATCCTCGTGCTGCTCGGGCAGTGGGCCAGCCAGGTCGCCTCGGCCGCGCTGATCTGCCTCGGCACGCTGGCGGTCTTCCTCGGCTGGATCTGGTACCGGCGCTCCCGAGTCCAGGCCGAGCGCACCCTCCTAAGCCAGCACCCCTGGCAGGTCTGGCCGTGCTACCTGCAGGCCCTGACCGCAGACGAAGCCCGATCGCTGCGGCACACCGCGCGCCCCGGTACGACCGCCTGCAGGGTTCGCCTGCTGGCGCCCGGCGGCGCTCCCGTCCGCTCGGGCCGGGTCAACATCCCCACCGACCTGTGGGATTCGATGACCGACGGGGTCGGCTCCCTCTGGGTGTGCGGCGACCTGCGCGACCCGTTCCTGGTCGCCGCTCCCGGCGGTACGGAGTGGACGCTCTGCCGACCCGACGGCGCGTACGCGGTGCACACCACCATCAGGCACTGAGCCCGACCGGCCAGGCAGCCGCACGACGAAACGGCCGGGTGCCCCACGTGAGAGTGGGGCACCTGGCCGTTCGCGTGAGCAGCGGCAGTCAGGCCGTACCGAAGCCGAAGCCGTCGGTGAAGTGCTCCTTGATCTTGCTCACGTCGTCAGCGATCCTTCGGAGCTCCCGCAGAACGGCGTTCACCTTGACGGCGATCCTGTTGGCCAGCCCCAGCACGTCCGCTACGGCCGTCCAGCACTCCCCTGCCTGATGCAGAGCCTTGCGCCAGCCGGTCCGGGCCCCGTCGGTCCCCGCCTTCTTCTTCGCCATGTTCCCCCCAGGGGTCCACTGCACGGCACCCTCGCGGAGACCGTGCTCGACACCGCGACGGATCGACGCGGCACCGCTAGAACGACCGACATCCGCGCCGGTTACGGACGACGCCGACCGGCCCGCGGCGGCCAGCCAGAACGAGACGGCAGACGCAGATCCGGGCCGGGCCGCCGACCCGGAACACCAGCACCGGCCGACCGTGCCCGATTGTCTGACCGCCAGTCACTTCGGTCGCTGTGCGCGAGGTTCACGCCCGTCTCCCGAACCGGCGGGTGCCCAGGAACTGGCACACTGGCGATCATGAATCAACCCACCCGACGGCCTCTCTGGCATCCCTTCTCCGAGCCGGCCGCCCACACCCCCTCGCCGGACGGCCGGGCCAGGATGCTCGCCGCCGAGCGGACTCCGTTCCTGGAACCGACCTTCGTCCAGGACTCCCCCGAGCTGAGCCAGGCCAGTAGCGCCCGGCGTCGACTCGGTCCCGGCGGCATCGCCGAGGCCGAGCCAGTCTCGCAAGCACCGCAGCTCTGACCTCGCCGGGGCCGTTGATGCACCATCGCGCGGGCGGCCAGGCCACTCCCCCAGAGCTTCCGCCCGTAGGACGACTACCCGGCAGGCGGCACCCCAGATCCCCGGTCCGCTCCCGCCGCCTCACTCGGAGCGGATACCGTCAAGAGGACAGGCCCGGCCCGGTGCCGGGCACGCCGACAGCGAGGGAGTGGTGGGGATGAGCGCCCAGCACGCCGAACACCACGGGGGTGGCCGCTTCGGGCTGCCGCCGATGGACACCGTCCAGGAACTGCGCGCCGCGCTCCGGGCCGGCCACGGCTTCCCCGGCGACGCCGAGAGGCTCGACGCCGAGCTCGCCGAACAGCTGCTGCGCCGGGTGCCGGTCGACCAGGTCGCCGAGGTCCACGAGCTGGGCACCGTCGTCGACCTGGTCACCGTCGCGGAGATCCTCGCCGCATACCGGGGCCGGGTGCACCTGGCCGCCGACCCCGAGGCCACCGCTGCCGCCGATGAGGTCGTCGCCGAGCTGCTGGCCCGGCAGGGCGCAGAGTGAGCCACCCCGATCAGCCCGGTGGCGAGGTGATCGCCGCCATCACCGACCGAGCCGCCCAGCGCGCCAAAGAACTCGGTGCTGACGGGGTCCTGGAACTCCTGCGCCGCGAGCTGGAGCACCAGCCGCGCCTGGGCCGGCTGATCCGCACGGTTACCGAAGGCGGCCACCAGGTCGAGCTGTACTCCACCCGGATCGAGGCCGACCCGGCGTCCGGCCGCCCGGCCGTCAACGTCGTGCACGCCTACTCCCCCGCCCCGCCGTGGCCGCCGACGGTACGCATCGCCGCCATCGTTCCCGAAGACCCGCCCCGCCCCGAACTCTGACCGGTCCGAATCGCCCCTGGCAGCCGCGGCGGCAAGGCCTCGCTCGTACGCGGGGCGCCGTGCCCCGGCGGCCGGGTCCGATCCACCCGGTCGTCCGGGCGACTACTTCTCCGGCCACACGCTCTTCAACACGACCGTCTGGTGCACCCCCGCGTCGAGCATGGCCCGGGTTCGGTGCTGGCCGTTGACGAAGCCGCCGACACCGTCCGGCGTGATCGCCGAGTCCAACCCGAACAGCGAGTCCAGTGCCTGACGCTGCCAGCGATCCATACCGGCGTCGACAGCTCGCCGAACTGCGAAACCCGCCATGTCCCTGGCCTCGACACCGGCCGCGACGCCCTCGGCGAGGACCGCGACCGCGAACTCGCTGACCACCCGCCAGTCCCCCTGGTGGTACCAGCAGCAGCCCCGGCCAGCGAGCGACCGCGCGAGTCGGCGCCACCACGGGACCGGCGGCGAGGACCCGTCCGGCATGCACTCCGGTGCGCGGAACGGGTGCGGCTCACCGAGCCGGGAGACCTCCAGCACCTCGAAGCGCAGCTCAGGCTCCGGCTCTGGCTCGCGTGGGATGTACCCCTCGCCTCGCTCCCCGTCGACCAGTCCCCCGACCAGCCGTGCCATCTGCTCGAAGGTGACCGGCCACCACTGCGGCTGGCGCAGCCGGTACTGCTCGGTTTCGGCGAACTCCACCAGCTCGAACTCCGACTGCCCCCAGTCGAGCTCATCACCGAGCAGCTGCCGCTGCACCCACAGCGGCGGCAGCACCTCGCCCGGGCACAGCTGCTCCCACACCGCCTCGGCGTACTGCTCCGCACCGGTCGTCAGCGTCATCCCCTCGGTGAGGGTCTGCGTCACCACCACCACCGGCCGCCGGCCCGCGGCGGTGAACAGCTGCAGCCGGAAGGACCACCCGGGCCGGTCCGCGAAGGGGCGGAACATGTGCTCGTCCACGGTGCGCTCCCGCTGAGCCCCGAGCGAGAACGCCGCCGGCTCCGAGCCGCTCGCCCCCAGCCGGGCGAGAGAGAGATCGTCATCAGCCATCCCCCGATCTTGCCGTCCCCGTTCAGCGGGGGCGGAGGGAACGCGCATGTTCCCTTCCCAGGCCGGGCTGCCGGGCCCGGCTCGCGCTGGCGGTACGAGCGGGCCCGGAGGGTATCCACCCGGAGCAGCTCCCCAATTGGGGAGCGGGCAAGAGCTCCCCAATTGGGGAGCTCTTCGGGGCCTTTCCCCCCATCGCTGTCCGTTATGGGAGGATGCGACAGCCGTGCCAGGGCAGAGGGGTGCGGTCCCAGCTGTCAGGAGGCCGTTTCCGGTGCTGCTCACCGACGTACAGGACATCCCACCGCACCCGAATTCCCACATCGCCGCGACCGGCAAGGGCGGCGTCGGCAAGTCGACCGTCACGGCACACCTGGCTGGTCACTCGGCGGCCCAGGGCATCCCCACCTTGCTGGTCTGTGTGACTGGCCAGGAGGACGACGACCTCGGCATCGTCAAGCACGGCCGGGGCGACCACCCCGACGGAGAGTCCGTCCTCGAAGGCGAGGGACTCTACCGGGCGATCCACGACAAGGCCCCGCTGCGCCCGATCCGGAACGTGCGCCCGAACCTCGACGTGGTCCCTGGTGGCGAGGCCGTCGGCCGGATCCAGTCGCTCCTGACGATGCGGCAGATGCAGGAAGGGATCGGCGTCATGCAGTCCCTCGCCTACAGCCTCTCCCTCGTCGGGCACCGCTATGGAGCGGTCTACCTCGACAGCGCACCCGAGAACGACATCCTCGAGCAGCTGGCCCTGGCAGCGGTGCGCCGCCTCTGGATCCCCACCCGTTCTGACGATTCGTCAATAAAGGGCATCAAGCGCATCGCCGCGAACTTCCACGCGGTACGCAGCCGGGGCGTCAACCCCCATCTGGAGGTCGGCGCAGCCTTCCTCTACGGGTCGAACCCGAGCGCCACCAGCCTGCACACCATGGTCCGCAACGAGGTCCGGGAGATCCTCGGACAGGACACCCCCGTCCTCAGCACGGTTGTCGGCTACCGCGAGAAGCCGGCCGTCCTCGCCCGCAAGAAGGGGCTGCTGTTCGACGAGTATGCCGAGCTGCTGCCCAGCAGCCCCAAGAGCTACGACGTTGCCGCGGGCCGCGCGAAGGAAGAGGACGTCGTCCCGGAAGCGATCGAGAAGCTCGCCAAGGACATGAAGAACCTGACCACCGAGATCTTCGAAGCAGCACGGAAGGCGGACGGCTGATGGGCCTGTTCGACAAGCAGCCGGACCAGGAGACCTCCCGAGGGCTGCTCGACCCCGTGCTGCCTCACCAGGCCACCGCCGGGCAGGTAGTCGTCCAGCCGCTCCCGGGCACCGCGATCGACCAGATCCCGGCCCCATACAAGCCGCTGGGCACCGGTGAGCTCACACCCAAGGAGGCAGCCGATCTGGAGGCCTGCGAAGCGGGAATCCAGAACCTGCAGAACGCCTTCTGGATCGCGGGCAAGTCCCTGGACACAATCAAGGAAGCCGAGCTTCACCGCGAGAAGCACACCAGCTTCGCCGCCTACGTCGTGGACCGGTGGGACATCTCCGAGTCCCAAGCCCACCGGCTGGTCGACGCCTGGAGGCTTGGGGAGCGGATTGCCAAACTCGGTCTCAAGCCGCGCGAGTCGCAGGTCCGCGAGATCGTCGCCGTCTCCAAGGACAAGGGCATGGAGACAGCCGTCGCCCTCTACGACGCTGCCGTAGAGACCTACGGCAAGGTAACCGCGCAGATCCTGAAGGACCTGGTGACTGCCTTGCCCGAGGGCCCGATGCCCTCCCCGCGGGTAGCCCAGTTCGTGCGGGAGGAGAAGACCCGGCAGGACAGCGAACCGAAGATCGAGGTCATCACCACGGCTTCACCCGCCAGCTCCCCAATTGGGGAGTCGCAGCGTCCAGCAGACGACGTCGGCGCCACCACCGCCGGTCTCCCGGAGGCTGAGGTGGCCAGCGGCGGCGCGACCGGTACCGGGCCCAGCGGGCACTCCGGTGAAGTCCCCACTGCGGACGGGGCAGCGTCGGACCGCCGATTTCCGGCTGCCGAGGAGAGTGCCCCCGCGGACAACAGCATCGAGAAGACCCTCGGAGCCGTCCTCAACCTCCTCCAGGCCGCTGAAACCGAGCTGGTCGGCGTGCAGGAGCAGGACCCGGTCAGCCGAAGCGACAAGGCCAACCAGCTGATCGCCGAGATCGAGGGGCGAGCTTCCCTCATCGCGCAGGCCGCCAAGCAGCTCAACAGCTGACGTGCCCGAGCCGAAGGCCCGACCGGCCGGTCGGGCCTTCGGCGTGCCGGGAGGAACTCGACAAGGGCGCCCGCCTTTCCCGGCAGGTGATCACTCGGGTTTCGATGGTTCCCGCATAACGGCTTCAGCCGAATATCCACCACGTTCTGTACCAGAGCGGTGGCATTAAGTACTCGAATGGCCCGCGCGAGCGGCTGTCCGGCTGGCCAGCGGTTATGTCCCTCGCACAGGGTCCGAGGCCCGTGACACAGTGACCTCTTGAGTAACAAGAGCAAGGGGGAGCCGTGGCGCGACCGGTCCTGACCAGAATTCACTGGATGCTGATCGTCATCGTGGCGATCGGCGCCATCCTCATCGCCCTGATCGGCCTCGGCGGCAGCTACCTCGCCGTCCGCGACGTCGCCTTTCAGAAGGGGATGGGCGACTTCTCCAAGGTCTTCCCCATCGGCGTGGACGTCGGCATCATCATCCTGCTCACCCTGGACCTAGTCCTGGCCTGGCTGCGTATCCCGTTCGCCCCCCTGCGGCCGACCGCGTGGCTCTTCACCGCCGCGACGATTGCTTTCAACGCCTCCGCTTCCTGGCCCGACCCGATCGGTGTCGGGATGCACGCGGTCATCCCGGTCACCTTCATCGTCATCAGCGAAGCCGGCAGACACGCGGTCGCCCGGATTGCGAAGCTCGACTCGAACCGCGCCATGGAGAAGCTGCGCACACTGCGCTGGTTCCTGGCACCGCGGCAGACCTGGACGATCTGGCGGGACATGTACCTCTGGGAGGTGACCCGGGTGGAGGACGCACTGCTGCGCAAGCAGGCGATCCTCGCCTACAAGGTCCTGCTGAGGGACGCCCCGGTCGGCCCGGACGGGCGCCTCCCCGCAGCTGCCACCCTGCCTCTCGAGCTTGCCGCGACGGGAGTGCCGATCGAGCTGACCTACGCGATCGGACTCAAGGCGGCCGGAGTCGACAGCACGCCGTTGGACCTGATCTTCTCTCGCCGCCCGGCCCTCGACACCGACCAGCCGGAGCTCACGGTGACACCCGTCCCGCGAACGCGATCCGCGAACGCTGCGCAGCGCCGGGAGCTGACCGGAGCGGAGGGAGAGATACCGCCCGGCGGCGCGGCCGAGCTGATGCCGACGGCCACTGAGACGCCCGCCCTTGCGGAAGCGCCTGCCGACCCGGAGCCCCCGGCTCGACCCGCAAACGATCATCTTGCGTATGCGGAAGCCCGCCTTGCGGCCCTTGCGGGTGCGGACGCGAGCGAGCCGGAGCCGGTGGCCGAACCGCAAGATGCCTATGCGTATTCGCAGGTCAGCAGCCTTGCGGGGACTTTTGCGGGATCCGGCGGTGAGGCCGGTGGCCGTGCGGGCGCCAGTGAGCGGCCGGCATCCGCCTTTGCGTACGCGGCTTCGGACGAGCTGGACACCCGCATGGCGTTTGCGGGGCAGCGCACCCCGGAGCCGGTGCGAGCAGTAGCTGCGCCCCAGCGGACCGCCCGCGGCTCGGCCGACCTGCTGAACGGCGTCGTGCCGGGCGGGGGCACCTCGCCCGCGCAGGGCGACGACACGCCGAAGGTCGTGATCCCGGAGGTCTGGGTCACAGCCTTCAGTGCCTGGGTGGAGCAGTACGAGCGATACCCGTCGGAGGAAGAGCTGGCCGACTACCTCTACAACCTGCCGGAGAAGGAGCGCGTACGGGCCCGGGGAGCGGACCGCCCTGTCAGCAAGCGCAGCGTCGAGCGGTACTACGGCGACCTGAAGAAGATGTTTCCGCTCGCGGACCAGCCGCAGCTGGAACTGGAAGGCGCCGGGCGCTGATCCGACAGCGACACGGCGAAGGCCCGGCACCCGAGGTGCCGGGCCTCCTTGCTGACCGGCAACGGCAGTCCCGCCGTCGAACGCCGTCCGCCCAGGTCCGGTCGGTCTGACTGGGCGGAGTGTCAGCCCGCCAGCGCCGAGACCACGAGCGTGCCGACGATGAGCCCCGGCCCGAAGGCGACCTCCGCCCGGCGGCCACCGGCACGGGCCGCCTGCACCAGGGCCTGCAGGAAGCCGAACACGAACTGTGCCAAAACGCCCCAGTACAGCGTCGCCCAGCCCTGCGCCGCCAGCAGGGCCACCAGGCCGGGCGCGAGCTTCACATCGCCCAGCCCCAGCAGGCCGAACAACGCGGCCAGGAACAGCAACCCGCCGACCAGCACGACGGCGACGGCGGGACGCAGCAGTACCTGCCACCCGGAGCCAGTCAGCGCCTGCCCGGCGAGGAGCAGCGCGACGCCCGCGCCGGTCGCGCCGGTGAGGAGGTTCGGCAGCCGCTGCACCTGCAGGTCGATCAGCAGCATCGCGCTGCCGAGTACGGCCACCCACAGCTGCGCGGCGAGCAGCCAGCCGCCCGCTCCGGCCGCGACGATGCCCCAGACTGCGGCGGCGGTGAGCACCTCCGGGAGCAGCGCGGCGGGGCCGATCCGCACAGGCTCGCTGCTCCCGCCCGGGCCCGGTGCCACCGCGACCGCTACCTCCGGCGCTGCGGTGGCGGGGGAGCAGGTGCGGCAGCGGCGCATCACCAGGTCGGCGAAGGCGCCCCAGCCGGCGCCGAGCACCGGGCTCCCGCAGTGCGGGCAGGAACGGCGCCAGGCGTCCTCGACGCAGAAGGCGAAGACGAGCGGCCTCACCACGAGGGCGCCGACCGCAAGACCCAGTAGGGCGGCGACGGCCAGGAGGGCGGGGGAGTGGGGCATCGGAAGGGCCTTCGTTCGCTCTGGTGCGGGAACGTGAAGGCCCGGCCGGTGGGGTCCGGCCGGGCCTTCACGGGGTTCAGCGCAGCTGGGCGCTCGCGCCGCGGCTGGCAGTGAGCCGCTGGATCAGCTGTTCGGTCTCATCCTGGAGCATGCCGTCGAAGCCCCAGTCGGTGGTCATCTGGCGGACCTGGGCGACGACCTCCCGCACCCCGGCTGGGTTGCCCGCCCGGTGCTCGACGCGCATCCAGTCCCGGTAGAGGACTTCGGCGGTCGGCTCGACGTCCAGGCCGACCGCGACGGCGTTGCGGGCGGCGTCGATGTCCAGGACCTCGTCCTGGATGCGGAGCGTGGCGACGGTGTGCGCGACGTCGACGATCTTGCCGATCATCGTCTGCACGAGCGGTGCTGCCCAGGTGTGGGCCCCGGCGCCGCCGAACGGCCGGCCGCGGACCAAGGAGAGCGCGGCCTCCAGGTCGAGGACCCCGGCCGGGCCGTGCGGCAGGCCGCGCTGCGCCAAGTGCAGGAAGTTGGCGTAGTCGCAGGACACCTCCTCCGACAGGGCGTACTGGTCGACCCCCTTCGGCTTGGGCCGCAGGTACGGCTCTCCGGCGGAGTCGACTCCGAGCCGGCGGCGGAGGCGCGACATGTAGGTGTCCATCGTCGATGTCGTCCACGGCGACACCGGGTCCATGTGGTTGGCGATCGACCCGTAGTCGCGGTCCGACTTGAAGATCAGCAGGGCTGCGAGCAGGACCAGGGTCGGCGGGATTGGGGCATCGCCGATCCCGGTGATGCGCAGCGGCCCGAGGACCTGCACCTGGGGTGCCGCACCGTCGGCCGCGGTGGGGACCTCGCCTTCGCGGACCACGCTGACCCGCGGCTGCGGCTTCGTGGGGCGCAGCTCCTGCGGAGCCTCCTGGGCCTGGAGTGCGGGGGGCTCGGTGATGTTCTCGGCGGGCGGCTGCTCCTGCTCCTCCGCGTTCTCCTCGTGGTTCTCGGCGTCAGCACGCGCCGGGGCTTCGGTGGACTCGACAGGCAGCGTCTTCTCCTCTTCCTCGTCGTCGGCCCCGGCCAAGCCGTCCGTCTGCCCGGCTTCGCTGGGGGCGGCGAGGAGGGACAGGTGGCCCTTCGCGCTGCCGCGGTTCTTCTGCAGGGACAAGGCGGAGGGTCCGAACACCTTGCGGTCGGGGTCGGGCACCTGGGCCCAGGCGCCTTCGGCCGGGACGGCGGGCTCGGTGGTGGTGGCCATGGCGCCAGTCAGCTGCCGGTAGGCGTCGTCGGTGACGCGCTGGAGTACGACCTCGGCGTCGAGGGACTCCAGCATCTGCGTCTCGGCCACCAGGTCGGTGTCCAGGACCTCGGCGTCCGGGAACAGCTCGCGGGCGCCACCGGCGGCGGCCATCACGACCGCGACCTGCACACCAGCGGGTACCTTGCCCAGCACGTCGGCGAAGGCGTACAGCTCGTCGGCGGCCGGGGCGGTGGGGCAGACCACCATCCAGGGCTGCGGGTCGTCCCCGTCCTCGTGTTCGGCCTGGTGCACCTCGATGAGTACGCGGGCCAGGTCGGCGGTGGCGGTGGCCAGCTGAGGCACCGACATGATCCGGCACTGGGGCAGGAGCTGCTGCAGCTCCTGCCCGAAGCCCACGGTCATGATCTCGATGTGGTCGGCCCACAGCGCGGTGCCGGCCTCCATCGCGATGCCGCGGGCGACCTCGCGGACGTTCCGCTCGTCGCCGTCCAGGAGCAGCACCCGGCTGTGGGTCAGGTTGGAGAGCAGTAGCGCGCCGTCCTCGGCGGTGCCGATCGTGGCGAGGCACGGGTAGGGAGCCGGGACGGTACGGGCCTGGTCGGCGTCCAGCAGTACGGCGCGGTCGCCGCGCACGCCCCACCAGCCGCCGGGCCGGTCACCGAACGGGGCCAGCGCCTCGGCATCGGCGTCCTCGACGAGGATCTCCACGCGGTCCTGCTGCACCCTCGCGCCGATGATCTGCGGCAGCTCCTGCGGGTGCTGGTGGGCCAGGGTGCGCAGCGAGCGGTCGAGCAGGTCGACCAGGACGGGGGAGGAAGTGCGGTCCAGCACGACCTCGGCCTGGCTGGTCTCCTCGGGCATCGCGATCTGCTCACCCGGACGCCGTTCGCGTTGCTGCGCGCGGCGTCGCAGTGCGAGGACGCCAAGGGCTCCCGCGCCAAGCAGTGCGGCGATTCCGCCGATGCCCTGCTGGACGGAGATCGGTGCCTGGCTCTCGCCGTGCTCCGCGGGGGTGGCGGCAGGGGCCTGGGTGGTGGCCGCGGCGGCCGGGGCGCTCTGCGGCGGTGCGGCGGGCTGACTGGCCGGGGCTTTGGTCGCCGGAGCTTCGGTGACTGTCGGGGCGGCGCTGCTGGGGGCGGGGGAGGGCTGCGCCGGGGCGGGGGATGGGGCCGTCTCGGTCGGCGCCGGTGCGGCCGGTGTCGGAGCGGGGGTCGCCTCGGCCGGAGCCGGGGCCACCGGTGCGGGTGCGGTCGCGGCGGGCCCGGGAATCACGATGACGTCGCCCGGGAAGAGCTTGTCGGGGTTGGTCAGGGTGCGTCCGCCGGGCTGGACCGTGTCCTTGGTGGCCTCCAGCAGCTGGGGGTAGTCGTCGGCATCGCCGAGTTCCCTCTCCGCGATCGCGGAGAGGGTGTCGCCCTCCGCGACGGTCACCGTGTGCTGCCCGCTCGCGCCGGTTCCGGAACCGGCCGCAGCCGGGGCGGAGCCGGGCAGGCCGGTGGCGTCGGCGGGCATCAGCAGCTCCCAACCGGCCCGGACGATCCCCGCTTCCGTCATCCGGCCGCCGTCGGGCTGCAGACGGCCCTTGTTGAGCTCGAAGATCTCGCTGTACCGGCTGCCGCTGCCCAGGTGCTTCTCGGCGATGTCCCACAGCGTCTCGTGGTGGCTGCCGCCTGAGGCCTGCACCGTGTACACCGGTCCGGACTGGCCCGGGGCGGCGCTTGGCGCGGCCTGCTGGGCGGCGGGGGCCGAAGCCGGGACCGCCGCGGCGACCACCGCGTTCTGGTGGACGCCCTGCTGCGCGGGCACGGTCGCGGCGGAGGCCTGCCCGACGGTGAGCGCGCCGGCGCTGACGAGCAGCATGGTGGTGACCAACTTCCGGGCCAGGGCCTGGCTGCCGCCGGCCGCCGGGAGCCGGACGTGGAGGTCGACCCCCGACAGGGCCGAGCGGACCTCCACCACCACGCAGACCGCGAACTGGAGCCAGAGCAGCCACACGATGACCGCCAGGGTGCAGATCATCGTGCTGGTGCTCACCGACGAGGTGAGCACCTCCAAGTCCGGCACCTTCGTGGGCAGCGGCCACCCGACCCCGACGACCAGGGCGTAGGGGATGCCGGCCAGGATGGCGGCGAGCAGCACACCCGCGAGCAGCGCCCGGGCCACGTCCCCCACCGTGCGCGAGCGGACACCCGTCGGCGCGTCGATCCTTGTCTTCGCCATCTGGCCTTCCTAGTTCGGTACTGCTGCCGTCGCCGGGCTCTACCCGGTGACGATCGTCTGGATCTCCCGCACGGTCACGTTCTGGGGAGCACCGCCCGTCACCCCGTTCGGCAACGGGTTCGCCGGCGCCCCGTACGGGTTGGTGGACGGAGTCCACGTCACCCGCCAGGTCACCTGAGCGGTGAGCGGGTAGGTCGAACCCCTGCTGGAGCGCTGGTAGGTGACGTTGCACGCCGCCCCGGCGGAGTCGACCTGGTAACCGCCGCCGACCTTCTGGAACTCGTACGTGCAGGAGGCGGGGCTGGCGTCGTTGGTGCCGGCGTCGATCCGCAGGCTGACCGGGACCGCCAGGGTGGACGCTGCGACGCGGACCCCGGAGTAGTTCAGGGAGGCGGTGACCGTCACCGGCTGGATCGGTGAATCGAACTTGATGTACGTCGGCAGGTTGACGGTCTGCATGTCGGGCTTCGGGGACAGCTCGACCTGCGGCGGGGGCAGCTTCGTCGCCCCGTATGCGATCCTCGACAGCATCAGCGGAGTGACGGCGAGCATCCCCGCTGGCGGGTTGCCGGTGGGCACCCACACGATGCCCGGCGGCTGGTCACATGCCGTGGTGTTCGGCAGTTCCCACACCTTCTTGGTCTTGACCATCCCCCACCAGCGGCCGTCCTGGCCGCGGTGGAAGTCCTGATCCGCCTTCAACTGGTCGTACTGCTTCTTCGCCTCGGCGCCCATCGCGCCGGACAGGCCGGCCAGCAGCTGCTGGAAGGCGGCGTCGAACTCATCCGGGGTGTACTGCGGCTCGTACCAGCAGGCCGGGGGGTCGTAGTTCGCCCCGACCGAGGTGAGGTGCTTGCCCTCCTGGCCGGAGGCGCTGATCTCGACCTCGACGTGCGACTCGATCGCGCCGACCGACGGGGTGCTGCCCCAGCCGGTGCCGCGGTCGGCATGCGCGGTTCCTGCGGCAGCCGCCGTCACGACGAGCGCGACGGCGACGGCTCCGACGGACTTGATCAGGCTGCGCTCTGGCACCGCGTCGATCCCTTCTCGGCGACCGGGGAGGCCACCCGCCACACGCCCTTGTCGGCCGCCAGCTCCATCCCCATCGTCCAGTCGGTGAAGTCGTTGACGGACGGCGTGGTGGTCAGGACCTTCCCGCTGGCCTTCTCCTTCGCGTAGCTCTTGGACTGGTCCTCGCAGTACGCCACCACGGCCTTGCCCGTCTCCTTCACCTCCACGGTCAGCGCGTAGTACCGGTCGTTGCCGGTCACGGTCTGCCCGCGAGAGGTGAGCTGGTCGATGGCCTGCTTCATGTAGCCACCGGCCGTGCCGGTGAAGGCGTAGACCATCCCGGGGGTGTTGATGTCGCCGACCGCCTGGGCCTCGTTGAACGCCTTGAGGGCGTAGGCGAGGTCGGCGGCGACCTTGTCCTTGGTGGCGTCACCGCTGGGCTTGAACTGAGTGTCGACTGTGAGGTCGGCGGGCAGCTTGATCTCCGGAGCACCGGCGGCCTGCGTGAGCGTCGGGCTCGGGCTCGGCGACGAGGTGGTCGGGGCGGCGCTCTGCACGCCGGAGATGTCACCGGCGGACTTCGACCCGCCAGAGGTACAGCCGGCCAGGACGGCGACGGACAGCGCGGCTGCCGCTGCGCCCGAGATGGTGCGCAGCGGCTGGCGGTGCGTGCGGTTGGTGGTGGTCATGGTGATCTCCCGTCCCCTGTGGTCCTTGTGACTAGGGGTCATTGTTCCTGTACGGCTTGGGCGGTGGCGTTGCCCCACACGGTGACGTCGCCGTTGCCCATGGCGAGCAGCAACGGCGTGTAGGTGAGCCGGACCCTGACGCTGACGGTGTTGCCGCTGACCTGGGTGCACCCGGAGCTGTCCGCGTCGGCGCCGCTGAAGCCGGTGGCGCGGACGTAGGCCCGAACGTTGGAGGTGCAGGTGGTGGCGTCCACGGTGACGGTTCCCTGGTTGCGCAGGGCGTCGGTGGAGATGTGGTTGGCGGCGTAGCGGGCGGCCTGCTCGGCGGCGTCGGCCGCCAGTTCCCGCTGGTGGATGGCCCGGCCGGTGTCCACGATGAACCCGGCGATGACCACGAACAGGACGGCGGCCATCAGCAGGGCGAGCGCGCCGGAGCCCCGATCGCTGTGTTCGCGCAGTCGGCGCAGGCGCTCGGCGAGGCGGGTGCGGCCGGTCACTGCGCCACCCTGCGGTAGACGTCCAGCGGCGCGGCGGCCGTGGCACTGATGTCGCGGACTGTGGAGCCCAGCATCGCCAGGCCCCTGACCTCGCAGCTCACGGTGATGGTGAACAGCCCTCCCGGTTCGAAGTTGCCGCCGGCGTTGACCTTGATCCGGCCGTCCACACAGGTACGGCCGGCGTCGGCTTCGGCGCTGTGGGTCGCGGCGCTCACGGCCGACTGGTAGTCCCGCTGCAGCGCTCCGGCGCGGGCCGCGTCCCTGGCGGTGCCGTCCAGGGTGGAGCGGGCGTGGGTGATCTGCCCGAAGGTGATCAGGAAGAGGATCAGCAGCATCAGAACGGGAGCGATGATCACCAGCTCGAGAGCGGAGATCCCGGCATCGCCGCGCCACCGCAGCAGGCCGCGCCTCGCCGCGGTGGCCGGGGAGGCCGCAGGCTCGCAGAGTGGGGGAGCAGGCTCTTGGTCAGCCGCCATCGGGGATGAACCTCTCCACCGGGCCGACGGATCGGCTCGTGATCTTCAGGTGCAGGAACGGCACCACGGAGACGACGTCGGCGTTGACGACGACGCCCACCTGGTTGCCCTCGTCGACCACGTGCACGTCCGGGCCGTCGACCATCGCGGGCCCGAGGTCACGGATGCGCTGCTCGGTGGTGGCCCGGGCCTGTCCCTGCCACCCGGCCGGGTCGCCGTCGGCCGTGGCCCGGGCCTTGCGGGCGCCAGCCTGGGCTGCGGCGTCGGTGACCTGGAGCGCGAAGAAGTACATGCCGTACTGGACCAGGGCGAAGATGAGGATGACCAGCAGCGGTGTCAGGCCGAGGAACTCCATCGTGGAAGCCCCCCGGTCGTCCCGCAGGCGCTCCCGCAGACGGGTGCTGAGCCGGGCCGTTGGCCGTGGCACTGGTGTCCCCCTTCTCGTCTTCGTCCTGGTCCAGTCCGGTGTCGCGCCGGTGCTACTTGCAGCCGCCGGCCTGGGTGGTGTCGGAGGTGGTGATGCAGGTGGTGGTCTGGGTCGTCTTGGTGTTGACGGCGGCCAGGACACCCACGGACACCGCGACGACCAGCAGGAGGCCCAGGACCATGTAGCCCAGGAACTCCAGGGAGCTGGCGCCCCGCTCGGCGCCGCGGCCCTGGGCGGCGGCCAGGCGGCGGCCGAGCCAGGTCGACGGCTTCTCGGCGGCGACGGTTGCGACGGTGGTGTTCGACATTGCGGTTCCCCTCGTTCGGTGAAGCTGGGTCTAGATGTGGCGGATGGTCAGAGAGAGACCAGGCGTGAGTACGCCGGGTAGCCAAGGAAGATCAAAAAGCCGAAGCAGAGCAGCATCTGGGCGACCGTCATCGACTGACCGGCCGCCCCGGCCTTGCTGTGCAGCCGGGCCAGCTCCCGCTTGCGCAGGGTGTCGGCACGCGCCTTCAGCGAGTCCCGCACCCGCGCCCCGTCGGCGGCCACCAGCCTCAAGGTGGACGTCAGGTCGACCAGGTCCGGCAGGTTGACCTCCTCGCCGAGCCGCCCCGGGGCCGCCCAGTACGCCACGCGCTGCAGCCGCGCCTCGTCCAGGGCCCGGCGGATCCGCAGCATCGGCGGGGCATCGGACACCTCGGACGATGACTTCAAGGCCTCCGGCAGACCGGCGCCACCGGCCAGGTTCAGGTGCACCAGCGTCAGGTAGACGCTGATGATCCGCTGGAACTCCAGCCGCGCCTTCGCCGCCTCGGTCGCGATCTCTGCGTCCGGCAGGAAGAAGCAGCCCAGGACGGCCAGCAGGGTCAGCCACAGCGGCGACAACGCGCTGTCGGTCACGCCGAGCAGCCACAGCGCCGCCGCAAGCAGCGGGCCGACGACCAGCCCGGCCGCCGAGAACAGCAGCTTCTGTGCCATGAAGGCGTCCGTGCTGCGCTCGAGCAGCGCCAGGTTGGCCCGCTGGCTCGCGGGGGTCCAGCCCTGGGAGGCGAAGAAGGCGCTCATCCGGGGTCCGGCCAGCTTCGTGAGCCGGCCGTGCACGGATACCACCGACGCCCGCGGGGAGAGCGGGCCCGCGACCGGGGCGGGCGCTGTGCTGCGCAGGGCGTCGATCCGTGCCACCACCGTCGCCGCGCGGGGACGGCCGGGCAGCAGCGCCCGCACCAGCAGGTACAGGCCCAGCCCGCACGCCGCGCCGGTGAGCATGGTCAGGATCATCGGTTCTCCCCTCGGACGAGCAGCCGGGCTGGCGGCGGGAGCACCGAGAGCTTGCGAAGCCAGAGCATCGCCCCGCCGAAGAACACCGCCACCACCGCGAGCACCGCCTGGCCCTGCAGGGTCCGGTACGGAGCCACGAACCCGGGGTTGAACAGGGCCATCCCGAGCGGGAAGACGATGATGATGCCGGTCACGATCTGGATGCTGCGCCGGGTCCCGGCCCGTTCGGCCATGACCTTGCGGCGCATGTCCGCCTCGTCGCGGGCGGTCTCCGCCAGCGCGGTCAGGACGTCGCGGAAGCCGGGGCCGCGCTGCCGGGCGTTGTCCTTGAGCGCGATGATGACCATGTCGGCGCTGCCGTCGCCGAGGCTCTCGGCGAAGGCGTCCAGTGACTCCGCCATGGGCCGCCTGGCGCGCAGCAGGTCAACGAGCATGTTCAGGTGGGGCTTGAGGCTGGCCGCGGCTGCCTCGGTGCTCGACTGGATGGCCTGCTCCAGGCCGACTGAGCCGGCCATGGTGTCGCGCAGGGACTCGATCCACCCGGCCAGGGCTTCCATCTGCTCCACGCCTTGGCGCTCCGCGCGGGCACCGCCGAACAGCTTCCCGCTGAACGCCACGATGAGCGCGGCCCCCACGGCGGCCACCGGCCACTGGGTGATGACGAGGGTGGCGACGGCCGCCGCCCCGGCTGCCGCGCCGCGGCGGCGCGCGAAGGCCGACAGCCGCTCCAGGCGGCTGGGGCCCGAGGCCGGACGGCGGGGCATGCCGACGATGGAGGCGATGAGCAGGGCGAGGCCGCCGCCGGCGAGCAGGCCGCAGCCCAGGGCGGCCAGCTGCAGCGGGGAGAAGGCGGTCACGTTCACACCCACACCGGCCCGGGGACGTAGTCGAACTCGGCCAGGTCGTCCAGGCAGCTGATCGGGGCTGCGGCCGTCAGCTGTCCGTCCGGGCCCAGCTTGAAGACCTCGCTGGAGGACACCCGGCCGCCGTCGAACCCGTTCACCTCCCGGATGGAGGCGATCCGGCGGCGCTTCTCCCCGGTGTAGGGGTCGCGGACCTTGGCGATGAAGACCACGAAGTGCAGCGCCGACGCCATCAGCATGTGGGTCGCCTCGATCGGCAGGCGCTCCGCGGCTTCCAGCGCGTAGGTGGCGATGCGGTTGAAGACCTCGGCAGAGCTGTTGGCGTGGATCGTCGACAGCGAGCCGTCGGTGCCCTGGCTCATCGCCTTCAGCATCTGGATGGCCTCGCCGCCCAGCACCTCGCCGACGATCACACGGTCGGCGTCGTGGCGCAGCGAGCGCTCCAGCAGCTTGCCCTGGGAGATGGCGCCTTCGCCCTCGGTGTTGGCCAGCCGCTCCTCCAGCACGAGGATGTCGGGGTGGAGGTCCTCGTACTCGTCCAGACCGAGTTCGAGCGAGCGCTCGATCGTGATGATCCGCTCCTCCCGCGGGATCTCGTTCGCCAGGGCCCGCAAGAGCGTGGTCTTGCCCGCGTCGGTGGCGCCCGCGACGACGATGTTCTTGCGGGCCTTGACCGCCGCGCGCAAGAACTGGGCAGCGTCCTCGGGCACAGTGCCGTTCGCCTGGAGCTCGTGGAGGAAGACCTTGCCGAGGCTCGAGCGGCGGATGCTGAGCGCGGGCTGCCGGTCGCCGGTCATCGTGGGATGAATAGCGGCCAGCCGCTCGCCGCCGGGCATGCGGATGTCCAGCAGCGGATCGGTCTGGCTCCAGGAACGCGAGTTGACGCCCGCGTAGACCGCGAGCTGCTCCACCAGCTGCACCAGCTCGGCGCTGCTGCCCACCAGCGGCGGGACCTCGTCCTTCTTGCCCCCGGTGTACTTGACGAAGACCCGCCCGCCCTGGATGTTGATGTTCTCCACATCCGGGTTGTCCAGCAGGGGCTGCAGAGGACCGGCGCTGTACTGGGCGGCGTGCACCGCGCGCACCAGGCGCTCCTCCTCCTCCCGGGACGGCAGCTCCCTGCCCTGGGCCATCGCCTCCTCGAGGTACTCCCTCATCACGTCGGCGATCACGGAGTGCGCGTACTGGCGCTCGTCTTCCAGCGGCATCGTCGCGGCGATCACACCGCTCCGGCGCTGCTCACTGAGCCGCTTGCCGAAGCGGGTGTGCAGCTCCCGTACCAGTTGGTGGTCCAACTGCTGCTCCATCAGCGGATCTCCTGTCGGACGGTGGTGGCGGGCGCGGCGTCGGGCGAGGCGGTGGACTGGCGGCCGAGGCCGTACCGGTCGCCGAGGGTGGCGGCGAGGACCCGGGTGGAGCGCAGCAAGTGGGAACGTGCGACGTTGCCGCCCTTGCGGCCGGCCACCTGGGCGGCGCCGGATGGGTCTTCGTCGATCAGACCGAGGACGTCGGCGGGGATCCGCGCGTTGGCCAGCAGTTGGCGCAGCCCCCCCGCGGCGGGGACCTGCTCCTTGCGAGGGGCGACGAGCACGACGCCGACCGGCGGCCCGACGGTGCCGTTGGGGCTCAGCCGTGCGGTGACGGCGGCGGCGCGGTCGCGGACGGCGGCCAGGTCCTCCGCCTCGGTGCGGGCGATCAGCAGGACGACGGATGCCGCGGGGAGCAGCTCCAGCGTGGGGGAGTTGGGCCCGATGCGGCCGAGGTCGGCGACGACGTCGATGTCCGACAGGGCGGCGAGGGTGCGGCCGAGCTGCGGCCACAGGCCCGTCCAGGCCGTTGCCTGTTCGGCGGTGGCCAGGCCGAGCAGGACTTCCTGCCCTCCCTGGAGTCGCTGGGTGTGCTCCCAGACGGTGGAGGGGCTGAGGCCGCGACGGGCGGCCAGGCCGAGCGAGCTCATGCCGGTGCCGGGGTCCAGGGTTTCTCCGGACTCCGCGATCGGGCGGCGGTAGACGAGGTCGCCTCCCCACTCCCCGGCCTCGGCGTACAGGCTGCGGCGCGGCCAGACCGCGGCGAGGGCGAGCGCGGTAGTGCTGGTGCCGGGTGCGTTCTTGGGGGACGCGATGGCGATCAGGGCCATGGGTGTCGTCCTCTTACTGGGGGGCGGAGAGCAGCACCAATGCGACCTCGCCGGCGGAGGACGCCTGGGCGATGGCCCCGGACTTGTCGGTGGGCACCAGGACGGACAGCGACAGGCTGGTGCTGGCGGCGCTGTCGTTCTTGAACACCTGCCGCACGGTGCCGGAGGCGAGTTCGGCACCCGGGCCGGGCGTGCCGGGGGTGGCGGTGGCGGTGCCGGTCGGCAGCTTCGCGGCGTCCCTCCCGACCCACATCACGCGGACCTTGTCGCCGTCGCGAAGCCCTGGCGGGAACTGACCCGCCTTCAGGGCGAGTCCGACCACGGCCTGGTCGGTGGAGACACCGGTCTTCTGGGTCAGCATGTCGCCGGTGAGCAGGGTGCCCTTGGCTACCTCCGAGGCGGTGAAGAGCTGCCCGAGCTGCTGGCGCTGGTCCCAGCGCACGAAGTTGACCGGGGTGTCGGCGGCCACCTGGATCTCCTCGATCGCCGTCTCCGGGATGTGCTGGCCGGGGGCGACCCGCTCGGTGATCTTCACGGCGGACACCTTCTCGCCGGCCTTCTGGACGAGCACCGTCGCACCGAGGCCGCCCGCGAGAATCAGCAGGGCGGCCAGGACGGCCAGACCCGGGCGGCGCTCGCGTCCGACGGCCGGAAGCCGGCCGCCCCCCGAGGGCTGCCGCTGCTCCGGCGCGGTGCGCGGTGCCGGAGGATTAGCCGCCTCCGGCTTCGACTTCGTGGAATCCCTCAGAGCCATTCCTGCCCCAACCGCATCGTGCTGGCGTGATTTCTGATTTGACGTCAACAAGTCAAATTCCGGGGGCTTTACTACCGGCACCCCCCACCGGAGCGGACCTCGTCCGCCAGGGCCCTGAGCAGCCGTTGGATCGGCCGCTTCGGGCCCACGAATGCCTAACGCGACATGATCGCCCCCCGTTACCCACGCCCTGGGCCCGCGAAACCGTAAATGTTCTGGTCATCCGGTGTGCAGGTATGACCAAACCACTCTGGTGTCGTTGCGTCACAGAGCGTCCGAGCAGTCACAATACGAAAGTTTCAGCCAGATGCCCACACCAATTCGGCCGTGGCGATCCTGCCGTCGGCATATTCACACGCAAATTCGTAGCAAATGCAATGAAATGGATATGACGGGGCATAGCGGTCATTCCGGATGCGGCCCGCAGCCGAGGGCCACACCCGGAATCACCTGTTCGGCCCGCCTGTGGCAGCTACCGCCTCTTCGGGCGCCCCGGTCCCCGCCGACCGTGCCTCGCCCCCGCCTGGTGATGGACAACCGTCACCGTCGCCCCGTCCTCGACCGGCTGCTGCTGCGCCGCCGTCGCGCCGCCGTCCCCAGGGGAGGCGTCCGACTGCTTGCCGGTCCCGCCCGACGGGTCCGGCTCGGGGCCGTTGAACTCCAGCAGGACGGCGTCCTGCGCGTCCGCGACGGACAGCAACTCCGGGAGCGTCCGCGACCCCATCTGCTCGTCCGCCTTCTCGACCATCTCTCCCACCAGCTTCGGGCGGTGGTACATGCCGAACAGCTCGGAGACCTGCACACCCTGCACCCGCAGCGGCCCCACCCGGTTCCCGTCAGCGGTGACCTGCACGTAGTGCGAGAAACGCGGCAGGTCCGCGATCTGCCCGGCGGACACCGCCCCGTGCCACTCCTCCGCCATCGCCCTGGCCGCGGTCATCGACCCGGACGTCGTGCTCACCACGGACGAGTTCTGCATCAGCGCCTCCTTCGTGGCTGGGCTGATCCGCCCGAGCGACTGTGTCATCACATGCAGCCGACCGCCGAACTTCCGCAACTGCTCGCTGATGGCCGCGAACGACGGACCACCCGCCGGGTCCAAGGCGATCAACTCGTCAGCGAAGGTGTGGAACCACTTCCTCGCCTCCGACGCCAGGTCCCTGCGGGAGAGGCCGGCTTGCAGCAGGTTCTGCAAGACCATGCTGAACAGCAGCCGATCCGACGGACCCGTGCCTTCCAGGCACAGCCACACGATGTACCCCTCGTCCATCGCCTCCCGGATGTCGTACGTCCCCTGCGGCGAGCCCAGGAACGCCCGCGTCACCTCGTTCGACGCGAGCCGGTCGATCGGGTTCAGCACCGGTCCCAGCACCTCGGCCACCTGGTAAGCCGCGAACGTCGTGGTCCACCACCGGCGCTGCTCCGGGCTCAGGTGCTTGATCAGGGCGTCCCGCCACGGCTTGTCCGTCAGCAGGGTGCGGATCTGCAGCAGCGTCGCCTGTGCGTCCGGCCGGTCGGCGGCCACCGCCCGGGCGTTGTGCGCCACCAGCGCCTCGATGGACTTCGTGAAGATCGTCAACGCGCGTGGTGCCGCCGCGTCCGTCCAGTTCAGGCCCGTCGCGAGGGCATCGACCGTCGCCGTGGTCAACCGGTTGGCCTTGCGTCCCGGCTTCATCTCCAGCATGTTCCAGTTCGGCAGTTTCGCCTCCGGCTGGTCCGCGCGGGCCAGGTCGATCCGGCGCACCCGGGAGGCGAAGACAGGGTGGGCCAGGTACGGCGAGGCCGTGGTCCAGGAGTCACCGTGCGGATCGACGAACATCGCCCCGGAACCGGCCGCAGCGACCGCAATGGCCCTGGTGAGCGCGGTCTCGGTCTTGCCGTAGTTCGACTTGCCCACGTTGACGCTGAACAGGAACTCCTCCTCCCTCGTCGCGATGACCCGGCTGGTGCCGTCTGCGTGGACGAGCCGCCCGTGCGGGACCAGGGCCTCGCCGGCGACGTAGTCGGGCAGCTCCGACGCGAGGACCGGTAGCACCGCGTGCATCGTCGGAGGCTTGAACAACCCGGCGAGCTCGCTGACGTGCAGCCAGTTCTGCTCGCGGGGGCCGACCTGCCCGCTGCTCCAGCGCCGGTCGAAGGAGTCCCGGCGGTGCCAGCTGTCCGCACCCCACGACCACTTCAGGAACCGGCCGCCGTCCACGCCGAGCCGGCTGTCCTGCCCGAAGACGTCGAGACCGGCACTCACCCGCTCCAGCAGCTGCCGGGCACGCCCCTCGCTCTGGGAGGCGCAGCGCACCAGGAGCTGGATCCGCACCAGTCCGGTGTTGCTGTGCAGGCGCCCCAGCGCCTCCTCCGGCTCGACCGCCCGCGGCCGGGGGGTCGGCATCCGGGAACCCGCGGAGGACTTCGACGACGGGTCGAGGAGGCTGAGCAGCTGGTAGCGCAGCGAGTCCTCCGCGTCCGCCGCCACGAGCGCCGCGTTGCGGGCGTTCCTGCGGGCGGCCTTGCGGCTGTCCTCCTGGGCTTCGTGCATCAGCTTCCAGCGGCGCAGCTTGACCTGCCACAACGGGATGGACTGGACGTCGAGGACGACCTCGGCCAGGTCCCCCTGCTCGGCGCGGATGTCGCTGACGGCGTCGATCAGCGGCTGGAGCGGGTCGGGGGTCATCGGCACGTCGCGCAGCGCGGCGGAGGGACGCCCCTTGAGGACGAACTCGGCGCGCACCGCGACCAGGCGGCCGTCCTTCTCCTTCTCCTTCTTCTGCTTCTCCAGCGCCACCTTGCCGTTCTTGCCGGAGGCCTTCGCCTTGGCCCGGGCGTCCTTCGCCTCGGCCTTCAGACGCCGCTGCAGCTCCTTGTCCTTCTTGTCGAGCCGGTCCTGCGCGGCCTGGGCGGCCACCGGGTCGGCCGCCTCCTCGGCCTCGGCGACGCTGACCTCCTGGAAGCGGCTGTCGGTGAGCAGGGTGGCGGCTGCCTTGGGCCCCTCCACGCTGTACTCCAGCGGCACGCTGCCGTCCGCACGCAGTCGTACCCGCACTCGGCGGGCTCCTCGAGGTGCCCACCACGGGCCCTTGCCGGCCGCCCGCATCAGCAGGGCGGTCTGGCGCCAGATGTCCTCGGTGCTCGGGTCGAACCGGCGGCTGGGAGTCAGGATGTAGCGGGTGCGCAGCGCGAGGGCGCGGCGGGTCAGGAACTGGTGGAGCAAACCGGCGGCCACGGCCACGGGGGTGATGACGACCAGGAGCGTCCCGGCGTTGTCGCCGCACCAGGCGGCCACGTCGGCCAGCCAGCTCATGACGGCCCAGGCCGCGCCCAGCGCACCCTTCAGCATGCTGTTGTTGCTCTGGTCGTTCATCGCACGGGCTCCCAGCCGGTCGAGGTGCGGGTGAAGGTCACGGTGGCCGGCCGGCTGTCCCCGTACGAGCCGGTTGGGGAGGTGCCCGCCCACAGCAGGTCGACCCGGGCCTTGTCGGTGCTGCCGTCGACCGTGTGCGTGGCGGCGGCCTGCACCCGCACGCCGGTGTAGAGGTAGAGGCGGCCCGCGCCGGTGGTCGCGGGGAAGTACAGCGGCCACCGCTCACGGCCGGTGCCGGTTGTCTCGGCCATCCAGACCGCGCGGGCCAGGGAGGTGAGCTGCTCGGCGTCGGCCGGGGCGAGGTCGCTCGGCTTCTGCCGGGAGAACGCTTCCTGCAGTGAGGGGTCACCGGCCGGGCCGTCACCGGCAGCGGGTACACCGGACGGCATCACCTTCTGTACGGCGGCCGGACTCGGCGACGGCGCCCCGGCCTTCGGGGTGCCCGACGGCGAAGCGGCGGCCGTTGCCGGGGGCGTGGAGGGCAGGGAGGGTGCGGGGGAGCCCGGCGGGCTCGCCGAAGACGCCGCCCGGGGGCTGGTGGTGGTCGAACCCGGCCGGTTGTCCGCGGCGCCCGGAACCAGCAGAAGGACGAGTCCCGTGGCGAGCACGGCGGAGGCCGCGAGCTCGGGCAGACGGCGGGGAATCTTGATCATCATCGTGGCCTCTCAGCCGATCACGCGGGCGCCGCCCGCGTAGTCGTAGTTCCAGACAGCGGCTTGCTTGACGACATCTCCGGGCTTCGGGGCGTTGATCATCTGGCCGCCGCCGATGTACAGGCCGACGTGGTAGATCCCCTTCGCGTTGCCGAAGAAGACCATGTCGCCTGGTCGCAGCGCGCTCACGCCGGCCGAGGCGGGGATGCGCTGCCCGACCCCGGCCTGGTCGGCAGCCACTCGCGGCAGCCTGACGCCGACCTTCGCGAACGCATAGACCATCAGCCCGGAGCAGTCGAACCCGGTGACCGTCCGGCCGTCCTGTCCGCCTTCGGAGCAGCAGATGCCCGTCGTCTTGCCCGTCGCATCTCCGCCGCCCCAGGAGTAGGGGACGCCGAACTGGCTCGCCGCAGCCGCGATCACCTGCTGCGCCTGCTCGGAGGCGTCCCCGGTCGGCACGGTCGTGGTGGGGTCGCCGAGCTCGGTGTACTGCTTCATCCAGCGCAGAACTTCGTCGACGTAGGCGCTGGAGTAGTTGTAGCGGAGGATCGCGTTGTGCAGGGTTTGAGGGTCGGTCAGGTCTTTGCCCTGGCAGAGGTACAGCGCGGCGGCGAGCGTCTCGTCGTCGACGTTCTGCGGACTGGCGCCGCCCTCGGGGCGGACCTTGTCCGCGTACGAGGCGAAGGTGGAGGGGAGGAACTGGACGACGCCCACCGCGGCGTCGAACTGGCTGTTGCCGTCCCATCGGCCCTGGTCCGTGTCGTAGACGGGAGTGATGTTGCCTCCGGCCCCGCTGCCGTTGAGGATCGGGCCGATGATCGGCGGTGTCACCAGCCCGTCGGCGTCGATCTGGTGGCCCTCGGCCTGGCCGGACTCGACTTTGCCGATGCCGGCCAGGAGCTGCCACGACATGCCCTTGCACTCGGGGTCGAGCTGCGGCATCGCGGCGGCGGCCCGCACGTACGCCTCCATCAGCCGCGGCGGGATGCCGCCGACCGAGCCCACCGGCGCGGTGGCGCCCGGGTCGGCGCCGTCGATCATGCTGATGATGGCGAGACCGCACAGCGCCGCCGCCGAGCACACCAGCAGCAGGCCCAGGCAGCCGATCTTCCGGTAGGCCCTGAACAGCTTCACAGCCCGAGCTCCCCGTCCAGGCCGTCACGGGCGCCGTCGGATGTGCCGGCGGCGTCCTGCGGTGCCTGGTAGCCGATGTGACGGCGCATCCGCAGCGCTTCGAGCGGGGTGCTGCTCGGCTCGCGCAGCACCTCCGGGCTGACCCGCCGCAGCACCGCCGGGTCCATGCCCTCCATAGCGGGCGCGGGCGGTACGTCCGTGACCGGCCGCGACGCCAGGATCTCCCCCGTGTGCTCGTTGACGACCTCTCCGTCGATGATCCGGATCGGCTCGGTCGGCGGAAGGGCTCCCGGGCCCAGCGCGGAACGCACCTCGGACGGGCCGCTGTCGCCCTCGCCGCCGTACACCACCGTCTGGCTGGCGCCGGGGTGAGCGGCGCGGTCCGGCTGGATGACGGACTCGCTCGGCTGCACCTCGTGGAAGGGGTATTCCGGGCCGCGGTCCCTGGCGTGTTCCCAGACCTCGCCCCGGTCGGCCGGGTCGAAGTGGCCGGCTCGGTTGCTCGCCCCCTCGAACGGGTCGCCCAGCGTCAGGTCGTAGCCGGTGTGCGCGGCCTCGTAGGCGGCGCGGACGCCGTTGACCAGCGTCGGTCCGTAGGTCTGGCCGAACGCGGCAGCCTGGTAGTACTGATGCCGGGCTGCACCGCTGACGGTGTTGACCGTGCCCTGGACGCCCTGCTTGGCCATGCGGTAGCCGGTCGGAATCTCCTTCGTCAGGTCCTTTGCGCCCTCCACCCAGTCGCCGGTCCACTCCTTGCGGACGTTCGAGTAGTGCTCCCACTGGCGGTTGACGTTCTCCCACATGGCGTCGTTGGCACGGTTCAGCCGGGTCCAAGTGGCCGGAGCGCCGAGAGTCGCGTTGAAGCCCAGCTTGCCGACCTGGCCCGCGCGGATCGCGAGTCGCCCGGCCCGGGTGCCCAGCAGAGCGTTGTGCAGAGCGTGCCCCGCGGGGGTGAGGCCGTGAGCGGGCATCTGCTGCTGGCGCCCGAAGGGCGGCCTGCCCCCGCCGCCAGCCGGTCCGCGCCCGCCGCCCGGGCCACCGTGAGTACCGGGACCACTGGCACCGCCGGGGCCGTGCTGGACAGGGTGGCCGCCGAGCGGCCCTCGGGAGCCGACCGGCTTCATGCGGGCGGCGAGCTTGTGCGGCGGCAGCGGGTTGCCGGCCACCAGCTGGTGCGCGGCGTGGAAGGGCAGTGCCAGCGCGGACAACCCGCGGCGGATTTCCCCGTACGCGCCGACGGCCATCGCCCCGCCGTTCATGCGGCCGAGACCGGGGTCGGCGATCGCCGCCAAGCCCTCGGCGATGCGCGCCTTGCGCATCAGCGCGCCGTGGGCGGGGGAGCCGCCGCCGAACAGGGCGCCGCCGAACAAGGCGCCGCCACTGGCCCGGCCACCGCCCAGCATCCCGCCGCCGGAGGGCGACATGGTGCCCATGGCCTGGGACATCGCCAGCGCCAAGCCCTGGTTCTCGCCCAGGAAGAGGCTGCCGCCGATCTTCGCGTACCGCATCCGGGACGCGAACCGCTCACCGACCTGCCCGGCGGCGGCGAAGATCCTCTTGTGGAAGAAAAGGATCACCAGCGCGAATCCGTCCAAGATCAGCAGCCGCTGGATCATGACGGTGTCCTTGGAGTTCGTCAGGATCTGGTCGGCACCCAGCGAGAAGAGCGGCAGCATGATGCTGATCGCGAACTCGGTGACCACGCTCGTCATGTAGATCCCGAGCCACTTCCAGAGCGCACTCCTGTTGCCGCCGGGCAGCATCGCCCACACCAGCGACGGGGCCGTCAGTGAGGCGGCCACCACGTCCGCGAACTGCGTGCCCAGGTGGACGAGCGCCATGCCGAGCACGACGATCGCGATCAGCAGCGTCGCGAACAGCACCAAGACGGTGCCGCCGACCCGGTCCCAGTTGCTGTTGACCGAGAAGTTGTAGGCGGCCATCCCCTCGTCGCCGTGCTTCTTCAGCTCCTCCTTCAGCTGGTCCCAGGCCGTGCTCTTGGGGCACAGCTGGTCGGAGCCGGGCAGCCAGGAGATGCAGCCGTCGCCGGCGTCCTTGCCCTTGATCTCGCCGTGGATCCACCGCCGGTGCACCTCCGCGAGCTCCCGCTCGTGGGCGTTCTCGGACTTCGGGTTCGGGATGATCCCGTACTGCAGCAACTGGTACGGCTGCACGACCAGGACGCGGGTCAACGTCATCCGCATCGGGCAGCTGGGGTCCTTCTTGTCCTTCTCGCTGGTGCAGCCCGGGTCCGGCCCGTTGACCCCGGCGGCCAGCTGGCCGACATCGTGCGCGGCCTGCTGGGTCTGCACCAGCGGACCCTGCTCGCCCAGGACGCTGCGCGGAGTGAGCGCGGGCATCAGCACCAGCGTCGACAGCAGCAGGGTGATGACCATCTCGCCGGCACCGCGGCCGACCTTCCCCTTCATCATCAGGATGCAGCCGAAGGCGCTCCCCATCGCCAAGAAGAGGGGGTAGAGCCCCAGGTCGTTCGCGGTGACCTGGAAGAACTCACCGTTGAGCTTGTGCGCGGTTTCCACCAGCGTCGAGACGACGGGGAAGTTCCAGATCCACTGGCAGACCCAGCACATGAGGCCCACCGCCATCCGCACCAGCGCGAATCCGGCGCCGAGCAGCAGGTTGCACACATGCGACCGGATGTCGGTTGTGCCGCCGTTCTCGCTCTTCAGGTCGTAGTTGTCGAGCGGGACCCCCTCGGACGACAGCACATTGAGGGGGGCCAGGATGCCGCCGCGCTCGCTGCCGTCGGCGGCATCGGCAGCCGATGCCCCCGCCAGCAGGAACAGGAACGTCATCCCCGCCGTCATCAGCACGGTGCGGCGCCCGGGCCAGTAGGCCGCGGCGAACTGGTGGACCGCCCGCGCGATCCGCAGCGCCCGGCGACCAGCGGCTCGAGTCTGCCGCGCGGCGCGCTGCAGGGGAGCGGGCAGGGTGGGGGTGTTCATCGCAGAGCCTCCTTCCGGAGCGAGTTGGCGGTGGTCGGGCGGGTGACCGGGGTGGTGAAGATGTTCTTGTGCTTGGGCAGGTCGGGGACCACGACCTGGATGAGGCCGACGCGGTTGCGGGTGTCCTGCAGGAACATCTCGCCGGCCCGGTTCTGCTGGCCGTGCGGCGACAGGCCCTTGACCATCTGCACCAGGCCCTCGTCGTCCGGGGGCAGACCGAGGAACTCCAGGCCGCGCTTGGCCATCGCCTCGTCAGTGGTGCGGGCCAGCACCCGCTGCGTGATCAACCCGCGGATCGTCTCGTTCCCGAGCTCCGGGGCGTCGTGGGCGCCGGCGACGAACCCCGCGTTGTGCTTGCGGCCGTCGTGCGCGATCTCGGAGATCAATGCCGATCCCTCGGCGGAGGAGGTCAGCCAGTAGATCTCGTCCAGGATCAGCGCGGCGAAGCGGCTGCGGTCCGTGAAAGCGATGTGGCGGGAGATCGCCGCGATCAGATACAAAACCGCACGGCCGATCAGAGCCTCCAGCGGCTGGGTGCGCAGCACCTCCGGCCGGCCAAGGCTCTCCTTCGGAGGCAGCGTCAGCCCGTTCGTCGCGAAGACGATCAGGTCGGCCTGAAGGTCGATCAGTGACAGCGCGGGCAGCGACGGGTCGAAGACCATCCGGGCCAGCTTCTGGTCGCTGACCGTGGCCAGCAGGTCCAGCACGTCAGCGGCCGTCGCGCCCCGGGTGCCGCCCTCCTCGGAGATGGCCTGCAGCTCTTCCAGTACCGCGCCCATGTGCGGATTGCGGGAGGAGGAGGCGGCCTTCACCGCCCGGGAGAGCAGCGCACCACCCGGCGACATCAGGTCCAGCTGGGTCTGCAGCAGCAGGTAGCTGAGCGCCGCGGCCTCACCCTCTGCAGGGGGGAGGACGCGCAGCGGGTCGATCGAGACCTTCGCGTTGGCGGCGTCGATGACCTGGTGGCGGCCCGGGGCGGCGGTGGACGCAAAGCTCACGTACTCGCGCTGGCTCGTCCGGTCGATCACGATCGCCCGGTGGCCCCGGTCGAGCAGCGTGCCGATGATCAGCTTGAGGAACACCGACTTGCCCGACCCCAGGTCCCCCAGCACCGCGAGGCTCGCCGCCGTGTTGCTCAGCGGAGCGGCGGCCAGGTCCAGGTAGACCGGCTTCGTCGTGCCGGCGTCCAGGCTCTGACCAATCATCGGACCGCTCTCGTCACCGATCTCCGCGACGGTGAAGGCCCCGCTCATCGCCCAGTCCTCCGACAGCTGGAACTGGGTGCACTCGCGCTGACGCAGCACCGACGGCGCGCCGGGCAGGCCGAGCTGGAACAGGCGCTCCTGCCCACCGCGCGGCCGGATCACCCCGTAGTCCGCACCGGACAGCCGCGCCTTCAGCTCCCGTGCCCGCTCATCCGCCACCTGCGCGGTCGGCCCCCACACCGTGAACACGGTGCGGGACTGCACCTCCAGCTCCACGCTGGTGCGCCCCAGCCGGGCCTCCTGCTCGCCGAGCACCTCGGCCGCGCCGTGCAGCGAGTCCGGGGTGCCGGTCGGGTGCGCCGACCACTGATCGGCCTGATCCGAAAGCTCGGCCTTCTTCTTGGCGATGGCCCGCTTCGCCCGCTGCCCCTCCACCAGCGTCAGGTCCACCACCGCATCGACCGGCCACGGCAGCACGTCCAGCCGCGCCAGCAGGTCGGCCGAACCCTCGTACACCGCCTCCGGGATCTCCTCCAGCGCGAGGTGCGCCTGCCAGCCGGTCTGCTCCTCCGTCTCGACCTGCAGCCAGAGCTTCGACAGGGCGCTGCCGTCGATCCGGCGGCCGAACCAGCCGCGGAGGCCGCCTTCCTCGCGCTCCCTCCGGGCGGCGGCGTCTTGGCCACCCTCCAGTAGCCGCACCTGGCCCAGGCTCGCGTAGCCGGGGCTGCGCAGTTGGGCACCGACGATCCGTCCGCCGTAGCGCGTGCTGGTCTCGGCCTCCGCGAGCAGCGGCTCCGTCATGCCGCGGTGGACCGCGTGCTGGTGGATCCACACGATCTCCGCCGGCCGGGCGGGGCGCATCTGCAGGCCGCCGCCGAACCCGGTCTCGGTCTGCCGGGCCAGTCCCCTATATAGCTGCACATCGGCGACCGGAACCGGGGAGGCGGGCAGACCGGCCTGCTCGCCGAACATCGCCCACGCCGACCCGCGGGCCTGGGCGAGCTGCGCCGCCCGGCCGGGCGCCTGAAGCGGCACCGCCAGCCAGACCGTCCGGCGGTGCATCTCGCGGTCGGCCAGCAGGTACTCGGCGGCGCGGGCGCTCTCCAGCGCGCCGGGGTTGGTGTCCAGGTCGATGCCTTCGGCGATCCGGGCGGCGACCTCGCTCGCCTCCACCCGGGCGCACAGGCTGTACAGGCGGGCGGTGCCGGAAAGGGAGCGGACCAGGGAGGTGACCCGGCGCAGGACGTCCTGGCGCTCGAGGTCGCTCGCGTAGCGCGAGCCGATCGGGGTGACCCGCCAGAAGGCCCAGACGGTGCCGGTGGTGGAGAACAGGAGGTTCCCGGAGATGTGACGGATCGACGCCTTCACGACGGCTCCCCTTTCTGGGAGTGCGCGGCCGAGGCCGCGGCGAGCATCTGCTGCAGGGGGGTGAGGGCCGGCCCCGTAGCCGGGGCGGCGGGGGGCGGAGCGGGGAGCGGGTCCTGGGTGCGGGGCTCGAAGATGCTCAGGGAGCGGAACTCCGGCTCGGGCCGCAGGTCCTCGCGCACGGCGGGGGCCTCTGCGGCTGGCTCGTCGCCCGGGGCGTCCTCGACGGTGAAGCAGCCGGTCATCACCACCGGCCGCATCGGCCGTACCGCGCGGCCGGCGATCCGGCCGCCGCGAGGAGTGATGAGCAGGGAGGCGGCGTCCGCCGCGACCAGGAACGGCGAGCGGCCGGCGATCCGTGAGTGCCGCGCGGCCCAGATCGCCACCGCCCACACCACCACCGGCAGGGGGCCGAGAACTGGCGCCCACCAGGTGACGGTGCGGATCAGCAGGAAGGCGCCGACGGCGGCCACCACCAGCTGGGGTGGTGTGTAGGGCCCCATCGGGATGCGCCAGTCGCCGATCTTGCCCAAAACCCACGGGTGCCTGCGGGCCTTGGTGTAGGAGCGGCCGATCCTGGGACGCGCGGCGCTGCTCACGACTGGCCCAGCTGGCCGGTGAAGGCGACCGGGAGCTCACGCGGCAGCTGGCCTGCGCCCTGGACCTTCGGCACGCTCGGCGCCTTGTTCTCGCTGTACTCGGTCTGGAAGATGTTCGAGATCGTGTACCGGCCGGTGAACAGGCTCCAGCAGATGACCAGGCCGATGGCCCCGCCGATCGCCGCCTTGACGCTCATCTTCCGGATCGCGTAGATGATCACGATGCCGGTCAGGGCGATCATCAGGCCGGCTGCCGTCCAGTCGAGCAGCGTGTTCGCCCAGGAGTTACCGAAGTTCTGGATCGGCCCTGCGAGGGTGGTGGTGTTCATCGGGACGCCCCGTTCGTGGTGGTGGAGGTCGGCGCCGCGGCGCCGGAGGAAGAAGAGGCGGTGCCGGCGGGGGCGAGCGCGGCGATCTCCCACCGCCCGGCCCGGGCGGTCAGCCGCAGCGGGTAGGACAGCGGCCACTCACCGGCGGTGTCCGACGCGACGACGTCGGCCAGCACCTCCAGCACCGCCCCGTCCGCCGGTGCGGTCGGCACCGTGGTGGAAGCCGTCAGCGTCTTCAGCGAGACCTTCGAGTAGGCCGCGCCGGGGGTTGGGATCTTCGCCGTGGGTGCGAGGTAGCGGGAGCTGTCCCCCACCCCGCTCAGGTAGGCCGTCAGGTAGCCGGTCACCGTCTCGCGCAGCGGCCCGTCCATGACCTGTGATCCGTAGGTCCGCGTCGCCGGGTCCGTCTCGGTCAGCGAGTCCGGCGCCGCCACCTGAGCCGGCGCGCCCGTCACCACCAGAGAGTCGGGCGCACCGCCGGAGGCGTCCGAGCGGACCATCGACACCTGGACCGCGAAGTACCGCACCACCCGCACACCGCCCGCTCCGCCGGCTTGCGGGACGTCAGAGCCCGCCGCGGGCGCTTGCGTGGAGCTTTGCGTCGTGCCTTGCGGGGACTTCGCGCCTTGCGTGGAAGCGGGCGGCATGACCACCGTGGCCGCAACCGTCACCTGCCACGTCCGCCCGCCCATCGGTGTGCTGCGCACCGCGACCGTCTTGACGACGGAGGACCGCAAGGCGGAGGTCGACTTCGGCAGGTCGACCCCGGGGGCCATCGCGCGCAGCGCCGCGGCGTCGGTGTCCGCATCGGTGGAGCGCAGCCACAGGTCGACGAAGTTCTCGGCGTAGCCGACCGGTGGGGCGATCACGATCGGGGCGGTGGCCTGCTCCGAGGTGTTGCTCCGGGCCGTCTGCGGGACGGCGATCGCGAGGGCGAGGGCCAGGGGTCCGGCGGCGAGCGCGGCCCAGATGCCGCCGCGTACGAGGACGGTCCGGGCGCGGGAGCGGTGCAGGTCGGTGCCGGAGGCGATCGGCGAGGGGGTATCGGGTGCGCGGTTGCGCCGGGCGGAAAGGCGATTCACTCAGGGCTCCTAGGTCGTCAGCGATTGCTGTCGACGGAGGAAACCCCGCACTCCTTGACGGACTCCTTGATGATCGAAGCCCGCCCGGTAACGACTGCGCAACGGGCCCGATCAAAGCTCTGACCTGCTGATTTGGTGGGGCGTCAAGGAATGGCAGCGGCTCCTTGATGACCCATCAAGGAGCCCCGGAGTCTGGCGGCGGGCGGTATCAAGGTGAGCCGCCGGCCCCGCACCTGTGAGGGCGGGGATTCCTTGACGGCCACCCCGACCCCCGGGCGGGCACCTTGATGGGGCGTCCAGGCGGGTCCGGATTCCTTGACACCCGCCCCGGGACCGCACGGATTCCTTGATGCCGTCCCCGGCACCCGGCACGGCTGATCCGCTCCACTCGGGAGTCGCGGAGCCGCTGCGCAGCGCAAGCACGGGCGGGGTCGGTAGCCCGCCGCCGGGTGTCGGCTCATCGGCGTTCCCCGTCGCGGTTCCCGCTCCGCTGGCCCGGTAGTCCGCCCGCGACGCGGGTGTGGCGTTCGGAGTTGCGACGCCCCGCAGTACGCACGCACCTAGTGCGGGCGCGCCGTCCGGCTCCCTCTCTTTGCGGTTGCGGTTGCGGGACGGTGCCCGCACCCGCAAAGGGCCGGTCACCCGCACCCGCAAAGGGCCGGTCACCCGCAAAGGCCCCTCTCCCGCATACGCAAGCGCGCACAACCGCTTTGCGGAAGCCGCTCCGGCGAACCGGTCCAACTCCGCAGCCATGCGTCGGGTGCATGCCATACAGGAGTGATCCACCTGTTGATCGGCGGCGTTGCGCAGTCGTTATCTGCTGCACCTTGATCGTCAAGGGGTCCGTCCAGGAGTGCGGGGTTACCTCGGGCACTGATTCACCACAGCCCGAGGAGCCCCCGATGGACCTGCTGCCGACCCTGCTGCCCGGCGACCCCGGCTGCCTGGCCGCAGTCGCTGCAACCGCCTACCTCCCGGCCGGCGCCTTCTACATCGCGCTCACCGGAATCGGCGGCACCTGGCGCCCCGCGGGACCCGCCGCCGTCCTGGCGGCCGTCGCCGCCGCGGTGGCGCTGACCGTCTCCTGGCCGCTGCTCCTCGCCACCCGAGTGATCCGCGCGCTGCACCGCCGCCGAACCGCGGCCACCGGCCCGCTCCGCCTCGCCACACCGACCCCGGGACCTGCCACACCGGCGCCGCTCCCGCCGAAGCCCTCCGAGCCGCCGGTACCACCGCGCTGGTACCGGCAGGACTACGCGGCCGTCAGCGTCGCCCTCGCCGAGGGCCGCACCGCGATCGCCCGGACCTGGGCGGGCTTCCTCGCCGATGACGCCACCATCGAGTTCGGCCCTGCCCACCCGTTCACCCAGGAGGCGTGGCTGCTCGTCGCCCGCACTGTCCATGCCGCTCTCACCGACATCCGGTCCGGGCAGCCGGCCGACGACGCCCAGCCGATCGACGACCCGTACGGCTACTTCCTCTTCCCTCAAGCCCACCGGGGCGCCTGGGACCCCGACCGTGACAGCGTCTACACCTCCGCCCGCGGCCAGCAGGCGGTGACCCGGTGACCACCTTCTTCACCGGGCTCTCCACCGGCCCGGACGGCTGCCTCGTCTGCGAGGGCCTCGACTGGATCGAGTTCGACGCCCGTCTCGCCCGGGACGGCGACTGCGCGCCCACCACCAAGGCGGCGTACATGGCACTGTCCTCCTTCGCCGGGATCGAAGAACGCATCACCCTCACTACCGAGTCCGTGGCGGCCTGGTCCGCGGAAGCCCGCTACGCCCTCCTCCCGTACCGCAAGACCGTCGCCGCCTGCATGGGCCGCTCGGTCAAGACCCTCGACCGGGCCACCGCCGACCTGGTGGACCGCCAGATCCTGGCAGTCCACCCCCAGACCGCTCCCGGCAACGAGGCAGTGGCCGACGCCAACCTGTACCAGCTCCTCGACCGCGAGCGCTGGGCCCAGCAACTCCTGCAGCGGGCCGCCGCTCCGACGTCCACTCCCGTTCTCGGCCCCGACGGCCGGCCGGTGCCCCGCGTCCAGCGCGCACCGGGCATCGACTACGTCCGGCTCGACGCCCGCATCGCCCGCACCGGCGAGCGTTCGCCGAACTACAAGTCCGTCTACGCCGCGATCGCCACCTTCGTGAACATCCACAACCGTGCGATCACCGACCGGCCGCCCACCGTGAAGGAGCTGATGGCCTGCACCGGCCTTTCCCGGACCGCCGTCACCGACGTCCTGGCCCAGATGCGGGCCGACGGACTCCTCGTCATGCAGGACAACTTCCTCCCCGCACAGGAGGGCGGCGGTCGCGTCGCCTCCTCCTACTTCCTCCTCGACGCCCGGCTCTGGCGGGCCCGTGCCGCTGCCCGCGACGACCGCGAGCTCGCCGCCTTCACCGGGGGGTGGCGTCACCAGGCGGACATGGGTGGGGACACCACGCGGACAGGGGTGGCGTCACCAGACGGACTTGGGTGGGGACACCACGCGGACATCATTAAGAGCAGTAGTGAGAACAGTCGCAGCGAGCCCCTTCCGGACGCCCGTAGGGCAGGTACAGGTGGTTTGCCGCGCGCGGCCCGCGGCGCACGCTCGCGCCCCCAGCCGAACCCGAGCAGCGGCACAGCCGCGACCAAGACCACCAAGCCCCGCACCAAGACGATCCGCACCACCGCCTCCAAGCCCGTCCCCCGGGAAGAGGAAGTCTTCGCGATGGTCGACGCCCTCGGCGTCAGCAAGCACCCGGCCATCAAGGTCCCGCCGCTGCGCCGGGCCGTCCGGGACCTGCTCTCTGCGGGCCGCACCCCCGAACACGCCCTTGCCCGGATCAACGCCGGCTGGTGGCGGGCCGGGGTTCCCGAGAGGATCCAGGCCGGGGAGATCCGAGGGCCGGTCGGATACCTCGCCACGATCCTCTCCAGCCGCGAGTGCGAGCGGCCGGACTGCGAACGCGGGCTGCTCCTCGGCTCCGGTGAGGAGTGCCGCGCTTGCGGGCTGCGAGCAGCCGAGCGCCAGGCCCGCCGCGCCCAGGAGCACTTGGAGAAGGAGACTGCCGCCCTCGACCAGGTCGTCCGGCCCGCTCGCCAGCGCCGCACCGCACCGCAGCCCGCCCCGACCACTTGGCGCTGCCAGGCGCCCGGCCCGGACGGCCTGGGCGGCGGACCGTGCGGCAGGCCGGGAACCGGCACCGCGCCGGAACCGACGATGTGCCCGGACTGCCTGGAGAGCCTCCGCCAGTCCCTCGCCGGGTGAGTGCGAACCGGGCCGGCCGCGCGCCGCGAACGCCCGCTACCAGCGCTTGCCACCCTGCGGCCCGCCCCGGAGAGACCGCATCTCTCCGAGGCGGGCATCCGCTTGCCCAGCCGTGGCTACCATCAGTGCATGGCTGATCGCGATACGGAGTTCCGGTCCTTCGATGGCACGCGGCTGAGCGGCACCGTCGCCACCGCCGAACGCCCCCAGGCACTGGCGGTCCTGGTCCACGGGGCGGGCGTCACCCGCGAGGAAGGCAGCTTCTTCACCCGGCTCGCCGCCGCCCTGGCTGCCTCCCGGGTCGAGAGCCTGCGCTTCGACTTGCGGGCCCACGGCAGCAGCGACGGCCGCGAGCAGGACATCACCATGGCGGGCGTCGCCAACGACATCCGCGCTGCCGCCGACCACCTGCGCGTCGAATCCGGGTCACCGGTGGACCGGCCGGTCCATGTCATCGCCGCGTCCTTCTCCGGCGGGGCCGCCGCCCTGGTCGCCGCCAACTACCCGGCGACGGTGGACAAGCTGGTCCTGCTCAACCCGAGGCTGGACTACCGGCAGCGCTACATCACCAGCCGGCCGTACATCGACGACGCCGACTACCTGGACGAGGGCTCCGCCTGGGAGCTCGAGGGCCGGGGCTTCACCGAGCGCAGCCCCTTCGGGCTCGGCCGGGCCCTCCTCAACGAAGTCCACTACCTCGACCCGGCGGCGATCCTCCCGCACATCCTCGCCCCCACATTGCTGGTGCACGGTACCAAGGACACGTTCGTGCCGGTGGAGTCCTCCCGCCACTACCTCTCCGCGTTCGGTGGGGGCGCCGAGTTGATCGAGCTGGACGGCGCGCAGCACGGCTTCGCGGTCCATGACGACCCGCAGTACCTCGACCCGCAGACGCAGGCGTGGCAGGGGGAGGTGATCGAGAAGGTCAGGGCATTCCTCACTGCGCCGTGACCGGACGGCCCGATCTGCGGGACGCCTCGTTCTCGTCTCCGCAGGCACCCCTTGGACCACACCAACGGGAGGAACCAGTGTCAGACCCGCAACTGCTCACCCCCGAGGAGAAGCTCGCCGACGCGAAGAAGCTGTTGAGCCTCCCGCGTATCGTCGTGATCTGCGGCTCCACCCGCTTCATGACCGAGATGACCGAGGCCGATCTGCGGGAGACCAAAGCCGGAAAGATCGTCGTCAAGCCTGGCTGTGACATGAAGTCGCCGCACGAACCGTGGTCCGATCCTGTCGAGGCCGAGGCGCTGAAGGTTCGACTCGACGATCTCCACCGAGCGAAGATCCGGCTCGCTGACGAGGTGCTCGTGGTCGGCGACTACATCGGAGACAGCACCCGAGCCGAAATCGCCTACGCCCGGTCGCTGGGCAAGCCCGTGCGGTTCACGCACCCCGAAGTCGACCCCGACGCCTGACCGCCCGCGGCCACCTCGACAACCAGGGCCGGCAGCCCGCCGCCCGACCGTCTTGTGGTGGCTTCGGCGGCTGCCCAACTCACTCCCTCCGCAGGCATCCCTTGGAAGTGCCCGGGGGCACTGCGCTCACTTCCCGGTGAGGGTCACGATCGAGGAGTCCCAGTCCGGGCCACCGTCCACGATCGCCGACAGCACGATGTCGGTGTGGCCGGTCCAGGCATTGACTGGTTCCTCGACGTCGGGCTTGCACGTCTTCGTGATCTGGTCCCCGCCCAGGTACGAGCCCAAGTGCATGTTGACCGCCTTGAGTTCGACGCAGCCCGAGATCGCCTCGACGTAGCCCTTCACGCGGTAGCCGCTGCGCTCCTTCTGGACGTACAGCCGGGCGATGCCGTGCACCGAGCCGTCCGGGGCGCTGGCGGAGAGGGAGATCTGCTGCTCCTGGATCTGGCCGCGGGGGGCCGCGGTCGCGGTGGGCGTGGCTGCGAGCAGGGCTGCTGTGAGCAGGGCAACGGCGGAGCGGCGCATGGGGCACCCTTTCGGCTCAGTGGCTGGACGGGGTGCAAACGCGACGCGCGTGCTCACGTCACGCCGTGCTACTCCGAACGGCTGGCCTTGGGGGGTTCCCTGCTGGGGGTTGGTCAGAGCGCCTCCCTGGGCGCTGACAGCAGTTTTGCGTCTGCAGGAGCTGATGGATCCATTGAGCACCGCTACGTGCGAGCCGGAGCCGGGAGCTGGGCTTCGCGCAGAGCGTGGAGCAGCTGGCGTACGGTCGGGCGCCGGGCGTGGGGGGTGAGCGCGGCCTTGGTGCGCTGCAGTTCGGCGAGGGCCTGTCCGAAGCCCGCACCGGAGGCGATTCCGAGCGCGGCCAGTGCGGCGTCTGCAGCTTGGTCCGGCTCGCCGGTGGCCGCCAGGGCGCCGGACATGGCGGCGGTGAAGAAGGCACGGTCCCGAGGGGCGAACCGGCCGGTGGCCAGGTGGCGGCGGAACAGGTCGACGGAGCGGGCCGGTTGTTCGGCCTCCCGGTAGCAGAGCGCGCTCTGCACCATCAGCCGTTCCAGGGTGTAGCCCTCGCCCAAGGGACCGGTGCAGGTGGCCGGGCCGGTGGGCGGAGGTGCCGCTTCGACGGCTTCGAGGGCCTGGTCGAGGAGCCGGTCGATCGCCTTTCCCCGAACTCCGGTGAGGGCCAGCGCGCGGGCCTCGTGCTGGAGAGCCTCCGCCCGGGGCCGCGGCGGCAGGGACCACGGCCCGGCGTGGGCGGCGTGGGCGAGATCCCGCATCCGGGCGGGGTCGCCGTCGGCGGCCTGGGCTTTGCGCAGCAGGACGTAGCCGTGGAGCGGCCCTTCGCCGGCCATGGTGGCCAGCTCGATCGCCCGGTCGTGCCAGTACGCGGTGGGCACCGGGCCGGCTCCGGAGTCGCGGTGCAGCCAGGCAGTGAACTCGGCCGCCCGGGCGCCCAGCACCAGGAGGTCCCGGCGCGCACTCCCGGAAGCCTCGCGGGCGGCTCGCTCGACGGAGCCGACGATGGCCAGGGCCTGGGGGAGAGCCACGCGGGGGCCGAGGACGCTGTCGGTGCGGCCCGCGTCGTCCAGCGCGGCTCGAAGGTGCGGCAGCAGGCGGTCCGGCCGGTCCGGAGGTACGAGGCCGATGTCGGGCGGGCAGTAGAGGGAGGGCGTCACGCTTCTGCTCGTGTCGGGCCGGCGCCCCGGCGGGCGGCCAAGGGGGACGAAGCCGAGGTCCTCCAGTGGGGAGTCGAACATCGACTCCAGGACTTTGCGGGCGTCCCGGTTCGGCCAGCCGGGCGTCGGCGACTCCCACCGCCGCACCTGCCGGATCGAGATGCCGACCCGGATGCCCTTCTCCCGGGCGTGGGCCTCGAAGGCGTCGACGAAGTCCTGCTGGGTCTTGAGCTCGAGCGCGATCCTGGCCGCGACGAACGCGGGGTTGCCCACCTCCGCTTGGGCCCCGGTCACCGAACCTCCCTGTTCCTCTGATGCCGCTTCGACAGCGCACCAGTATTCCGCCGCCGGTCCCGATGTGTCCGGTGATCTGACCTCGACTCGGCCTTCCGAGGGGCGGTTGTCTGGGCGGGTACATGCGCAGCAAGGAGATGACGGATGCTCATGCCCACGGCTGGCCGCGGGAGGCCTTCGGCGCGTACCGCCACCGGCCCCCGGACGCCGCCGGGCTCAAGGCGCGTCGTGGGAAACGGAAGGCGGGGCCGGGTCGCATCGACTCGGCCCCGCCCTGTTGTCCGTCTCTTGCTGCCGCGGCTACACCTCGAATGTCTTCGCGAAGTCCACGAAGGCCTGCCACTGCTCTCCGGGCAGCGTCAGCGTCGGCCCGTCGGGGTCCTTCCAGTCACCGACCTCGACGTGGCCGGGCTTGGTGCGCGCCCGACGCCAGCGGACGCAGTCTCCGGTCTGGCCGCTGTAGGAGCTCTTGGTCCACTCGTCCGGAACCTGACGAGGGGTGGTGCTGGACATGGCGGTCCTTTCGAAGTGGAGCCGGGCGGTTCAGGCAGCGTGTACGAGCTGTTCGAGGAACTTCCGCGACGTGCTCGGGTCGAGCGCGAGATCGGTGATTTGGACCATCGCCTTGGCGTAGGTGTCCAAGGACGCCTCGTCGTCCAGGTAGAGGGTCGTGGCGAGCGTCTCGACGGTGGCCACCCGGGCCCCGTCCGGGAAGTCGAGTACGGAGAAGGCGCTGTCGAGACCGACGTGCGCACCGCGCTCCGACGGCAGGACGAGCAGGGTGACAAGGTGGGGGTCCTGGGCGAGCAGGTGCCGGATCTGCGTGCGCATCACCTCGGCGCCCCCAATCGGAGTGCGCAGCGCGGCCTCCCCGATCACCGCGGTCAGCGGGGTGGTGACCCGGCGCTGGCGCTCCTGGCGGACCTGCACCAGCGTCTCGGCCTGCTCGAGGCCGTCGTGGACGATACCGATCCCGGCGTGAAGAAGGGCCCGCGAGTACTCCTCGGCCTGGAGGCGCCCGGGGATCAGCAGCGGCTGCCACGTCCACACGGAGCCGGCGGTCTCCTCCAGCCCCAGCAGATTCTTCAGGGCGATGTGCAGCGACCGGGTGTAGGACTGCCACCAGGTCGGCGCGGTCAGGCTGCGGACGGTCTCCTCCAGCGCCGCGCGGGCCTTGCGGTCGTCAACGCCGTACACGTCGAGCAGTGCCCGGACTACGGGGACGTCGATCCTCACCGCTCCCCGTTCCAGGCGGCTGAGGCGGTCGATCTTGATGCCGGCCGCTGCGGAGGCGACGTCCAGGGTCATGCCGCTCTGCTCGCGAAGTCGGCGGAGGATTCCGCCGACGCGCATCCGCCGGTAGTCCTGCTCGCTGCTGGTGGTGGCCACGGTCTCTGCTGCTCCTCCTGGTCGCGGTGCCCGATCAGTGTGACGTGTCAACCGGCAGTGACGACATTCAGGGTGACGGTGAGTCACATTCTGCCGCTGGGCGGCCTGTGAGCCAACCATAGGGCGCTAATTAGCGAATCGCGATATTGACGACTCGCTAATTAGCGAGCACAGTGGAGGGTGCTAGCTCAAGGTGACCGGATGATCGCTTTAGGCGATGTCCGCCTGCGCCGACCTGCCCTCCCGGCAGCCCACACGACGTGGCTGGAGCCCGATGAACGACATCACCGCTCTGTTGGAACCGCCCACCGCGCCGCGCGCACCGGCCGACCGCTCCCACCACGAAGCCGACCCCCTCCCGATACTGCCCGCCACCCCCGCCTCGGAGGCCAAGGGCCGGGACTGGCTGGCCCGCACCAGCGCCGACCCGGCCGCCTGCCTGGCCGCCTGGCGCCTCCCGCACCGCCTGGCACCCTTGCGCATCGCGCCGGGCAGCTCCTGGCACGTCATCAGCACCGACATCCGCCTCGGCGACGGAGCCCTCCAGGCGCTCGGCGCCGCCAACGCCGCGCCCGGCCCCACCCTGCTCACCGAGACCAACATCCTCTTCTGGGTGCCGCGCCTGACGGTCAGCTGGGAGCGCCTCCTGTCCGGAGTCTTCGACACCCCCCGCGGACCGTGGCCCTGGGGCACGACGCTGACCGCGCACCTGACCGCCGACAACGACACGGTCCTGCCGTGCCCCGCCCCCGGCAGCGACGCCCGCAAGTCCCGCTGGCACCACGCGCCCGACGGAAGCGGCGATCTCACCTACGCCGGAACCCTGGCCACTGCCCTCCACCACTCCTTCCGCGCCCTGTTCGCGGAAGCCCCCGCGGAGCTGGCCCCCCGCCCGCCACGTTCCCCCCGGCCGCCCGCCACAGCCGACCACTTCGCCGCCTTCGCCGGGTGGCCGCACCACAAGGAGGCGCCGTGACGTCGCCCGCCCCGCTCAAGGAACAGACCGACTGCGCCCCCGCCCCCTGGAAGCACCAGGTGGAGAAGCTGTCCCACGAGCACGTCCCCCAGCTGCGCAGGCGCACCGTCGACTACTGCCGCAAGGCCCGGGCCTCCCAGGGGCGGCCGGCCGACCCGCGCGCCCTCGCCGACGTCGCCGTGGTGGTCACCGAGATGGTCACCAACGTCCTCAAGCACGCCACGCCCCCCGGCCAGCCGGTGGACATGGGCCTGCTGCTGATGCTGGACGGTGACGACGTCCTGATCGTCGTCACCGACCCCAGCCCGGACGGACCGATGCTCGACACCACCGAGCCCGGCCAGGAGGAAGGCGGACTCGGACTCGGCCTCGTCCACAGCATCACCCAAGACCGCTGGGGCTGGCACCCCCTGCCCGTCGGCAAGGCCGTCTGGGCGCAGTGCCCGCTCCCCGTCGCTCGCGCCGAACCGAACCGAACGGAATCGTGATGGCCCCGCCCAGACCCACCATGGCCAACGTCGCCGAGAAGCTGCCCAGTGGCTTCCGACTCTCCGACGGCCGGACCCTGCTCACCCCCCGCCCCGTCGGCCAGCAGGAAGTCACCATCGGGTCCTGGATCAGCGTCGACGGCTGGCCGTGCGAGGTCACCAACATGCTCTGGCGGCCAGGCGGAGGACGGATACTGCACCTGAACGCGCAGGGGACCACCGTCGTCATCCCCGTGCAGTCCTTCGAGACGGTCGACAAGTACACCGTGCTCACCACCCCCGCCCGGCGGTAGCCCGGTGGACCTTCCCCGCCCGCGCCGGCACCCCGACCACGCCCAGGCCGCCGCCATGCCACCCGGTATCTGGCTGGCCAGCGTCCTAGGCACGCCGCGGCGAGACCGTACTTTCCTTCGGTGGCTGGCCGAACCGGACCACCTGGTCCCGATGCCCACCGGCGTGCGCTGGAACGCGATCTCCCTGCCCTCCGGAATTGGGCTCCCCCTGCTCGAGTCCGCGCTCCACGGACCGAGCGCCCACCGGATCGGGCCGGTGCTCCACGACACCCGCGTCGCACAGACCGTCTGGCTCATACCGCCCGACCAGGAAGCGGATTGGGTCCCCCTCCACCCGCTGGCCGAGCTCCTGCGGGACGGGCACCCCCTCGACGTCCCCGACCCCGAACCCGCATGCGAGTCGCGCAGCTCACCCGTCCACTGGGCCCACTGGCCGAAGGTGAACGGCACGCTCACCTCGGCCCAGTGGCTGCGCGCGGCCCTTTTCGCCAGCGAAGAACCGTCCCACCTCGATCCCTCGACCACCGGGCTGGCCGAGCCGCCCCGCTGAGACCGCCAGCCCAACTGGGTGGACTCCCCAATTGGGGAGTCCACCCAGGCCTCTGTCGTTCCGTTTCTACCGGCCGCCGGTTCCGGCCTGGTCCGCAGTCAGAGCGGCTGGGGCGCCAGAACGGCGCGGACGATCTCCGCCCAGGCCGCCTCGTTGGACGCCGGGGGCGTGGTGGCCCAGGCCCGCGCACATTCGGCGACCACCTGGTCCACCTCCCGGACCTGGCCGGCCAGGTCCTCCTCCAGCCAGTCGGCGTGGCCGTCCACGGCGCCGGTGACGATGACCCGGCCGTGGAGGAAGTAGCTGGCCCCGATGTCCATCCCGCGCCAAGCGCTGGCCAGCGCGGTGGCCACCACGTTCGGCGGCAGGCCCTCGCCGATCGCGTTGCCGTGCAGCCACATCAGCGCCTGCCGGTGGTAGACACCCCGATCCGGGCTCCCGCCGAGGCGGGTGGCCAGGACCCGCTGGCGCAGAGCCGGATCGTCGGGCAGCTCGATCTCGACAACCGGACCGGCCGGGTCAATCTGCAGCGCGAGCATCGGGGTCTCCTTCGGTCGGTCCGGCTTCGCCCGGACGTACGGTGATGGTGGTGAACTCGGTCCGGCGGATCGGCCACGGGGAGCCGAAGAGCTGAACGCTGTCGGCCTCGCCCGGGGTCACGAAGACGACGTCGGCGCACTCTCCGTGGACGAGGTAGTACCGGATACCGCCGTCGGACAATGCCGCGGTGGCGTAGCCGATGCTGGTGAACCGTGGCATACAAGCCTCCTTCGGCAGTCGTTACAGGTCGGCCCAACCGCACCGGGGGCGCTCGGCGTCGGCCAGCGGGCTCCACACGGGCGCCGACGGACCGTGCTCCTCGATGTCCCGGAGCGTCGCCGCCCCGGCCGGGACGTTGCGCAGCAGGTTGACCACCCGGGCGTTGTCCCCGGCGGCCAGCTGCAGGTCCTCGATCCGGTTGCGCATCGTGGTCTCCGAGCCGTTGGTCAGGACGAACAGCAGCCGGGGGAAGAGAGGGTAGAAGTCCTGCCAGGCCGGCGGGGCGCCCTGGGCCTCGGTAGTGCCGCGCAGGCGCAGCGGGATCGGGGTGAGCTCGTAGAAGCGGGCGTAGGCGGTGAGCTTCGAGGTCAGCTGCTCGCTCACCTCCGTGCACCGGTCCAGCTCGACGAACGCGCGCAGGTGCACCCGGCCCTCGACCGTGGTGGCGGTGTAGCGCATCACGGCATCCGGCATCAGGGCGTCCCGCCGTGCCTCGGAGAGCCGGTGGTAGATCTCCGGCACCCAGTCGCGCGGTCCGTACTCGTCGCCGCGGCGACGGGCGTCCCGGACGAACTCCACGTGCGTCCTGACGACGTCCAGCGTGTGGTCGGAGTTGAGCAGCGCCCGGTCCGCGTCGAGCTTCGGCGGCGGACTGCTCATGTTCCTCAGCTCCTTGAACTCGCCCGCAACCTCCCGGCCGGCATCGGTCAGGAACCAGGTCCGCAGTCGGCCGCCCCCGAAGACCGGCTTGGTGACGTAGTCGGTCAGGCCCTTCCTGTGCAGGCCGGCCAGGCGCTTGTTGGCCCAGTTCGGGTTCTTGAACGGGCCGAGCAACTCCCGCAGCTGCTCCGATGTGACCAGGCGGTGCTGGAAGAGCAGGGCCAGAGCCTGCCGGTCGAAGTTGTGTCCGTTGTGGCTCTCGGTGGTGGCGATCACGCCGGGCCCCTTCTCGAATCTCAGGCGCGTGTGCGGTCGGCACAGACAACCCCGGACTCCTTGACGCACCCCTTGATGGAGGTACGGGCGTAGGGCACGATTCGATAACGTCGCACGTCAAGGCGTAGTCGGCGGTGCCTTGACGGCCTGTCGGCGACGGCGGATTCCTTGATGCCCACCCTTGACGGGGCATCAAGGAATCACTGGCCCGAGCCGCCCTTGACCTCGTTGAGCAGCTGCCGGCCCCGCTCGGCACTGACGCCGAGCGCCTCACCGACCGCTGCGGGCGACACATTCGGGTCCTCGGCCAACATCTTCTGCACCTTGGCCCGGCGCTCGGCCGCCAGCACGTGCCGGGGCGCGGTTCGGGGGCGGGGCGCGGTCTCGACGACACCCACGGGCCGGCCTCCGGCCTTTGCCTCTCCGAGGAGGAACCGCTCGTGCTGGTCCCAATTGGTGATGGTCGAGCGCTTCCAGTGCTTCACGCCGTGGACCACCGTGTCGGCCTCCGGGATGGAGGTGAGCCTCGCGCTCTTCCGGTTGGTGGAGGTGGCGTAGGTCCGCCAGGTCGAGATGGTGGGCCGGCGGTCCTCCGGCACCAGGAGGTAGGCCTCCTCGAGGTCGAACAGGTCGTCCTCGTCCTCGCGCGCCAGGGCGGCGACGACCCAACGGCCGCCGGTGAACTCCAGGCGCAGCTGGGCGTTCAACGGCCAGGCGCCCTTCTCGTTGTACGCGACCAGCTTGACGTTCACGTCGACGACCGCGTCCTCCGCGGCTTCGGGCACCTCGTCGGCGGCGAAGACGCTGAACACCTCGACCCGGTCGAAGCCCGTGTCCGCGGCCGGCGCGATCCGGGCGCCGTCGGCCACCGGGGCCGAGCTGCCCGAGCCGGTGAGGTAGCCGGTGAGGAAGTCGCGCAGCAGCTCCAGTACCGACTCGTCCTCGACTGCCAGGTTGTACACCTCGTCGGGGTTCGCCGGCGTGATCAGCGGGATCTCGCGCTCCTCGACCGCGGCGAGCAGCTGCTCCTCGTCCCAGAAGCGGGTCTTGGCGCCGGGCCGGCTGATCGGCTGGGCGCGGAGCTTCTCCCAGCGGCGGGTGTTGGTGAAGGTACCCGTGCTGACGCCCATGAGGGATGCGGCCCGGGGGGTGTCGGCGGTGGTGCGGTTGGCGGGGATCATGTCGAAGTCCTCGGTGAAGTAGCGGGTGGGGCCGGCCCGATCAGGTGGCAACAAGACAACGGTATCGCACTAAAACCATGATCGGTACTCGTTGTTTCTGCACACCGTCGCCGGAACCGCGCCCGCCACCCCCTTCGCGCCTCCCGTCAGGGCTCTGACCTGCCGTGATCGAACGGCTCGGACTTCTGCCATTCTCGTCGGGTCGAAGTCGGTGGAAGGACAACGCGATGCGCCTCAACGAGAACCTCCAGAACGGCCTCATCCAGCGTCACAACCTGGTCACCCAGGCCAGGCGCCAGAACTTCGGCCAGGAGGTGCAGTACGCGGCAGCCTGGATTCGCAAGCAGCCGGCCCTGGTCGGCATCCTCGACGAAGCCCGCCGGATCGAGGAACCGCCGCCGGTGGACCAGTGGCTCCGGGAGTGCGAGGACGAACTCGGCGTCGTCTGGCCGACGGCCACGGAAGAGGGCCGGGCGCTGCTCGGCTGGGAGCTGCTGAGCAGCCTGCGCGCCGACGAGGCCGAGAACAAGGCCGTCGACATCTTCGGCCGCACGGGCGGAGACATCGACACCTGGATCCGGCAGATGGCCAACGACGCCTTCACCCCCCTGTTCGTCTGGCTCCTGGAGCAGCTGCAGCGCCGCAGCAGCGTGACCCACGCTCTGCGCCGCTACCTCTACGTCACCGAGACCTTCGAGCGGGACGCACTCCATGTCGAGTACCTGACCCGCACCACCACCGGCGAGGAGCTCTACAACGACCACCTGCAGAAGTTCCTGTTCCTGGACGGCGAGTACGTCACCTACGCGAAGGTCCGCTCCGCCTCGGGGGAACCGGACCTGGTCGGCGAGCTCGACACCTGGGACCCGATCGTCCTGGACGGCAAGCTGTTCAAGAACGACCTGAAGTACCTCGCGAAGGGCGTCCGCCAGGTCTACGAATACGCGGTCGACCACGGCAAGCACACCGGCTACCTGGTCGTCTTCAACCTCACCGACCGCGTCCTGAAGGTCGACGGCGACGGCCCTGCCGGCTTCTGGCCGCCCTACTTCGAGATCGCCGACGTGCGCGTGCACGTCGTGGTGGTGCGCGCCCTCCCGCCGGAGACCACCGCGAGCAAGCGCGGCACCGCGACCGTGGCCACGCTGACCGGGAGCCTCGTGCAGCAGGCGGTGGCCGCCGACCTGGGTGAGAGCTGACGAACGGCGTCGGGCCGGACGGCTGGAGGAGCCGTCCGGCCCGACGCCGCTTCAGGCGACCGGCAGCAGCGCCGCACCCGGCGCGGGGGCCGACGGCGCAGCGGCCCGCGCCGACCTCCACGCCGTCTCGAAGCCATCGCGTGCCTTGCTGGGCACGCTGGCCGGGGCGGTGACGAACTGCTGCTCGACCGCGGGGAAGTGCTCACCTCGCTGAAGGGTGACCACCCGGTCGAAACCGAAGGCGTAGCCGTCGACGACGCTCGCGGTGTGCGCCAGCTCCCGGCCTGGGACGGAGGCGAAGCGGTCGAGCGAGGCCTTCGCCAGGTGCCGGGGGAGCATCCCGACCCGGCGGACCGAGCGCCACACCGTCCCCTTGCGCTGCGGGTCGTAGCAGCCGGGAACCCGCCGGGTGCACGACTGCTTGGGCAGGCCGCGGCACGCCTTGCACCGCGGGCGCGGCTCGCCGTGCTGCAGCTCGTAGGCGAGGCAGGCCGCGCAGCGCGGCCCGTGCCAGCTCCGGCACCATGCGGAGCGGCCCGGGGTGAGCACGCGCCGCACCTCATAGACGCTCCACGGCTCGGCGTCCAGGCGGGCGGCCAGGAGGTCGAGCGCCCGGGTGTTGCCGGCCAGGTGAAGCTGCTGGCGCAGCGAGGAGTTGGCGTAGAGCGTGAAAAGGGGGTTCAGGGCCTGGGCGGTGTACTCCAGCAGCGCGGCCTCCACGATCTGCTCGGGGAAGAGTGCGGCGCGGGCCATGTGGTCCGGCAGCGATCCGGCGGACGTCGGGTACGGACAGGCCCAGCAGTAGCTCTTGGGCCATGTCACACCGAAGCGTTCCCGCAGGTAGGACAGCAGCTTCGGTCGATCCCAACCCCAGTTGATCAACGGATACCAGGGGTTGCGGCCGGTCTTGCCGTAGGACGTGTCGACGCGGGCCCGCCCGGTCTCGCCGGCCTCGAAACCGATGATGTGGCGGTAGCTACCGGTGAGGTACAGCTCGAACCACAGGTCCAGCGGCTCTCCCTTGCTGTGCACGGAGCACAGCCTGGCGCCCCCGCGCATCGGGATGGTGCCGGACAGCTGCAGGTCGAGCAGCAGGCTCCACTCCCCGCTCGTGCGGATCGTGGTCGGGGTGCGGGTGTCGGTCAGGATCTCGATGCCGTCCTTGGCGATCGAGTGGCCGCCGCGGGCGATCTGGACCAGCCGGACGCGCTTGGCGCGCAGCAGCGGGAGGATGTACCGCTCGGCCAGCTCGACACTGTCGGACCACTCCATTCCCGTGACGGCGTTGATCACGATCAAGTCCGAGAGGTCGGGGCGGAGCCCGAAGGCCACCGGGTCCTCCAGCATGCGGACCAGGATCGCGGTGGAGTCCGCGCCGAGCCCCCAGCACAGGACGGTCGTGTCGCAGGGCGCAGGTTCGGGGAAGGCGTTCTCGGGGGCGAACAGCGTGAGCTGACTGATGGACATCGGCGCTCCACATGGTGAGGGGACTCCGGGCGGCGGCTGCCGCCGAGGTGCCCGGCCGGTTCGAAGGGGGAGGTCCGGCGCCAACCGGACCAACTAGAGAAGTATATCAGCTCATGGGCATGATGGGTGCGGGATTTGCCTCCTGACCTGCATGGATTCCAGCTGTTCCGCTGGTGCGGGGGGTGCGGGGCGGTGGCGCCGGCTGGCCGCCGCCCCGGGGTGTTCAGCGCAGCGCGGCCAGCGCGAGCAGGGCAAGGTCGGTGCCGCCGCGCAGGCGCAGGTCGACTCGTGCGCTGTCGGCGCCGCCCAGGCCCGGGGCGAGCGTGATCTCCGCGTGCGGCGCGTGCGGCAGGCCGGTGCGGGAGGTGAGCCGGGTGGTGCCCGCGGCCTGGGTGTTGGTGGGGAGCAGCGGCCAGGCCGCGGCCAGGCGCCGGGCGGCTGCCCCGCAGACTCCGGCGGTGGGGTCGTCGGCGGACCGGCCGTCCAGGGCCAGGCGCAGCAGGCGCTCGGCGTAGGGGAGTCGGAGGCGCTCGGCCCGGACGACGACGGCGTGGTCGCCGGAGGGGGCCGCGGTGATCCGGGTGCCGTCCAGGTTCCAGCAGACCTTGAAGTCGCCGGCCTCGGTGTCGGTGACGGCGCGGCGCTCGGGGGCGAGGGGGCTGGAGCACAGCTCGTACCGGAGCTCCCGCCGGCGGGCGAAGCCGTCGGTGCCCGGTCCGGCGGCGAGGGTCGCCCGGTCGGCGGCGGGCAGGTGGTGGCGGGCCGCGGCTGCGGCGAGATGGCGCGGGTGGACGCGGCGGCCGGGGACGGCGGCGGCCTTCAGCGGGGCGCAGCCGGCGGGCCAGGCCGCCATCTTGACCGTGCCGCAGGGGCTGGTGGTGAGCAGCAGGGTGCGGGTGCCGTCGGTCAGCCCTGCCGCGGCCAGGCCGTCCAGCTCGGCGCCCGGCGCCGGGTGCCAGGACCTGCCTGCCCGGGTGGGCAGGTGGCTGGCGGTGGCGGCGGCGAGTTCCTCGGCGGCGCGGAACTGAGTTGTCAGGCGCATGACTTTGTCTCCTTGGTGGGATCTCGGTTCGAAGGGGGACCGTGCCGACGGGGCCAGCCGTCGGCACGGCACGGGTGTGGTGCGGCTCAGAACAGGGTGTCGGGGCCGGCGGACGGCTCGGGGAGCAGCAGCGCGGCCAGCGGGGCGAGCCGCTCGCGGGCCAGCGCCTCGCGTTCGCTCGTCTCACTGGCGGTGGCGGGCCGGACGCGGACGCTGTCGACGTCCGGGGCGTCCTCGGCGGTGTAGCCGGACTCCTCCAGCACCCCGATCATCGCGGCCAGGGTGCTGACGAAGTTGTCGGTGAGGCACCACAGCACGACGCTGTCGTACGGGCGCTCCTCGGTTGCCGGCTCTTCGCGCAGCGCGAAGTCGCCTTCGTCGTCCGGGCCGCAGTCCTCGGGCGCCGGTGCCGGCTGCCATCCCTTGGCGGCCAGGACATCGGCGACCGCCCGCTCGGTGGCCGGGGGTGGGCCGGGCGCCGCCTTTCGCCGGGCGGCGGCCCGGCGCCGGGTCACCGCTCCTCCTGGTCGTCGTTGTCCCCGCCGTCCTCGGGGACGTCGGGCAGGGGCATCCCGATCTCGGTGAACCACTCGTCGACGATGCCTGCGGTGTCGCCGCCGTTGAGGTATCCCTCCGCGGCCTGCATGCCGGAGAGTCGGGAGTGGAGCAGGGCGACGGCGGCGGTCAGATCGGCCGCCTCGGGGGCTTGCTGGGTCATGGTGCTCCGTTCTGTCGGGCTGGGCCGGGGGCGGCGGTGCGGGCCGCCCCCGGCGGAAGTGGGTGGTCGGTGCTGCGGGGATCGGCGCCGCAGGCCGGTGGGCCCGGGGGCGAAGGGCTGGTTGCAGCCTTCGCCCCCGGCCGGGGCGGTGCGGGTCAGGCCGCGAGCGCGAGGTCGCGCCGGAGCGGCTCGCCGGTGACGGCTTCGACCAGGGCCGAGATGATGAGCTCGGCGACGGGCGGGGTGACCGCGTTGCCGTACTGGCGGACCTGGTCCTTGGCGGAGCCCAGCACGACGTAGTCGTGGCCGAACGCCATGGCCCGGCCGATCTCCCGGGGCGTCAGCATCCTGAACAGGACGTCGTCGAGGTCGATCTCGCAGCCGTCCAGGAGCTGGTGGGTGATCAGCGACCACCGGTCCTTGGTGGTGATGGTGCCCACCGGGTCGGTGACGGGCCGGGCCCGGCCGTTGGTGTAGTACGGCACCAGCAGCCGCTGGATCTGCTCGTTCGGTGCGGTGACCAGGCCATGGTGGTTGCCGCTCGCGGTCACCGTGGTCAGCGGCACCGTCACCGGCCGGAAGCGCCCCTTGTCGCCCCCGCCGCGCAGCGGCACGATGAACGGCTCCCAGCCCAGCTCCGGCTGCGCGGGGCCGGTCGGAGCGGCGAGCAGCGCGTCCTCGGCCTCGGCGACCGGCTGGGGCCGGTACTTGCGCAGCCCGGCCAGGATGCGGGCCAGGGTCGCGTCGGCCAGGGGCTCGGAGCGGTCACCGACCCGGGTGCCGGGGGTGCTCCAGTCGATGATGCTGTCGGCGCCCAGGACCTCCGGCTCGACGATGCTGTGACGGCAGGCCGAGCTGGGGCAGCGGTAGTAGTACTGGCCGTGGCGGCCGTAGCTGCCCATGTCGTCGCCGGGCTTCTTGAAGACCTGCAGAGCGTCGACCATCTTGTCGCAGGCGCGGCAGTAAGCGCGGGGGCGCAGCCACTTGTCCCAGTCGGGCCGGCGGCCGAGCTTCTTGTGCCAGTAGGCCACGTAAGCCCGATCGCGGGACTGCGGAGCGGGCAGGCAGCGCACCGGCCGGGCGTGCGAGGAGTTGAAGGCGATCACCTTCACCTCGTAGCCCTCCGCCTTGATCTCCCTGATCCAGCGGTCCCACTCGGCCCACTTGCGGACCTCGATCACGTTCTCGACCATGCCGACCAGGACCGGGGTGCCGCGCAGGTTCATCGCCCGCAGGTACCGGGGGACCTCCTCCATCAGAGCCCGGGCCCGCTTGATCATGGGGTCCGGCTCCTTCTCCCCGAACAGCACGCCCTGGGTCGACTTGTCGAAGTCCCGGCGCTGGCCGCGGGCGTCGGCCCACGGCGGGCAGCTGGGGGAGGAGCAGAAGACGTCGGCGGAGGGGAACTTGGTGATGTCGGTGCGGGCGATGTCCTCGACGAAGTGCTCCACGTGCGGGAAGTTCGCCGCGTGTGTGGCGACCGCCTGCGGGTTGTGGTTGGCCGCGAGGATCAGCTCCGTCCCGGGGACGGCGTGCACGCCTTGGCTCGTACCGCCAGCGCCGGCGAACTCGTCGAACACCTTGAGCGTCATGGGCTGTGTCTCCTGTCGGAAGGTTCGAAGGGGTGTCGGCCCGGCGGCGGGGAGCCACCCCCACCGCCTGCCAACAAGAGAACTATATCAGGCTTCATGCCCGAATGGAAGCGGGTTTGCCGTCCTGGGGCCGCCGGTCAACGGCCCCATACCGCCCGCAGGCGTGCTTCGGCCGAGCGGTGCAGTTCGATGCCCTCCAGCTCCGTCCGGCCGAATGCGCGGTATTCCGCGTCGGCCTTGCGTAGCTTCCGGGCCGCCTCGGTGCTCTCCCGCCTGGCCTGCATCACCCGCCCGTAGGCGTGGCCGGCCTGGATGCGCAGCGACTCCTCCCGCATCCGCGTCAGGTCGTCCTCAAGCTCGGGGTTGGCGAGCGCGTCCGCGATCAGTGGCGGCAGCACCTGGAGCGCCTTGCGGGCCGAGGCACTGTCGGCCCGGGCGCCATCCCGACTCCGGGCCCACGCCAGGGGCCAGGCGCCGCCCGTCGGCGACCGCTCGTGCGAGAACTCCAGCACCAGGGGGATGCGGTACTCCACGTGGACCGTCGACCAGGCGGTGATCCGGTCCAGCTGCTCGGCGGCGGGCGGCACCGAAATGATCGCTCGGGCGCCGCGCCAGGGGAGGTCCCTGGTGAGGGTGTTCACGACGTGCCCCCGGATGTCTGGCTGGGCGCAGCGGGGCGTTGCGGCGGGGGGAGCGTCAGGGTGTACCGGCCCGGGTGGTCGGCCACCCCGGCGATGTTCCACGGCCTGTCGGCGGCGGCCGGTGCCGTGCTGGCGGCGGCGAACCGGGCGGCCCACGACTCCGGGTCGCCTTCGTTGCGGCCGGCCAGCTCGACGGCGGCGTACAGCGACTGCAGGGCGTCCGCGAGCGCCCGCCCGTCCTCCGGCCACAGGTAGCGGAGCTGGGTCGGGGCGACCAGCACAGCGCTCTGGGAGCGGAGCTCGGCGAAGGCGGGCTGCGGGCCGAACCGGCTGCCGTCGCGCAGGACGACGTCGATCTGGCGGGCGTCGCTCCAGGCGGAGCGCACCACGTACGCGGCGTCGAAGGCCAGGGCGTCGGCGAGATCGGTCTGGGTGGCGGGGCTGGGGTCCAGCTCGTAGAGCCGGCGCCGGGCGTAGAGGTGGCGGGCTGGCTCGTCGTGCGGGTTGGGCGGCGGTGAGATGGTCATGGCGTAGCGCTTCCTCTCGGTGGGTCCGGCGGGGTGCCGGGGCGGCGGCGTGGGCCGCCGCCCCGCGAGGGGGCCCGGGCGGGGAATCCGGCCGGGCCTCCCGATGCGCCGTCAGAGGATGTCGTAGGAGCTCGGGTGGACGCCCTCGATCACGTAGGAGGTCGCCCCCGCCGGGATCTCGAAGCGCGTCTGCTTCGTGGCGGCCAGCTTCCGGGTGGACTCGGCGTCGAGCTCGATGTTCACGCGGCTCACGCGGACGTGGATCACCGTGCCGGTCAGGCCCTTGAGGTACTGCGGCCGGATCCGGTCGATCTTCACCCGGTCGCCGGGGCGGGCGATCTGCACCAGGGACGACGTTCGAGTGGCCGCCGCGTCGGCGGGGGCGGGGCGCAGGGTGAGGCGCCGCGAGCGGAGCGCCGCCGCGATGAGCTCCACCTGCTCGGCGGTGGCGGTGGCGATGAAGGCGCGGGTGGCCTCGACGGTCTGGTCGGACATGGTCAGTGCTCCTGTGGAGGTCGTAGCGGTTCGAAGGGTTCGGGCGGAGCCATCCGCCCAATGAGAGAACTATATCAGCTCTCATTCACGCACGCAAGCGTGTTGATCAGGTGAAGCGCACCTTGCCGGTGGCCTCGTCCAGCTCCACGGAGCCGAACTGGCAGGGGTCCTGCCGGGCGTGGTCGTTCATGCGGTCCCGGAGTTCCGGGGGGATGGCGGCCTTGAAGGTCCGGAAGTCGAGCCCGGGCATGCCGTCAGGTCCGCGGTGGGCCATCCACCATGCGCTGCCGACGTCCACGGGGTCGAGGTCGAAGGCGGCGAGTTCGGGGTGGGCGTCGACGAACCGGACGGCGGCGGCGAGCAGCTGCCGGCCCTGCTCGGCGGGCAGGCTCTCCAGGGTGAGGTCGAGGACTTCGACGTCCTCCCACTCCCGGCCCGGGGTGGTGTCCAGGTCGCCGGGGGTGGGCCGCGCTTCCCACCACACGGCCTCCATCAGGGCGCCGGAGCAGAAGGCGGCGAGGTACTCGGTGTCGCGGCCGTCGAGGTCGGCGGTGTCGGTGGTGTTCACGGTGCTCCCGTTCCGGGTCGGTGGCTCTTGTGTGCGGCGTCGGCCGCCCCCGTTGCGGGCGGTACGGCCTCGGTCTTCTGGTGGATCTTGCTCTCGGTCACGCCGGTGTGGCGCAGGTAGGCGAACAGGCGGTCCGCCAAGTCCTCGTACGCGCCGTCGGCGTGGCGGTCGCACGGGCGAAGCCGCTGGGTGCGGCGCTCCTCGAACGTGACGGTGAGCAGCCTGACGGCGAGCGAGCCGCAAGCGCCCCGCCGGCGGGTGTAGGCGTAGGAATCGCAGGTGATCGGTCTTGTCTTCACGGCTTCTCCGGGGGTGGGTCGGATCGGTCGAAGGGGTCGGGCGGAGGTGGTGCCACCCTTGGCCAACTAGAGAACTATATCATGTCTAAGCCATGAATGCGAGCGCAATTCCGCTCCGCCCTGGTGGTGCCGTCACACGGCCAGGGTCAACTGCTTCGGAGTCCTCAGCTTGTCGACCACCTCGCTGCGCCACGCCATGGCGTAGGTCCGGCAGTTGCGGCAGTCGACGCCCCGGTGCGTGCAGCCGGCCAGCCGGATGTTGCGCCGCCGCGCCCCGAATGACCAGGCATAGCTGTCCGCGCTGGCGAGGTGGTGACCGTAACGGTCCAAACCATCCGATTTGATGCCGAAGCCGTGAAGGGCGTACCCGCGGCCGGCCAGGGTGGCCAGGATGTGGCCGGTGGCCCGGGTGCCCTGGCGGCGGCAGACCGATCCCACCCCGACCCGGAACGCCTGGGCCAGGTCGACCCCGGCCCGCTCGTACATCCGGCAGTGCTCGACGTAGTCCTCCACGCTTTGGCCCTGCAGGATGGGAATCCACGGGGCCCGGTCGAACTGCTCCGTGAGGTACAGGTACGAGTCGACCGTGAACTCCTGGTGCCGGCGCAGCCCGAACCCGCTGCGCGCGAGGATCTGCGGCTCGGTCATCCAGTCCTGCACCGACGCGAACACCGGCGGGGCGCCGAAGTCGTCCATCAGCCGGTAGACCATGCCGCCGTACTCGTCGGGGTCCAGCAGGAACTCCCCGTGCTCGCCGATCTGCGAGAACCCGGCGCTGTCCAGCGCCCACAGGCACCGGGCCGACGGGAACCGCTCGCCCCGGCTGCGGTACCTGGCCAGGGCGTTCACCGAGAGCATCAGCGGGACCGGGGAGTCCTTGGCCCAAGAAGGCGGGGCGCCGAGGAAGAACGTGGTGCGGTCGGCAATGGCGGGGGCGGACGGGCTCATGGCGTCCTCCTTCGGGAGGGGGCGGGTTCGCGGGGGCGTCGAAGGCGCGCCGAACGGCCGGGCCGGACGCCGCCCGGGGGTGCGGAGAGGGGCCGGTGCGGGCGGGTGCCGCACCGGCCGGGTGGAGCGGTGGTCGTCAGGCCGCCGCGGGAGCCTCGGCCGCGAGGTCCACGCCGATGTGGAGCACCTCGAAGGTGTCGGTCCGGCGCCGGATGTCCCCCGCGTGCTGGTAGACGGCCGTGCTTGCCCGGCCGACCACGACCACGGCCGCCTCGGGCTTCAGTGCCAGCACCGCCCGCGCCGCCGCGCCCCGGGCGGTGCAGATCACCACGGAGGGCCGGTCCGCGCGCCAGGATGCCGTGCCACAAGCCCCGGCCAGCCGGATGTACAGCCGGGCGGTACCGTCCGCCAGCGCCTCCGAAGCCCGCTCAAGGTGCCCGGTGACGGTCTGCACCGGGGATTCCGAGGCCGCGTCGTCGGGCAGTGGCGCGTCCTGACCGCAGAACTCCTCCAGCTCCAGCAGCAGCCGCTCCCGCTCCTCCCCTTCGGCCTGCATGCCCTCCCGGACGGCCCCACCGAGCAGCGGGGACGCGCTCTCCAGCGCCCGCTGCTGGATCGTGCCGGCCTGCTCGCAGAGCTTGACCGCCAACGCGAACAGCTCCCGCTGCTCCTTCTGTCCGGCCAGGCGCGAGCACTCGTCGTCGAGTTCCTCCCGGACGGCCTTCACGGTGGCCCGCAGGGTGCGGAAGCGTCGGGGGCGGGTGAAGCCGCCGTAGGGCTTGGTGTCCTGCTCGACCACGACCAGGGAGGTCTTCGGCCAGCCGCTGGCGTCCAGCGGGCCGAGCTCCAGGTCGAGGATCAGGGTCGGGCGGGAGTCGTGCAGCGGCCCGTACGGGAACCCGATCGTCGGCGTGGGGAACGGCACCACGCCGGACGTCAGGTGGGCGTGCAGAGTCGCCGCGCTGGGCTGGACCTGGTGGCGGTGCAGGCGGGCGAGGTACAGGCCGACCGTCCACATCTGCCAGGCGGCGGTGCCGAACGGCTCGGACGGCATCGCCAGGCGCAGCACCTCCTCCCCGCCCCGGCCGTCGGAGATCACCGCGTTCAGCACCGCGTACGTCGGCCGGGGCGGCTCGGACGCCTTCTCGGCGGGGGTGGTCTGAGGTTCGGCGGCGGGGGCGGTGCTGCGCGGCATGGTCAGCTCCTCGGATCGGACTGGTTCGAAGGGGTGTCGGCCCGGCGGTGGGGAGCCACCCCCACCGCCTGCCAACAAGAGAACTATATCATGCGGAAGCCACGGTGTCGAGCGTGGTCAGGTCCACGGAGGCGGGCGTGCCGTACGCCGCCGCGATCCGCTCGGCCTGCCGGTGCTCGAACAGCGCCCACAGCACGTCGAGATCCCTCGGGTCGACGTTGCGCAGCTGGACGTCCACCAGTTCGCCGGCCTGCCTGATCTCCAGCTCGGCGCTCGCCCCCGGGTGCGGCTCCAGGTCGACGCACACCCGGTGCACCCCGGCGCGCACCTCCCCCTCCCAGCCCCGCTGCGGGAAGCGGTCCAGCAGCGCCCTGGCCACCGCCGCGCGCTTCTCTGCGGCGGAGGTCCGGGCGTGGAGCTCGTCCACGGCCCGGGAGTAGGCCGCCTCGAACTGAGGCAGGAACCGCCGCCGCATGTCCTTGGCCAGCGTTCCCAGCGGGCGTGACAGGTCGAACCCGATCTCGGGGCGACCCTTGTCGCTGAAGAAGTGGCCCGGGATCTTCGGGTACCGACCCCGGACGGTCACCCGGTAGCCGTGAGGATTCGCCGGCTCCCGGTCCAGCTGGCGGCGGTCGATGCGCAGCCAGAAGCCCCGGCCGCGACCGTCCGTCACGAACTGCCACTCGTCGTCCCGCTTGTACGGGCAGTTGTCCAGTCGCCACGGTGCGCCCAGCAGGGCGACGAGTTCCGCGATCCGGGCGCGCGGGAATCCGGACATGGGTGCTCCTCTCCGGGGCTGCTCGGCCGCCGGTGGGTTCGAAGGGGGATGGTGCGGAGCCGCGGTGCCGCCTCGGCTGGTTTCGTCGACGAAAGTCTGGAGGAGGTGTTGCGGGGCGGCGGTGCCGCCGCCCCGGTCTCACGGCAGGTAGCAGCGGCACGGCCCGTCCTGCTGGCAGGAATGGAAGATCTCCCGCTTCGCCCCCCAGTCCATCGGCTGCTCGCCGGACTCCTGGCGCTCGCCGCAGCGGCAGAGCGACATGTCCAGCTCGGGGTTGTAGGTGACGAGCGCGTGCTCGCGGTGCTGGCACCATGCCGCGGTCTCGGTGCCGGTGGTCGCCTGCTCCGCCGCCGGCTTCGTCTTCCGCGCCAGCGCGGCGGCGCCCTCGTGGGTTGCGCGGGTTCCGATCCGGACGACGCGGTACACCATGAACCCTCGCGGGTGCTCGATGATGCTGGCCCCGTCGACGACGGCGATGACGTCGCAACCGTTGATCTTCCTCGGAGGGGTGACGTTCGGGTAAGTGGAGGCGTCGGCGGGGGTGGGCTGGTTCACGGGGGCTCCGTTCTGTGGTCTGGGCTGCTGCTGGTTCGAATGGGCGCGGGCGGGAGTCACCCCAGCCTCTCAATGAGAGAACTGCATCATGCTTGAGTCACGATTGGCGGCGCAGTGATCCACTCGGCGATGGCGTCGATGCACTCGCCGAGTCGGTCGGCGGGGCGCGCCAGCAGGTCGTACTCGGCGCCGGTTCCGTCTCCCCTGTGCGCGTGCCAAGCGTCGCCGGGGCGCGGAGCCCGTTCGACGGTGATCTCCTCCCCGTCGGCGTCGCTGTAGAGGTAGAGCACGGCGTAAGGGCCGTCCGGCTCGCACGGTGAGTCCGGGCGGGTCTGGTCGTAGTCGACCACCACCCATGAGTTCCTGGAGCCGCCGATCATGCTCTCGTCGTCGGTGTAGGCGGTGATGCCCCAAGCGGCCAGGGCGCGAAGCGCGGCGACCTCCGCCGTCTCGGCATCCTGGGACCCGGCCGGTGCGTCGGCAGGGCTCTTAGGGGTGGGCTGGTTCACGGGGGCTCCGTTCTGCGGCTGGGGCCGCTGCTGGTTCGAAGGGGTGTCGGCGGGCGGAGGGGGAGCCGCCCCCTCCGCCCGCCAACAAGAGAACTATATCACACCTTGCTCATTTCGTGGGGTGATTTACGCGGCCAGGGCTAGGTACGCGGCGGCTGCTGCCTCCCCGACATGGCGGCGTAGCGCGTCCCCGCGCTCCCAGTGCAGCTCGCCCTCGGCCGCGTTCAGCCGGTCGGCCTCCGCCAGGACGTCGGCCATCGACCGCTTGTCCTGGAAGCGGTGCCCGATCTCCGCCTCCGCCCCGGCGTACTCGACCGCCAGCGGCCGGCGTAGCCGCGCCGCGCACACCAGGTCCTTCCCGCTCGACAGCACGCACAGCGAGCAGGACAGGCGCTCCATGCCCGCGTCGTAGGCCCAGTGGTACCGGACCCCGGTCTCGGCGATCCGCTCCCACACCTGCCGCTCGCTCCAGTCGTGGATCGGGTGCCACCGCACCACGGTCCGCTGCCCGTTGGAGGCGGAGCGGTCGACCGCGATCGGCGCCTTCCCGGCCCGGCCCGCCGACTCCTGCGCCCGCAGCCCCAGGCAGTACAGGATGCGCACCGGCCGGCCCCGCACCCCCGCCCGCCGCGACTCCTTCACCAGCGCGGTCAGCAGCTTCAGGGCCTGCGCCGACTTCTGATCACTTGTGCACCACCTGGCCGAACTCGACGGCCACATGCGCCGCTGGAGCAACTGCCGCCACAGCCCGCCCTGCGGCCGGCGCAGCGTCACGAACCGCAGCCCGTAGTGCTCGGCCTGCTCCCTGGCCAGCTCCATCGTGCCCGGCCACTCGATGCTCTCCCCGGAGTCGGTCACGTCCAGGTCGTTGTGCACCACCACGATCCGGTCGCGCGGCACCCCGGCCGCGTCGGTGCTGCGCACCACCTCGTCCAGCATCGCCTGCGAGTCCTTGCCCCCGCTCGACGCGACCACGATCCAGTCGTACCCCTCCGGCCCGTGGCGCGCCGGGTTGAACTCGACGTACCCGACCGGCACCTTCGGCAGCGGCCGGGCCTTGCGCGCCGCCCGCGCCAGCTCCGCCAGCACCTCCCGCAGCCCGACCCCCGGCTGCGCCACCCACCCGGCGATCCGCTCGACCGCCCCGCGGCCCAGCGCCGGGTCAAGGCGGTCGGCCAGGAAGCGCAGCGCCTCGTCGCAGCGCGCCCATACCCGGTCCGCCACAGCACCCGCCCGCACCGGGTCCTCCACCGGCCGCCGGGGCGTCTCGGCCGCGTGCGCGGCCAGGAAGATCGCCCCCACCGGGTGCAGGGCCCCGTGTTCCGGCAGCCGGGAGCGGGCACCGGTGCCGGTGGGCGCGGGCGGCGGTTCGGCGCAGCTGTCCGGCGAGAGCCCGTGTTCGGCGATCAGCCGGGAGGCCCATTCCAGGGCCTCCCCGATCCGGGCCAGGCGGGTCCGGGGCGCCCGCTTGGCCTGCGGGAGCGCCGCGCCCAGGCACGGGCGCCCGGCCGCCACCGGCGCCGGCGCCTCGAACAGGGCGAGTTGGTTCGTCATGCGGATGGTCCTCCCGTGCGGGCGGCACCGCAGGCCCGACAGGCCGTGGTGCCGCCGGATGGTCCGAAGGGATCGGCGGAGACCGCGCTGCCAGGCGCGACCGCCGCCGCAGTTGCCGTCCGGGGCCGCCGGCGCCGGTTCGCGCCGACGGCCCCGCGCATCAGTGCGCCGCCGGGTCGGGCAGCGCCAGGCAGCAGCGATCGGCCTCCTCCTGGGTGGCGTGCTGGCAGAAGGGGAGGTTGTCCCAGGCGTCGGGAAGGCACTCGATGCCGCCCGCCGTGAGGATGTCGTCCAGGCGCTGCCACACCTGGGTGACCGGGTGGTCCTCGGGCAGGGTCCGCACGGCTTCCACCATGACGGCGTGCAGTTGCGTGGTGCCGAGTTCGTCCAGGTCGACGTCCGGCTCGAAGGCGGCGTCAGGCTCTGCGGGGTTGTCCATGGCGTCCTCGTTTCGGTTCGGCGGAGTCGGGGGCGATCCGCCCGGCCTCCAATGAGAGAACTGTATCAGAGTTAGTCCACGAATGTCGAGCGCCTTTCCCTGCTTCGTCGACCGGTCGGTCCGCTGCGCCGCGCGGCGGGGGCTGCGGGGGTGGGGGGGGGCCGGGGGGGGGCCCCCCCCCCCCCCCCCCCCCCCCCCCCCGGTCGGCAAACGCGGCCCCGGGGGGGGGGGGCGTTTGAGCG
>NZ_JBFAQR010000026.1:0-90698 GCF_040678815.1 Kitasatospora sp. NPDC049285 | reverse complement strand
AGCAGCATTGGCACGCAAGATCGGCAGCCGGTACACGGTCCACCAGGTGATCGGCCGCGGCTCGGCCGGCACCGTGTGGCTCGGCGAGGGCCCGGACGGTCCGGTGGCCGTCAAGCTGCTGCGCGAGGACCTCGCCGCCGACCAGGTGCTGGTCGGCCGGTTCGTCCAGGAGCGCTCCGCCCTGACCGGCCTCGACCACCCCAACGTGGTCGGCGTCCACGACATGGTGGTGGACGGCAGCGACCTCGCACTGGTGATGGACCTGGTCCAGGGCAGCGACCTGCGCACCCGGCTGGAGCGCGAGGGCGTGCTCACCCCGCTGGTCGCCGCCTCGGTGATCGCCGACGTGGCCGACGGCCTGGCCGCCGCGCACGCCGCCGGCATCGTGCACCGCGACGTCAAGCCGGAGAACGTGCTGCTCGACCTGGCCGCCCCGGCGGGCCCCGGCGGCGCACCGCGCGCCAAGCTCACCGACTTCGGCATCGCCCGGCTGGTCGACGCCCCCCGCCGCACCCGGGCCACCCGGATCATCGGCACCCCCGACTACCTCGCGCCCGAGATCATCGAGGGCCTCGAGCCGCGCGCCGCCGTCGACATCTACGCGCTGGCCACCGTGCTGTACGAACTGCTCACCGGCGCCACGCCGTTCGGCGGCGGCCACACCGGCGCGGTGCTGCGCCGGCACGTCACCGAGAACGTCCCGCCGGTCGAGGGGATGCCCGACGGCCTGTGGCGGATCATCTCCGAGTGCCTCGCCAAGGCCCCCGCCTCCCGGCTACGGGCCGCCGAACTCGCCTCCCGGCTGCGCCAGTTGATCCCCGAACTGGCCGGCCTCGGACCGCTCGCGGTACCCGCCCAGCGGACCGCCCCCGAAGAGGTGCTCACCCCCGCCGAGGCGGTCTACGCCGAGGTGGACGCCGGCCGCGGCACCCACCGCCGCCGCCGCGGCCCGGCCGTCCCGCTGGTGCCGGGCCCCACCCCCGACTCCACCCGGGACACCCACACCAGCCTGCGCCGCCCGTCCGCCCAGGAACTCGCCTCCTACGCCGCCGAGTCCCGGGCCCAGCGCACCCAGCCCGCGAGCCACCGGCGCACCCGCGCCCAGCTGATCCGCCGCCGCCGCACCCTGGCCGTGCTGCTCGCCGTGGTCCTGCTGCTGGCCGGTGCCGCCGCGGCCTGGACGGCGTTCGCCGCCGAGCCCCCCGGACACCCCGCCGGGGCCCGCGCCGCGGCCCCCGCCGCCGCCCGGCCGCCCGGGTTGTAGCCGAGCCCCCCCGGCGAGCCATTACCCTTGAGGCGTGGCAGCCGTCGATCCTTCCGAAGAGCTCAAGAACCTCGACACGACCATGTCGTCGATCGAGGCAGTCGTCGACCTGGACAAGATCCGCGCCGACATCGCAACCCTGGAGGAGGAGGCAGCCGTCCCCACTCTGTGGGACGACGTCGCGAACGCGCAGAAGGTCACCTCCCGACTCTCCTTCCTGCAGGGCGAACTGCGCCGGGTCGAGGCCCTGCGCAGCCGCGTCGAGGACCTGGGCGTCCTGTTCGAGCTGGCCGAGGCCGAGGACGACGCGGACACCCGCGCCGAGGCCGAGGCCGAACTCGAGTCGGTCAAGAAGGCCGTCGAGGAGCTGGAGGTGCGCACCCTGCTCTCCGGCGAGTACGACTCCCGCGAGGCCCTGGTCAACATCCGCGCCGAGGCGGGCGGCGTCGACGCCGCCGACTTCGCCGAGCAGCTGATGCGCATGTACCTGCGCTGGGCCGAGCGGCACGGCTACCCGACCGAGGTCTACGACACCTCGTACGCCGAAGAGGCCGGCATCAAGTCCGCGACCTTCACCGTCAAGGCTCCCTACGCCTACGGCACCCTCTCCGTCGAGCAGGGCACGCACCGCCTGGTGCGCATCTCCCCGTTCGACAACCAGGGCCGCCGGCAGACCTCCTTCGCCGGCGTCGAGGTGCTCCCCGTCGTCGAGACGTCCGACCACGTCGACATCGACGAGGGCGAGCTGCGCATCGACGTCTACCGCGCCTCCGGCCCCGGCGGCCAGGGCGTCAACACCACCGACTCCGCGGTGCGCATCACCCACCTGCCCACCGGCATCGTGGTCTCCTGCCAGAACGAGCGCTCGCAGATCCAGAACAAGGCCTCGGCGATGAACGTCCTCCAGGCCAAGCTGCTGGAGCGGCGCCGCCAGGAGGAGCGCGCGGCGATGGACGCGCTCAAGGACAGCGGCAGCTCCTGGGGCAACCAGATGCGGTCCTACGTCCTGCACCCGTACCAGATGGTCAAGGACCTGCGCACCGAGCACGAGGTCGGCAACCCGCAGGGCGTGCTGGACGGCGACATCGACGGCTTCATCGAGGCCGGCATCCGCTGGCGCAAGCAGCGGGAAAGCTGATCGCCGCGACGTGAGGAGGCCGGCCGAGATGAACAATCAACGCAGCATCGAGGCCGGCATCCGGTGGCGCAAGCAGCGCGAGAGCTGATCGCCGTAGAAGCGTGAAGAAGGGCCCCTCCGCCGGTGGCGGAGGGGCCCTTCCCGTGCCTGTGGGTCTCGGGTCAGCGCAGTAGCAGGGCCAGGGCCAGTACCGCGGCGAACAGCACGGCCAGCAGCATCGCCGGGTTGAGCGCGGCGAACGGCCCGTGCTGCTCGGCCTGCAGGCGGGCGCGGTTGGCGCGGCAGACGGGGCACCGGCCGTCGATCACGCGGCCGTTGCAGTTGGCGCACACCAGTTGGTCGCAGGTCATGCGATCTCCTCCTTGCTGCATAGCCAACGTGCCGGAGGCGGCTTCGGTTCCGACTACTCTCTCCACTCTGCCAGGTTCCGAACCCCGTGGCCCCTGGAGAGGGAGGGTTACCGATCTGTGACGTAACTCGCAATTTCCGGTCCGGAACGGAACGGCACCTGATGAAACCACGGTCAGTAGGCGTCTGTTGACTGCGGGTGCGTATCGGCATCGCGTAAGGTCACTGCCCTCGATCCACCTAGGATGGCCCCCGTGATGCAGCCGTGATCAGATTCGACAACGTCTCCAAGACCTATCCCAAGCAGAACCGTCCGGCCCTGGACAACGTCTCGCTGGAGATCGAGAAGGGCGAGTTCGTCTTCCTGGTCGGCTCGTCCGGCTCGGGCAAGTCGACGTTCCTGCGCCTGTGCCTTCGCGAGGAGCGGCCGTCCACCGGTTCGGTGCACGTGCTGGGCAAGGACCTCGGCAAGCTGTCCAACTGGAAGGTGCCGCACATGCGCCGCCAGCTGGGCACGGTCTTCCAGGACTTCCGCCTGCTGCCCAACAAGACCGTCGGGCAGAACGTGGCGTTCGCCCTGGAGGTCATCGGCAAGCCGAAGAGCGCCATCAACAAGGTGGTGCCCGAGGTGCTCGACCTGGTCGGTCTCGGCGGCAAGGAAGAGCGGATGCCCGGCGAGCTCTCCGGTGGTGAGCAGCAGCGCGTGGCCATCGCCCGCGCCTTCGTGAACCGGCCGATGCTGCTGATCGCCGACGAGCCCACCGGAAACCTCGACCCGCAGAACTCGGTCGGCATCATGAAGCTGCTCGACCGGATCAACCGGACCGGTACCACCGTGCTGATGGCCACCCACGACCAGGCCATCGTCGACCAGATGCGCAAGCGCGTCATCGAGCTCGACAAGGGCCTCCTCGTCCGCGACCAGGCCCGCGGCGTCTACGGCTACCAGAGCTAGAGAAGAGAAGCATGCGCGCCCAGTTCGTTCTGTCGGAGATCGGCGTCGGTCTCCGCCGCAACCTGACCATGACCATCGCCGTCGTGGTCAGCGTCGCGCTGTCGCTCGCCCTCGCCGGTGCCTCGCTGCTGGTCCGCGACCAGGTCAACTCCATGAAGGACTACTGGTACGACAAGGTCGAGGTCAGCATCTACTTCTGCACCAAGGCGGACAAGACGTCGCCGCAGTGCGCGGCGGGTGCGGCCACCGACGACCAGGTCAAGCAGGTCAAGGCCGACCTGGACAAGATGAACGGCCTCGTCCAGACCTCGACGTTCGAGTCCTCGCAGGAGGCGTACCAGCGCTTCAAGCAGACCAACCCGGACAACCCGCTGCTGGCCGCGGTCGGCGCGGACGCGATGCCGCAGTCCTGGCGGGTCAAGCTGGTCGACCCGACCAAGTTCGACGTGATGCAGAGCGCCTTCGCGGGCAAGCCGGGCGTCAAGTCGGTCGAGGACCAGCGGAAGATCCTGGAGAACCTGTTCGGCCTGCTCAGAGGCCTGCAGACGGCCGCCTTCGTGATCATGGTGCTGATGCTCTTCGTGGCGCTGCTGCTGATCGTGAACACCGTCCGGGTGTCCGCGTTCAGCCGCCGGCGCGAGACCGGCATCATGCGCCTGGTCGGCGCCTCCAACTTCTACGTGCAGATGCCGTTCATCGCGGAGGCCGCGTTCGCCGCTCTGCTCGGCGCGGCGCTGGCGTCGACGCTGCTGGTGGGCGGGCACTTCTTCGTCCAGGGCTGGCTGCAGAAGAAGGTCATGTTCATCCACTTCATCGGCCTGTCCTCGGTGTTGGCGGTCATCCCGCTGCTCGTGGTGGTCGGCATGGGGATGGCCGGCATCGCCGCCTTCTTCACCCTCCGCAAGTACCTGAAGGTCTGACGCACCGTCGGTTCTACCGGTGTGCGCGGATCGCCGCCTACACTCCAGAGCATGCCGACAGCACCGCGGGTACGCCAGGGGATGACGCTCGGCCTGGTGTTCGGGGCCGTGCTGTTCGCCGGCGCCGCGTCCGGGGCCTGGGGAGAGCCGATCGGCTCTCCCCAGGCCCCGTCGTCGTCCGACGCCGCGCGCCCCGCGTCGCACGACCTCAGCGGGGCCGACCTGAGCCCGCAGCAGGCGCAGCGGCTGGTGGGGGAGAGCGGCGACCGCTGGGCCGCCTACCTGAGCCCGCAGCAGTACCGGGACTTCACCGGCGGCCGCTACCCGGGCGTCGGCCTCAGCGTGGACCGCGCGGGCGGCGGGACGACCGAGGTGGCCGAGGTGCTGCCCGGCTCGCCGGCCGCCAGGGCCGGCATCGAGGCGGGGGACCGGCTGGTCCGGGTGGACGGCGTGGCGGCCGAACAGCTGCCGGTCACCGAGGTGGTGGCCCGGCTGCGCGGCGGCCCGGCCGGCACCCCGGTGGCGCTGGCGGTGCAGGGCTCGGCCGGGCCGGTGCGCGAACTCACCCTCACCCGGACCGAACTGGCCACCCGCGAGGTCGAGGTGGCGCACCCGCGGCCGGGCGTCGCGCAGATCGCCGTGCACGCCTTCACCGAGGGCGTCGCCGACCAGGTCCGGGCCGCCGCGGCCGGTGCCCAGGGCGTGGTGCTCGACCTGCGCGGCAACTCCGGCGGCCTGGTCGAGGAGGCGGTGGCCACCGCCTCGGTCTTCCTGGACGGCGGACCCGTCGCCAGCTACCAGGTCCACGGCGAGCACCGGGAGTTGGCCGCCGCACCCGGCGGCGACACGGCGGTCCCGCTGGTGGTGCTGGTCGACGGCGGCACCATGAGCGCCGCCGAACTCCTGGCCGGCGCCCTGCAGGACCGCTGCCGGGCCGTCCTGGTCGGCACCCGCACCTTCGGCAAGGGCAGCGTCCAGCAGCCCAGCCGGCTCGCCGACGGCTCGGTGCTGGAACTCACCGTCGGCCGCTACCAGACCCCGGCCGGCCACTCCCCGGAAGGCACCGGCCTGCAGCCCGACGTGCCCGCCCCGGCCGACGACGACGCCGCCCCGCTCGCCCTCAAGGTGCTGGACGGACTGCGCACCCGCACCTGATCACCACGCGGCCCGCACCCGGCCCGCACCCGGCCCGCCGGTAAAGGGGCTGACCCCGCGGCCCCCGAGGTGCGAGAATGGCGGAGCTATGGCAAAGGAAACGGGCAAGAAGCTGGTCGCGCAGAACAAGAAGGCGCGGCACGAGTACACCATCCTCGACACCTACGAGTGCGGCATGGTGCTCACCGGAACCGAGGTCAAGTCGCTCCGCGAGGGCCGGGCCAACCTGGTCGACGGCTACGCGTACATCCAGGGCGGCGAGGCCTGGATCGACAACGTCTTCATCCCCGAGTACGCCCAGGGCACCTGGACCAACCACTCGGCGCGCCGCAAGCGCAAGCTGCTGCTGCACAAGATGGAGATCCGCAAGATCGAGTCCAAGGCCAAGGAGACCGGCCACACGCTGGTCCCGCTGTCGCTGTACTTCAAGGACGGCCGCGCCAAGCTCGAACTCGCCCTCGCGGTCGGCAAGAAGCTCTACGACAAGCGCCAGACGCTCCGCGAGCGCCAGGACAAGATGGAGTCCGCCCGCGCGGTCGCCGCCGCCCGCCGCCGCCAGAGCTGAGCCTTTACCTGGCGTACCGTCAGGTAATGGGTTCATCCCGGTTGCACACGGAGAGTTGGGCCTTACGTACGATCTCCGGGTGGACTTCTCACTGCTGAGCGGCTGGCTGCCCTGGACCCTGCGCATACTCGCCCTGGCGGCGGTGGTCGCGTCGGCCTGGAGGCTCGACCGGTCGTGGCTGCGCAAGCGGCTGCCGTGGGCGGTGGCCGGGGCGATTCTCGTCACCGCGCTCGCCGCCGCCCTGGTCGCCGCGTTCGCCGACATCCAGGACCCGCTGCCGATCGGCCTGTGGTTCTGGATCTGCTGCGCCCTGCTGGCGCCCGGCACGTTGGCGCTGGGTCTGCGCCACGCCCGCTGGTGGAACATGGCCGCCGTCCCGGTGGCGGCCGCGCTCGCGGTGGTCTGCGCCGCCAACGCGCTGAACACGTCGACCGGTTACTACCCGAACGTGAACGATGCGCTGGCGGACTTCGCGGGTGCCCCGGTGCCGCAGCAGATGACGCTGGACCAGGCCCTCACCACCGTCGGGAAGGCCACCGAGGGCCGCGTGGTCGCGGTCGACATCCCGGCCGTCCCCAGCGGGTTCCAGCACCGGCAGGAGCTGGTCTACCTTCCCCCGGCCTGGTTCCGGAGCAAGACCCGCCCCAAGTTGCCGGTCGTGGAGATGATCGGTGGCCAGTTCATGGCTCCGAGCAACTGGGTCAGGGCCGGTGACGCGACGAAGACCGCCGACGCCTACGCCGCCGACCATGACGGCTTCGCGCCGGTCATGGTCTTCGTGGACGCCACGGGCGGCTTCAAGGCGGACACCGAGTGCGTCAACGGCGCCGGAGGCAAGGCCGAGGACCATCTGACCAAGGACATCCCGCCGTTCGTCGCGAAGACCTTCGGCACCGCCTCGGGCCCGCGCTCGTGGGCGGTGGCCGGCTGGTCCATGGGCGGCACCTGCGCCGTTGACCTGGCGGTGGTCCACCCCGACGTGTTCGGCCACTTCGTCGGCATCTCCGGCGACGTCGGCCCGAACATGGGCAACAAGCAGAACACCATCGCGCAGCTCTACGGCGGCGACGCCGCGGCCTGGGCCGCTCACGACCCGCTGACCGTGCTCGGCGCCAAGAAGCACGACTACTCGGCCTCGTCGGGTCTCTTCATGGCCGCCGACAGCGAGGCGGGCCACATCGCCAACGCCAAGGAGCTCGACCGGGCGGCCCGGGCGGCCGGCCTGGCCACCAAGGTCGAGATCCACCCCGGCGGCCACGACTGGCAGTTCGGCGCCTTCGCGTTCAAGCAGGCGCTGCCCTGGCTGGTCCAGGAGCTCGGGCTGCGCGGCACCACCGGTTGACCGGTGCTTAATGCGCTGGACCCTTGACGCACGAGCCGAGTACTATGGCAACGCATCAGCCGGAGGGCCCCGTGCCCTCCGGAGCTGTTTGTCAAATCAACATGGGGATGATCGGTTTCGACAGTGTTAGTCGAAACAGGAGAAGCGAGCCGAGGAATGCGGCAATGATCTCGTTAACCATCTGTCGCAAAAAAATAATCGCCAACTCTAAGCGCGATTCCCAGCAGTCCTTCGCTCTCGCTGCCTGATCAGCGAAAGTGAAGTGGGTGTCAGCCCGGGGCGTTCCCGACCCGGATCCTGGCATAATCTAGGGAACTCAACCTTCCACCCCGGCCGCGGGGGTGGCGGGAAAATCTAACAGTGGCTGGGCCTGTTGGCGGCTTGTCCGCGTGACCGCCAGGGCCGAGAAAATCACAGCGGACTGCGCTCGGAGAAGTCCTGAATCCACTCCACTGGACCCGGGTTCGATTCCCGGCATCTCCACCACCCCATGTGCATCGCAGAGCCGTCCTCCACCCGGAGGGCGGCTCTCGTGCTTCCCCGGCCCGCCTCACACGGCGGTGCCCCGCCGGGTGAGAGGACGGTTCCGCACCCTTCACACCGCACAACGAAGACGAAATCGTGGGCTCCTAGCGTCGGTAGCACAGGGCACCGGAAGGCGAAGGAGCACCCCATGGACGGGACCACCACGCAGGGCAGAACGGGCGGGCGCTGGATTCAGCAGTGGGATCCGGAGGACGCCGAATTCTGGGAGCGCACCGGCCGCCGGACCGCGCGGCGCAACCTCGCCTTCTCGGTCCTCTCCGAGCACATCGGCTTCTCGATCTGGAGCCTGTGGTCGGTGATGGTGCTCTTCATGGGCAAGGACTTCCACATCGACGCGGCCGGCAAGTTCTTCCTGGTCGCGATGCCCACCCTGGTGGGCTCCTTCGTCCGGATCCCCTACACCGTGGCGGTGGCCCGGTTCGGCGGCCGCAACTGGACCGTGGTCTCCGCGCTGCTGCTGCTCCTCCCGGCGCTGGCCGCCGCGTACGTGATGCACCCCGGGACCTCGTACACCACGTTCCTGCTGGTCGCGGCGCTCACCGGCTTCGGCGGCGGCAACTTCGCCTCCTCGATGACCAACATCAACGCCTTCTACCCGGCCCGGCTCAAGGGGTGGGCGCTCGGCCTGAACGCCGGCGGCGGGAACATCGGCGTGCCGGTGATCCAGCTGGTCGCGCTGGGCGTGATCGCCTGGGCCGGGGCCGGCCACCCGCGGGTGGTGCTCGGCATCTACCTGCCGCTGATCGTGCTCGCCGCGCTGTGCGCCGCGCTGTTCATGGACAACCTGGCGCCGATGAAGGCCGACACCGGCTCGCTCGCCGCGATCGTCCGGGAGAAGCACACCTGGCTGATGTCGGTGCTCTACGTCGGCACCTTCGGCTCGTTCATCGGCTTCTCCTTCGCCTTCGGCCTGGTGCTGCAGACCCAGTTCGGCCGCACCCCCCTACAGGCCGCCCAACTCACCTTCCTCGGCCCGCTGCTGGGCTCGGTGATCCGCCCGCTCGGCGGAAAGCTCGCCGACCGGTTCGGCGGCGCCCGGATCACCCTGTGGAACTTCGCCGCGATGGCCGCCGCCGCGAGCGTGGTCACCTACGCCTCGTCGATCCGCTCGCTGCCCGTCTTCCTCACCGGCTTCATCGCCCTGTTCGCACTCGCCGGACTCGGCAACGGCTCCACGTACAAGATGATCCCGGGCATCTTCGACGCCAAGGCGCAGGACCGGATCGCGGCCGGCGACAGCGCGGAGGACGCCGCCGCCTGGTCGCGCAAGATGTCCGGCGCCGCGATCGGTGTGATCGGCGCGGTCGGCGCCCTCGGCGGGCTCTTCATCAACCTCGCCTTCCGGCAGTCCTTCCTCGCCGTGAAGTCCGGCACCCCCGCCTTCGTCTCCTTCCTCGCCGCCTACGCCGTCTGCTTCGTCCTCACCTGGGCCGTCTACCTCCGCCGCCCCGAGGGCGCCCGGCAGACCGCCGACACCCCGGCACTGGCCAGGGTCTGACCCGCCGTCACGCCCCCGGACGCCGCTCCGACCTGCCGTGAAACACGGAGGTAATCGAGGCGACCCGGGGGCGTCACCACGACCGGACACCATGGTCGCCACCCACCCGACAGCCGCCCGCGGTCCCTAGCCAGGACACTTCCCGCGGGTAGCACCCCTGTCCCCGCCGGCCCCCGGCCCGGTAGGGGCGGACCGCTCCGAAGGACGTCTCGCATGGCCGACCCGACCCGCCGTCAGCCGCCGCCCGATCCGGCCGAGGCCGACCCGCCCGCCGCCGGCCCGCTCTCCGGGTGGACCGTCGGCATCACCGCCGCCCGCCGCGCCGACGAACTCGCCGCCCTGCTCCAGCGCCGCGGCGCCGCCGTCCTGCGCGCCCCCGCCCTGCGCATCGTCCCGCTCGCCGACGACACCGAGCTGCTCGCCGCCACCCACGCCCTGATCACCGACCCGCCGGACCTCGCGGTCGCCACCACCGGCATCGGCTTCCGCGGCTGGCTGGAGGCCGCGGACGGCTGGGACCTCGGCGAGGCCCTGCGCGCCGCCCTCGGCCAGGCCTCCGTCCTCGCCCGCGGCCCCAAGGCCAAGGGTGCGATCCGCGCCGGCGGACTGCGCGAGTCCTTCTCCGCCGCGACCGAGTCCTCCGTCGAGGTCCTCGCCCACCTCCTCGACCAGGGCGTGGAGGGCCGCCGGATCGCCGTCCAGCTCCACGGCGCACCGCTGCCCGGCTTCGTCGAGTCCCTCCGCGCCGCCGGCGCCGAGGTGATCGAGGTCCCCGTCTACCGCTGGCTGCCGCCCGTCGACCCCGCCCCGCTCGACCGGCTCCTCGACGCCACCTGCGCGGGCGCGCTGGACGCCGTCACCTTCACCTCCGCGCCCGCCGCGATCAGCCTGCTCAACCGCGCCGCCGAACGCGGCCGCAGCGAGGAACTGCTGCACGCGCTGCGCCGCGACGTCCTGGCGGTCTGCGTCGGCCCGGTCACCGCCGCCCCGCTCGAGGCACACGACATCCCCACCGTCTGGCCCGAGCGGATGCGCCTCGGCGCCATGGTCCAGACCCTCACCGCCGCCCTCCCCGAACGCGCCCGCAGCCTCGCCGTGGCCGGCCACACCCTCGAACTGCGCGGCCAGGCCGCCCTCGTCGACGGCGAACTCCGCCCCGTCCCGCCCGCCGGCATGGCCCTCCTGCGCACCCTCGCCCGCCGGCCCGGCTGGGTCGTCCCCCGCGCCGACCTCCTCCGTGCCCTCCCCGGCAGCGGCGAGGACGAACACGCCGTCGAAACCGCCATGACCCGCCTCCGCCAGGCCCTCGGCACCCCCCGCCTGATCACCACCGTCGTGAAACGCGGCTACCGCCTGACGCTTGATCACTGACGATGAAGTTGCACTGTCCAGGGGCCCGGGGAACGGCGGGGGTGCGTGGCGGCGAGAATTTCGGGGCGCTGCGAGGTCTGGGCGCATAGAGGTCTCCAGGACGCACAGCCGGCCCGAGACCACCAGACACTCGCCTCGCAGTTCCCCGAGCCCCCAGGTGCTGCCCACTCCCGCTATCACGTAAGATCGTCCGTCCGCCTTTTCTCCGTACCGCAGGGGGCTCCTTGGGCGCGCACGGCTCGACCCAGCAGCAGACCGACCTCGACACCGACACGATCCGCGACCGCGAGATCGCCGGTGAGCAGCAGCATCTCGACACCGTGTACCGACGGCTGGAGGAGAAGCTGGCCGAGGCGGAGTACATCCTCGAGGACGCCGCCAAGCGGGTGCAGGTCGGGACGCCCGGCGCACTCGCCGAGCGGGATGCCCAGGTGTACCGGGCGGGGGCCCATCTGCAGCGGTTGAACAACGAGTTCGAGGACTTCCTGTTCGGCCGCATCGACCTGCAGCAGGCCGATGCGCCGGAGGAGCACGGGATCCCCTCGCAGACCCCGCTCGACCCGGACGACCCGGAGGTGGCGGAGACGCTGCACATCGGGCGGCTCGGCGTGCTCGACGCCGAGTTCGGCCCACTGGTGATCGACTGGCGGGCGCCGGCCGCGGCGCCGTTCTACCGGTCGACGCCGCTGGAGCCGGGCCGGGTGATCCGGCGCCGGGTGATCCGCTCGAAGGGGCGGAAGGTGATCGGCGTCGAGGACGACCTGCTGCGTCCGGACCTCGCCCCGACGTTGGACGGCGCGGAGCTGGCGGTGGTCGGCGACGGCGCGTTGATGGCCTCGCTGGGGCGGGCGCGCAGCCACAGCATGCGCGACATCGTCTCGTCGATCCAGAAGGAGCAGGACGAGGTGATCCGCGCCGCCGCGGCGGGGGCCACCCTGGTCACCGGCGGCCCGGGCACCGGGAAGACGGCGGTGGCGCTGCACCGCGCCGCGTTCCTGCTGTACCAGGACCGGCGCCGGTACGCGGGCGGCATCCTGGTGGTCAGCCCGACGCCGCTGCTGGTCTCGTACACCGAGGGCGTGCTGCCGTCGCTGGGCGAGGAGGGCCAGGTGGCGATCCGCGCGGTGGGCTCGCTGGTGGACGGCATCGAGGCGGGGCGCTACGACAGCCCGGAGGTGTCCCGGATCAAGGGTTCGGCGCGGATGGTGCAGCTGCTGCGCCGGGCCGCCCGGGGCGCCCTGGAGCTGGGCGCGCCGACCGAGCTGAAGGTGTTCGCCCGCGGGCGGGTGCTGCGGCTGGACGCGGGCCGGCTGAAGGCGGTGCGCGGCAACGTGGTGGGCGGCGGCGGCACGCCGCTGAACCTGCTGCGGCCCAGGGCGCGCCGGCTGCTGCTGGACGCGCTGTGGTCGGAGGCCGTGCGCGACCTGCCGAAGCCGGTCAGCTACGCGGACCGCGAGCAGCGGCAGGAGGAGCGGGAGTCCTTCGACGAGTACGTCTCGGACGAGGCGCCGTTCCTGGACTTCCTGGACGCCTGGTGGCCGGCCCTGACGCCGCGGCAGGTGCTGGCGACGCTCCGGCAGCACCGGCACACCAACCGGATCGCCCGCCGCGCCGTCACCCCGGAGGAGGCCCGGCTGCTGGCCGGCTCCTGGCGGCACCTGGACGCGAAGGGCGCCGGCGAGCTGTCGGCGCACGACGTGGCGCTGGTGGACGAGCTGCAGGTGCTGCTCGGCGAGCCGGCCCGCCCGAAGGTGCGGGAGGTCGACGCGGTCGACATGCTGACCGGCCTGGACGAGGTCACCACGTACGGCGAGCGGGCCTACCGGCAGCGCGAGCGGGTGCCGGAGGAGCGCCGCGAGTACGCGCACGTGATCGTGGACGAGGCGCAGGACCTCACCCCGATGCAGTGGCGGATGATCGGCCGCCGCTCGCGGATGGCGACCTGGACGATCGTCGGTGATCCGGCGCAGTCCTCCTGGCCGTTCCCGCAGGAGGCGCAGGCGGCGCTGGACGAGGTGCTGGCGGGCAAGCCGCGCCGCCGGCACACGCTCACGGTGAACTACCGCAACCCGGCGGAGATCGCCGAGGTGGCGGCGAAGGTGCTGGCGCTGGCCGCACCGGGCACCCCGTCGCCGAGCGCGGTGCGGGCCACCGGCGTGCGGCCGCGGTTCGCGGCGGTCCGCGAGGCGGGCGCGGCGGCGTTCGGCGCGGCGGCCCGGGCGGAGCTGGTGCGGCTGCTGGGGGAGGTGGACGGCACCGTGGCGGTGGTGGTCCCGATGGACCGCCGCGCCGAGGCGGCGGCCTGGACCGAGGGCCTGGGCGAGCGGGTGGTGGCGCTGGGCAGCCTGGAGGCGAAGGGCCTGGAGTACGACGCCACGGTGGTGGCCGACCCGACCGGGATCGCGGGGGAGTCGGAGGCGGGCCTGCGGGTGCTGTACGTGGCGCTCACCCGCGCCACCCAGCGGCTGACCGTGCTCTCCGGCCCGGACGACCTGCCGGACGCCGCGGGCGTCCCCGCACTGCTGAAGTAGCCGGGCAGCACGAAGGCCCTCCACCATGAGGTGGAGGGCCTTCGCCACGTTGAACACCGACCCGCCATGCTCGCCTCGCGGCAAGTGGTCCCTCGAAGGGACGAAGGTTGGGCCCGGGGGCTTGGATCGAGCCGGTGCCGTTCCAATGTAACGCATCCGCGCCGACGGGCAAGGAGGCCTCCGGCTGCGGATGGGGGGTTTGTCGGGTCCGCACACTCTATGAACGTTATTTCTGGCAACCGCTTGGTGAGTGCGACGATCGAGGTCTAGCATGCCGAGCGGCATGGAACTTCAACACTTTGTTGATTCAGGAAGAAGGACGTCGATGGCGACGGTGCCCAGTGTCTCGAACTCGATCACTGTCCGGCTGGAGGTGCCCGCCACCGGCAACGCCGTGAGCTCGATCACCACCGCCGTCGAGTCGTCCGGCGGTTCGGTCACCGGTCTCGACGTCACCGCCTCGGGCCTGGAGTCGCTGCGGATCGACGTGACCGTGGCGGCCGCCTCGGTCGCGCACGGCCAGGAGATCGTCGAGAAGCTCCGGACGATCGACGGGGTCAGCATCGGCAAGGTCTCCGACCGTACGTTCCTGATGCACCTCGGCGGCAAGATCGAGATGTCCTCCAAGCTGCCGATCCGCAACCGCGACGACCTCAGCATGATCTACACCCCGGGTGTGGCCCGGGTCTGCCTGGCGATCGCCGAGAACCCCGAGGACGCCCGCCGCCTGACCATCAAGCGCAACTCGGTCGCCGTGGTCACCGACGGCTCGGCGGTGCTGGGCCTGGGCAACATCGGCCCGAAGGCCGCGCTGCCGGTGATGGAGGGCAAGGCGGCGCTGTTCAAGCGGTTCGCCGGGATCGACGCCTGGCCGCTCTGCCTGGACACCCAGGACGCCGACGAGATCGTCGCCATCGTGAAGGCGATCGCCCCGGGCTTCGCCGGCATCAACCTGGAGGACATCTCCGCGCCGCGCTGCTTCGAGATCGAGGCCCGGCTGCGCGAGGCCCTGGACATCCCGGTCTTCCACGACGACCAGCACGGCACCGCGATCGTGGTGCTGGCGGCGCTGACCAACGCGCTGAAGGTGGTCGGCAAGGACATCACCGAGATCCGGGTGGTGATGAGCGGCGCCGGCGCGGCGGGCACCGCGATCCTCAAGCTGCTGATGGCGGCCGGCGTGGAGCACGCCACCGTGGCGGACGTGCGCGGCGTGGTCCACCTGGGCCGCGACGACCTGAACGACAACCTGCGCTGGATCGCCGAGAACACCAACCGCTCGGGCCGCACCGGCACCCTCAAGGAGGCGGTGGCCGACGCCGACGTCTTCATCGGCGTCTCCGCCCCGAACGTGCTGGACGGCGACGACCTGGCCACCATGGCCAAGGACGCCATCGTCTTCGCGCTGGCCAACCCCGACCCGGAGGTCGACCCGGCGGTGGCCCGGCAGACCGCCGCGGTGGTCGCCACCGGCCGCAGCGACTTCCCCAACCAGATCAACAACGTGCTGGTCTTCCCGGGTGTCTTCCGCGGCCTGCTGGACGCCCAGAGCAGCAGCGTGGACACCGAGATGATGCTGGCCGCCGCCCGGGCGCTGGCCACCACGGTCGGCGACGACGAGCGGAACCCGAACTACATCATTCCGAGCGTCTTCCACCCGGGTGTCGCCAAGACCGTCGCCGCGGCCGTCCGGGACGCCGCCGTGGCGGCCCGTGGCGGCGCCGAGGCGGCCCCCGCGAAGCCCACCCCGGGCATCGTCGGAACGCTCGACACCGCGGCTTTCCCGGCCGTTCAGCTCTGAGCCCGCGGCGCACCGGGCGCGCCCCGCGCGCCCGGATTGCGTCGAACGTGCCGGATCCCTTGCGACACAAGGGCAAGGGGCGTGTTTGGGCTTGTCGGTGCCAGGGCGTACGGTAGCCCTGCGACGGGGAGGCGTGTCCGACAAGTACGGTACGTCCCCAGTTGTGCCACGGCGTGTCGCCTCGACCGCCGCCCGCCCCGGTACCTCCGGAGCCGACGGAGCGTCATACCTCTGTCCGGCGGGCGCTGTTCGGGTCAATCACGCCGGTGCCCGATTGGCTTTCTCAGTGCCGGTCGGGGCAGGATTCGTACCCAGGCGGGCAGTTTGCGGCGCTTCGCGGTGCGAGGCCGGCCCCTGACCACCCCTCGCCTGAACGAGCACCGTCGCGCGGACCGGCCCCTCGGCCTCCGCGTACGGCAGAGCAACAGACCACAGGAGTACACATGAACCGCAGTGAGCTGGTGGCCGCGCTGGCCGAGCGCGCCGAGGTGACCCGCAAGGACGCCGACGCCGTGCTGGCCGCCTTCGCCGAGATCACCGGCGAGGTCGTCGCCAAGGGCGACGAGAAGGTCACCATTCCCGGCTTCCTGACCTTCGAGCGCACCCTGCGTGCCGCCCGCACCGCCCGCAACCCGCAGACCGGTGAGCCGATCCAGATCGCCGAGGGCTTCAGCGTCAAGGTCAGCGCCGGTTCGAAGCTGAAGGAAGCCGCGAAGGGCAAGTGACCCCTCGCCGCTGAAACGCCGAAGTGGCCGGCCTCCCCTCGGGGAGGCCGGCCACTGGCGTTCTCAGGCCCTTCAGGCGGTCAGCTGGACCTCGGTCACCTCGGTGCCCGACGGCAGCTCGATGTGCGCGCCCAGGTCGCGCAGCTTGTCCATGAAGTTCTCGTAGCCGCGGTTGATCAGGTCGATGCCGTGCACCGTGGAGGTGCCCTCGGCGGCCAGCGCCGCGATCAGGTACGAGAAGCCGCCGCGCAGGTCCGGGATGACCAGCTCGGAGCCGATCAGCTTGGACGGGCCGGAGACCACCGCGGAGTGCTTGAAGTTGCGCGCCCCGAACCGGCACGGGGTGCCGCCCAGGCACTCGCGGTACAGCTGGATGTGCGCGCCCATCTGGTTCAGCGCCCCGGTGAAGCCCAGCCGCGACTCGTACACCGTCTCGTGGACGATGGACAGGCCGTTCGCCTGGGTCAGCGCGACCACCAGTGGCTGCTGCCAGTCGGTCTGGAAGCCCGGGTGGACGTCGGTCTCCAGGGCGATCGCCTTGAGCTCGCCGCCCGGGTGCCAGAAGCGGATGCCCTCGTCGTCGATCTCGTAGGCGCCGCCGACCTTCCGGAAGGTGTTCAGGAAGGTCATCATCGGGATCTGCTCGGCCCCGCGGACGTAGATGTCGCCCTTGGTGGCCAGCGCCGCGCAGGCCCACGAGGCGGCCTCCAGGCGGTCCGGCAGCGCCCGGTGGGTGTAGCCGTCCAGCTCGTCGACGCCGGTGATCAGGATGGTGCGGTCGGTGCCCATGGCGATGATCGCGCCCATCTTCTGCAGCACGCAGATCAGGTCGACGATCTCCGGCTCGACGGCCGCGTTGCGCAGCTCGGTGACGCCCTCGGCGAGCACCGCGGTGAGCAGCACCTGCTCGGTCGCGCCGACCGAGGGGTAGGGCAGCTCGATCTTGGTGCCGCGCAGCCGCTGGGTGGCGACCAGGTAGGTGCCCTGCGGGTGCTTCTCGATGGTGGCGCCGAACTGGCGCAGCACCTCGAAGTGGAAGTCGACCGGCCGGCCGCCGATGTCGCAGCCGCCCAGGCCCGGGATGAAGGCGTGGCCGAGGCGGTGCAGCAGCGGGCCGCAGAACAGGATCGGGATGCGGGAGGAGCCGGCGTGCGCGTCGATGTCCGCGACGTTGGCGCTCTCCACGTGCGACGGGTCGAGGATCAGCTCCCCCTCCTCGTCGCCGGTGCGTACGGTCACCCCGTGCAGCTGCAGCAGGCCGCGGACGACCTTGACGTCCCGGATGTCCGGCACGCTGCGCAGTCTGCTGGGGCCCTGGCCGAGCAGTGCGGCGACCATGGCCTTGGGGACCAGGTTCTTGGCGCCGCGGATCTGGATCTCGCCTTCGAGCGGGTTTCCGCCGTGGACCAGCAGGACGTCGTCGGTCATCGTTCTCGCAATCCGGGTGCGCAGAGGAGGTTTTCGGCTGCGGGGCGAAGGGAAGAGCTCTTCACCACCCATAGATGGTAGAGGGTGGGCGATTGGTTCCCGTGTGCCCTATTGGTGATCATGCTGTAAGGGGTGCGGCGCGGCACCGTCATTGGGCCATCGGAGTGGCTCGCCGGGTTCCGTGTCCGTCGCCCCGATCGGCGCTGTCCGGGGCATCATTGCAGGCATGAAAGCGGCATCCTCGCTCACCGGCCGGCTGCTGGTGGCGACGCCCCTGCTGACCGACCCGAACTTCGCCAGGTCCGTCGTCCTGCTGCTCGACCACGACCCGCAGGGCGCGCTCGGGGTGGTGCTGAACCGGCCCACCCCGGTCGACGTGTCCGCCGTGCTGGACGGCTGGGGGCAGCTCACCGGGCAGCCCGCGGTGGTCTTCCAGGGCGGCCCGGTGGCGCTCGACTCGGCGCTGGCACTGGCGGTGGTGCCCGGCGAGGACGACCAGCCGGGGCCGCTGGGCTGGCGGCGGGTGCACGGGGCGATCGGACTGGTCGACCTGGAGGCGCCGCCGGAGGTGCTGGCCGGGGAGCTCGGGGGACTGCGGGTGTTCGCCGGGTACGCCGGCTGGTCGCCCGGCCAGCTGGAGCAGGAGATCGCCGAGGGCGCCTGGCACCCCGTCGACTGCGAGGTGGGCGACGTCTGCTGTCTCGACCCGGACGGGCTGTGGCGGGCGGTGCTGCGCCGCCAGCGCGGGCCGCTGGCGATGCTCGCCACCTACCCGGACGACCCCACGCTGAACTGACCGTCCGCTCCCGTGCGCGGTGCGTCCGAGTGGTGGCCCGGTTCCGGGCGACGCCCATAGACTTGGCACTCATGAGCACTCTTGAGCCCGAGCGCGGCCTCGGCACCGGCACCCTGGTCGAGCCCGTCCCGCAGACGTCGCACGGGGACGGCGACCACGAGCGCTTCGCCCACTACGTCCAGAAGGACAAGATCATGGAGAGCGCGCTCTCCGGGTCCCCCGTGGTGGCGCTGTGCGGCAAGGTCTGGGTGCCCGGCCGCGACCCGAAGAAGTACCCGGTCTGCCCGATGTGCAAGGAGATCTTCGACGGGCTGAACAACCCCGCTGGGGACGACAAGCAGAAGTGACGGCGGCGACCTGCGGAGACTTCTCCGCAGTGGTCTATGCCAATCTGGATAATCGGGGCAGGATGAGGCGCATGGACCTCATCCCTGCCCCGAAGCACGTCCAGGCCCGACCCGGCGGCGATCCCTTCGTCCTGCACGCCGGCTCCCGGATCGCCGCCGCGCCCGGCGCCGAGGGGGTGGCCCGCCGACTGCGCGCCGAGCTGTCCGCCGCCACCGGGTTCGACCTCGACGCGGCGCCCGCGGGGCAGGCCGCCGAGCTGGTGCTCGCCCTCGACCCGGAGCTCGCCGCCGAGGAGTACCGGCTGACCGCCGACGCCGGGTCCGTCCGGCTCACCGGCGGCGCGGCCGCGGGCCTCTCGCACGCCGCGCAGACCCTGCGCCAGCTGCTCGGTCCCGCCGCCTACCGCCGCGCCCCGCTGCCCGGCGCGGTGTGGACGGTGCCGGCGGTGGAGATCGCCGACGCGCCGCGGTTCGGCTGGCGCGGGGCGCTGCTGGACGTCTCCCGGCACTTCATGCCGGTGGCCGGGGTGCTGCGGTTCATCGACCAGCTGGCCGCGCACAAGCTGAACGTCTTCCACTTCCACCTGACCGACGACCAGGGCTGGCGGATCGAGGTCCGGCGCTACCCGAAGCTCACCGAGACCGCGTCCTGGCGCGAGCGCTCGATGGTCGGCTACCGGGCCGGCGGACGCCACGACGACCAGCCGCACGGCGGCTACTACACCCAGGACGACCTGCGGGAGATCGTCGCCTACGCGGCCGCCCGGCACATCACCGTCGTCCCCGAGGTCGACCTGCCCGGCCACAACCAGGCCGCCATCGCCGCCTACCCCGAGCTCGGCAACACCGACGTGGTGGACACCGCCGCGCTCGGCACCTGGACCGACTGGGGCGTGAGCGAGAACATCCTCAACGCCTCCGACGCCACGCTGCGCTTCTACGAGCACGTGCTGGAGGAGGTGCTGGAGATCTTCCCCTCCACCTTCGTCCACCTCGGCGGCGACGAGTGCCCCAAGGACCAGTGGAAGGCCAGCCCCGCCGCCCAGGCCCGGATCGCCGAACTCGGCCTGAAGGACGAGTTCGAGCTGCAGAGCCACGTCATCCGGCACTTCGACCGCTGGCTGGCCGAGCGCGGGCGCCGGCTGATCGGCTGGGACGAGATCCTCGAGGGCGGGCTGGCGCCCGGCGCGGCGGTCTCCTCCTGGCGCGGCTACGAGGGCGGGATCGCCGCCGCGCGGGCCGGGCACGACGTGGTGATGTGCCCCGAGCAGCACGTCTACCTCGACCACCGGCAGGCCGGCGGCGAGGAGGAGCCGGTCCCGGTCGGCTGGGTGCGCAGCCTGGAGGACGTCTACCGGTTCGAGCCGGTCCCGCCGCAGCTCGACGAGGCCGCCGCCGTGCACGTCATCGGCACCCAGGCGAACATCTGGACCGAGTTCATGAACGATGCCCGCGACGTCGACTACAAGGCGTTCCCGCGGCTCGCCGCGTTCGCCGAGGTCGCCTGGTCCGACCTGCCGCGCACCCCCGCCGAACGCGACTGGAGCGGCTTCGAGCAGCGCATGGACACCCACTACCGCCGCCTCGAGGCCCTGGGCGTCGAGTACCGCCGCCCCGACGGCCCCCGCCCCTGGCAGCGCAAGCCCGGCATCGTCGGCCGCCCGCTGGACGGGGCGCCCGGGCCGTCCGGCCCGCACACCGCACCGTGACCGGGCGGTAGCACGTCGGAACTCCGGGCGCGGCCCCCACGTCATGATCAGGTGAACAACCGATCACACGTACAACGGCTTGGTCGCGGACGCGTCCGGAGTTGTCCCGAGTTGTTCGGTCCTGTCCGCAGCCGGGGAAGTGATCAGCGGCCTTTGTGTGCCAGAGTTGCCCAACCCACACCGATCGCCCGTACCCTACGGGCGGGGCCGCACTGCAAATGGAGCACGGTGGAAACCTGGTGAACCGGACGATCATGCTGCCGGCCTCGGTCGACGAGGCGGTCGAAGCCCTGGCCGCCACCCCGGGGGCGGTGCCGGTGGCGGGTGCCACCGACTTGATGGAGGCGGTCAACGCCGGGCGGCTACGGCCCGCCGCGCTGATCGGCCTCGGCCGGATCACCGAACTGCGCGGCTGGCGCTACGAGGACGGCGGCACCGCCGTGCTCGGCGCCGGCCTCACCCACGCCCGGATGGACCGTCCCGACTTCGCCGCGCTGATCCCGGCCCTCGCCGACGCCGCGCGCACCGCCGGACCCCCGCAGGTCCGCAACGTCGGCACCCTCGGCGGCAACATCGCCACCGCCGCCCCGGCCGGCGACACCCTCCCGGTGCTCGCCGCCCTGGAGGCCACCGCCACCCTGGCCCGGGCCGGCGCCGTCCGCGAGGTCCCGATCAGCCACCTGCTCACCGGACTCGACCCGCTGCGCCCCGGCGAACTGCTCACCTGGGTCCGGGTCCCGCTGCTGCACGCCCCGCAGGTCTTCCTGAAGTCCACCGGCCGCAGCGGCCCCGCCCGCGCCGCCGCCTCGGTCGCCCTGGTCCTCGACCCGGCCCGCCGCGGCGTGCGCTGCGCGGTCGGCGCGGTCGCGCCCGTCCCGCTGCGCCCGCTGGAGGCGGAGAGCTGGGTGGCCGGCTGCATCGACTGGGACGCCCGCGGCCAGGACGGCGCGGTGCTGATCGACCCGGCCGCGCTCGCCGCGTTCGGCGAGTACGTGGCCGGTGCCTGCGTCCCCGAGGGCGGGGCGCTCGGCGAGGGGGCGGGCTCGGCAGCGGCCCGGCTCCGGCGTACCGTAAGCGTGCTGGCCCGCCGGGCACTGGGAAGGGCGCTGAAGTGACGGACGAACTGCACCACCACGGCGGGATGCTGGCCGGCGACGTGCGGCCCACGGCCTCCTACACGCTGCGGGTCAACGGCGTGGAACGCCCCGTCACCGACGCCTGGATCGGCGAGAGCCTGCTGTACGTGCTGCGCGAGCGCCTCGGCCTGGCCGGCGCCAAGGACGGCTGCGAACAGGGCGAGTGCGGCGCCTGCTCGGTGCAGGTCGACGGGCAACTGGTGGCCGGCTGCCTGGTGCCCGCCGCGCTCGCCGCCGACAGCGAGATCGGCACCGTCGAGGGCCTGTCCGGCGCGGGCGGCGCCAGTGACGTCCAGCAGGCGCTCGCCGACTCCGGCGCCGTCCAGTGCGGCTACTGCACCCCCGGCCTGGCCATGGCCGTGCACGACCTGCTGCAGCGCAACCACCGGCCCAGCGAGGTCGAGGCCCGGCAGGCCCTGTGCGGGAACCTGTGCCGCTGCACCGGCTACCGCGGCGTGCTCGCCGCCGTGCAGAACGTCGCCGACGCCCGCGAGGCCGAACTCGAGGCCGAGCTCACCGCCGCCGAACAGGCCGCCGCGGCCGCCAAGGCCAAGGCCGCCGCCGACGGCGCGGACGAGGGCGCCCACCCGCGGAGCGGCGCCGCCGTCGCCACCGAGCAGTCGCTCGCCGACCTCGCACTGGCCGGCGAACTCCCGCTCTACGCGGACTCCGAACTCTGGCACGAGGCCGACCAGCTGATCCCCCATCAGCAGCAGGGCGAGCACCTCGACGCCACCCACCGCACCGGCGGCTACGCCTACCCGCCCACCCCGCCGCACGGCACCCCCGTCCCGGCCGGCTTCGCCGACCCCGGCTACCAGGGCTACCCCGCCTCCGGCTACGAGCCCACCCCCGCGCACGGCACCGCCGCCGACGCCCACCCCGGCACCCCCGCGCACGGCACCCCGTACCTGCCGACCCCGCCGCACGGCACCGCCTACCCCGGCGGCTACGACGGCCGCGGCACCGGCGCGGTGCTCGACGCCGGGGCGTACGACGGCACCGTGTACGACACCAACGGCGCCGGGTTCGACCCGCGCACCGGCTACCCCGGCGGCTACGACGCCACCCCCGCCCACGGCATCCGGCTCCCCGAGGACGAGAACGCATGACCTCCGCCACCGAGCAGCTCCCGGCGGCCGCCCCCGCGGAATCCGGCGAACCCTTCGGCCTCGGCAGCTCCCCGCTGCGCACCGACGCACTGCCCAAGGCGCTCGGCATCTACCCGTACGCCGCCGACCTGTGGGCCGAGGGCCTGCTGTGGGGCGCGGTGCTGCGCTCCCCGCACCCGCACGCCCGGATCGTCTCGGTCGACACCTCCGCCGCACTGGCCGTCCCCGGCGTGCACGCCGTGGTCACCGCCGCCGACCTGCCGCCCGGCCCGGACGGCACCCCCGACGGCGCGCCCGCCGGCCCGATCGCCGCCGACCGCCCCGTGCTCGCCGCCACCGTGGTCCGCCACCACGGCGAACCGGTCGCCGCCGTCGCCGCCGACCACCCCGACACCGCCCGGCTGGCCGCCGCCGCCATCGTCGTCGAGTACGAGCCGCTGGAGCCCGTCACCGACCCCGAGGCGTCCTTCCACGCCCCGCCGCTGCACCCCGACGGCAACCTCTTCCGCCACCTGCCGCTGCGCACCGGCGACCCCGACGCGATCGGCGAGATCGTCGTCGAGGGCCTCTACCAGGTCGGTCGGCAGGACCCCGCCCCGATCGGCGCCGAGGCCGGACTCGCCGTGCCCCGCCCCGACGGCGGCGTCGAGCTGCACCTGTCCTCCACCGACCCGCACGGCGACCGCGACCGCACCGCCGCCTGCCTCGGCCTCGACCCCGACCGGGTCCGCCTGGTCGTCACCGGCGTCCCCGGCGCCACCAGCGACCGCGAGGACCTCTCCTTCCAGGTCACCCTCGCACTGCTCGCGCTGCGCACCGGCCGCCCGGTCAAGATGGCCCTCACCCGCGCCGAGTCCTTCCAGGCGCACACCTCCCGCCACCCCGCCCTGCTGCGCTACCGGCACCACGCCGACGCCGAGGGCCGGCTGGTCAAGGTCGAGGCGCAGATCCTGCTCGACGGCGGCGCCTACGCCGACGTCTCCGCCGAGGCGCTGGCCGCCGCCGTCGCCTTCTCGGTCGGCCCCTACACCTGCCCCAACGTCTTCGTCGACGCCTGGGCGGTGCGCACCAACAACCCGCCGGCCGGCCGGATGCGCGGCGAGGGCGCGCTGCAGACCTGCTTCGCCTACGAGTCCCAACTCGACCAGCTGGCCAAGCAGATCGGCGTCGACCCGGTGGAGATCCGGCGCCGCAACGCGATGGCCACCGGTGACCCGCTGCCCACCGGACAGGCCGTCACCTGCCCCGCCCCCGTCGCCGCCCTGCTCGACGCCGTCTCCGACTCCCCGCTGCCCGCGCTCCCGGTCGACGACCCCGAGGCCGACTGGCTGCTGCCCGGCGGACCCGGCGGCGCCGGCGACCCCACCGCGGTGCGCCGCGGCATCGGCTACGCCGTCGGCATGGTCCACATGCTCGGTGCCGAGGGCGAGGACGAGGTGGCCACCGCCACCGTCCGGGTCAGCGGCGACCACGCCACCGTCATCTGCGCCGCCGTCGACTCCGGCCAGGGCTTCGCCACCCTCGCCCGGCAGATCGTCCAGTCCGTGCTCGGCGTCAGCGAGGTCTACATCGCGCCCGTCGACAGCGACCAGTCCGCCGCCGGCCCCGCCGCCCGTGGCCGGCACACCTGGGTCTCCGGCGGCGCGGTCGAACGCGCCGCGCTGATGGTCCGTCACCAGATGCTGCAGCCGATCGCCGCCGACTTCGGCATGTCCGTCGAGCTCCTCACCATCACCGACGGGAAGATCAGCTCGTACGACGGTGTGCTCGGCATGCCGGTCAGTGAGGCGCTCGAAGGCCGCGAACTCTGGGCCACCGCCCAGTGCCGCCCGCACCCCACCGAACCCCTCGACCCCGAGACCGGCCAGGGCGACGCCTTCGTCTCCATCGCCTTCTGCGCGATGCGCGCCGTCGTCGACGTCGACATCGAACTCGGCGCCGTCCGGGTCGTCGACGTCACCGTCGCGCAGGACGTCGGCCGCGCGCTCAACCCCCGCCAGATCGAGGACCGCATCGAAGCAGCCGTCGCCCAGGGCGTCGGCCTCGCCCTGCTCGAGGACCTGCGCACCGACAACGGCGTCCTGCTCAACCCCTCCCTCACCGGCTACCGCCTCCCCACCGCCCTCGACACCCCCGACATCCGCATCGCCGCCCTCCTCGAGGAACGCGACGTCGTCGCCACCTTCGGCGCCAAGGCCGTCAGCGCCGTCCCCGCCGTCGTCGCCCCCGCCGCGATCGCCGCAGCGGTCCGCGCCGCCACCGGCCTCCCCGTCGGCCGCCTCCCCATCCCCCCGGAAGACGCCACCGTCCCCGCCGCCTGACCCCCCGTCACCGAGCCGCCGTACGTCCACGAAATCCCCGTGGGCCGACTCCCGGGCCTCTGCGCGCACACCCGGATCGGGCGATACGATCGGACGGTCCTGCGTTCCGGGGGGCACTGCGAGAACGAACGGGCTGTCAATCGACTGACGGGGTACTGATGACGCTGACCAGACTCACGCGCGTGCTCGGCGCGGCCACACTGACCGCAGGCTTCCTGCTCGCAGGCCTGCCGACCGCCTCGGCGGACCAGGTGCGGGACGGGCAGTGGGCGAACCAGTACTTCAACCTCGACAAGGTGTGGTCGGTGACGAAGGGCGACGGCATCAAGGTCGCCGTCATCGACGAGGGCGTGGACCCGACCTTCCCGGACCTCGTCGGTCAGGTGCTGCCCGGCTACGACCCGAGCGGCGGCGACCATGAGCGGAAGCCCACCGACCCGCACGGGACCGGTATGGCCAGCCTGATCGCCGGCCGCGGCCACGGGAGCAACGAGGGCGTGCTGGGTCTCGCACCCGGCGCGAAGATCATCCCCGTCTACAAGGACTCGGCGGCCGGCGGCGACGCGGTGCCGGAAGGCATCAAGTGGGCGGTGGACCACGGTGCCGGCGTCATCAACATCTCGCTGTCCGGTGCCGACAACCCGAAGATGGCCGACGCCGTGTCCTACGCCGTCAGCCACAACGTGGTCGTGGTGGCGGGAGCCGGCAACGACGGCGGGCCGGTCGAGTCGCCTGCGAACACGCCGGGCGTCATCGCGGTCGGGGCGGTGAACAAGGACCTCAAGTCCTGGGACAAGTCGAACTCCGGGCCGGAGATCATGCTGTCGGCCCCGGGTGTGGACATCGTGCACGCCGGGCCCTGTTCGTCGAGCCAGTACTGCATGGCGGACGGCACGTCGGACGCCACCGCCTACGTCTCCGCCACGGCTGCCCTGGTGCGGGCGAAGTTCCCGAACCTGACGGCGGGTCAGGTGGCGAACCGGCTGGTGAAGTCGGCCAAGGCTCCGGCGGGCGCAGGCAAGCTGCCGGACACGCACTACGGCTACGGGATCGTCCGCGCCTACGAGGCGCTGACCATGGACATCCCGGCGGGCTCCGCCCAGGGCCCGCTCGCGGGTGCGGCCACGGGCTCCAGCCCGTCCGCCGGCGCGACCGCGGGAACGGGCGCGGGCAGCGCCGACCCGGGGTCGGGCCTGGGAGACCCGGACCCGCTGCCGGCGATCAAGGGCTCGTCGTCCGGGTCCAGCCTTCCGCTGATCCTGGGCATCGCCGCAGTCGTAGTGGTGCTCTTCATCGTCATCATCGCGATCGCGGTGGCCAGCAGCCGCAAGCGCAACCGCGCCCAGGCCGTTCCCGGCCAGCCGGGCGGTCCCGCTCCGTACGGTGCGCAGCAGGGCTGGCCGCCGGCCCAGCCGCAGCAGCAACCCTATGGTCAGCAGCCTCCGATGCCGCCGTACGGCCAGCAGGCTCCGCCGCCCGGGTACCCGCCGCAGCAGACGCCCTATCAGAATCCTTACCAGGACGGCAATCAATCGCGTTGAGAGCGTGTCAGTACACCGCTCAAACGCGATAGGATCGAACGCTCTAACTGAACGGTAAGGCCACCAACCAGAGCGTTACCACGGGGAAGTTTCGACACTCCAGGGGGAGAGGGCCTCGTGTCCGAGGGATACCGCGTCAACCCAGCAGAGCTGGAGGCAGTCGTCAAGCGGCTGCGGGCCCTCCAGCAGAACATCAGTACCTGCGGGACCAACACCAAGTACAAGACCGACATCACCAGGGACGCCTTCGGCGGCGACTTCGTCGAGGCCCATGCGCTCTTCGAGGCGCACGGGAAGATGCAGGTGTTCCTGACCCAGACCATCTCCGATCTGGACGCCTTGATCAACGAGTACGGGGACAAGACCCAGCTGGTCACCGACCGGTACAACGGCCGGGAGACCGACGGGCAGGCGACCATGAACCAGATTCAGGCGTAGGGGGTCTGACATGGCATCGGGAAAGACTCCGTTCGACCGCTACGACCTGATCCCGCTCAAGGACATGGTCCAGCACTCGAGCCCGGACCGGATCCGGGAGGTCGGCCAGCACTGGGTGAGCGTCCACCAGGAGCTGACCCAGGTCGCTGCCGACCTCCAAGCGGCGGTCCAGCACGCGACCACGCACTGGGACGGCGCCGCCGCCCAGGGCTTCGCGCAGAAGGGCGGGCAGATCCAGGAGAGCCTGGTCAACACCGCCGCGCACGCGCAGAACACCTCGGTGGCGATGAACTACGCCGCCACGGCGCTGCAGCAGACCAAGTCCACCATGTCCTCGATCAAGGTCCCGGACTTCTGGGACCGGGTGGGCAAGACGCTCAGCGACGGCTTCGCCTCGTCCGACGAGGGCTTCAAGCGCGACATCGCCTCCGGGATGAACCGGATCGACGCGGTCAACAAGAACGCGCACGACCTCTCGGCCACCGAGGTCGCCCACCAGTACGCGATCGGCGTGATGGAGCACCTCGGCCCGCAGTACATCCAGGCGGCGGACTACCTCGATCACCCGCCGAGCGAGAAGCCGGTCGACTCGTCGAAGCCGTTCCCACCGGCGCCGACCAACCCCGTCCCTCCGCCCGGGCACACTCCGCCGTCGATGCCGATGCCGAAGTACCCGGAGGGGCCGCCTCAGCAGACGCCGCCGCAGCAGGTGGTGCCGGGGCCGCCGGATGGGCCGAAGCCGACGCCTTGGCATCCGACGGGGCCGGTTCAGCCTCCGGGTGGGCCGATCGTTCCGCCGGGTGGGCCGGTGATCGCTCCGCCGGTGCAGCCGCCGGGGACTGAGATCACCGGGTTGCCGCCGTTGACGGGTACTCCGACGGGGCCCGGTGGGCCGGGGATCGGGATGCCGGGTGGGCCGGGGACGATTCCCGGGCCTGGCGGCGGCGGTGGCGGCGGCCTCTCGGGCGGCGGCGGTGGCGGCGGCGGTTACGTGCCGGGCCTCGGCGGCGGTGGCGGCTTCGTGCCGGCCGGCGGCGCCGGTGGCGGTCGGGTCGGCGGCGGCGGGCTCTCGGGCGCCGGCGGTGCCGGTGGCGCGGCCGGTGGCCGGGCCGGTGGTGCGGCCGGTGCCGGTGGCGCGGGTTCCGCGGCCGGCAAGGGTGCGGCCGGGGCCGGCGGCATGGGCGCCATGCACGGTGGCGGCATGGGCGGCGGCGGTGGCGCGGGCTCGAAGGGCGGCGGCAAGAACAGCGGCCTGGTCCGCAAGGCCGGTGGCACGGTCGGCAACGCCAAGGGCGGTGCCGGTGGCCGGTCCTTCACCCAGGGCGGTTCGGGCATCGGCAAGGGCCGTGGCAACGGCCAGGCCGGTGCGGGCGGCATGCACGGCGCCCCGGGTTCGGGTTCCGGCGGCCGCAAGAAGAAGGGCGAGGGTCACCGTCCCGACTACCTGATCGAGGACGAGGAGACCTGGCGCGGCGGGACCGCCAACCCGCCGGTCATCGAGTAGTACCGGTAGGAGCAGCAACAAGGCGCGGGCGTCGGCGCCCCGGATCCGAGAGGACCGGGGACCGGCGCCCGCGCCGCGTTGTGTTCCGAGAGGCTCGCGGCCCGGCCGTGGTGGTCAGCTCGGCCGGGGCTGCCGGACGTCGTCGACGAAGACGTCGACGCGTTCGTCGTAGAAGGCGACCAGGCCGGCGATCTTCTGGGACTCGGGCAGTGGAGTGGGGTACGACCAGGCGAGGTCCTGGTGCAGGGTGTCGCCGACCTGGGCGGAGAGGTAGGTCGCGGTGCCCTTGTAGGGGCAGTGGGTGATCCGGTCGCTCGTGGTGAACAGCGGGAGCACCAGGTCGGTCGGCGGCAGGTAGTAGCGGGTGGGCAGGCCGGTCTCGAAGAGCAGGCGGGGGGAGCGGGAGAGCGCGAGCAGCGTGCCGTCGAGCTCGATCCGGACGGTGCGCGAGGACGGCAGGATGTCGATCCGGGTGTACGGGTCGCGGGCGTGGGTGAAGACCTGCTCGTCCTCCTCGTACCAGGCGTCCATCGCCGCCCAGTTGAAGCGCAGGTGGTCGCGGATCGCCTCGACGGGGGAGTCCGGGTACTGCCGGACGGCGTGCTCCGCGGTGTGCCCGCCCACGGTGAGGGTGAGGACCCGGGCATCGCCGAGCAGCGGGCGTCGGGAGATCCGGTCGGTGGCGGTGAGCAGGTCGGTACGCACGTCGGCGACCGGAATGTAGTAGACGGGGTACCGGTCGTGCTCCCAGACCATCAGGGCCCGGGTGGTGTCGGCCACGGCCAGTCCGCCGAGGTACGTGCGGATCCGCTTGCCGCAGGGTTCGATCCGCGGCGCGGGGGCGGTTCGATCGCTGGAGGTCATACCGGGGACAACGCGCGGCGGCGCACGGTAATTTCGGGGCGGGGAAGGTGCTGAGAAAGGCGCACGGAAAGGCCCGGGGAAAGGCGACAGGAATGCGCCGAATCGCCCGAGGGCAGCGGAATGCACCGGGCGCGACATTCGGCGGGAATGTCGCACCCGGTGTTCCGGAAGAGGCCATGACGGGATTCGAACCCGTGTAAACCGCTTTGCAGGCGGTCCCCTGAACCACTCGGGCACACGGCCGTGGGGGAGCCGACGAGGCGTCAGAACGCCTGGTGGCGAAGGTCGTTGCGGATCAGGCGCAACAACAGGAACGCATCCGGCAGGGACAGGAGGCGCAGGTGCGGGGCGCTGCGAGGGCCACCGTCTTCCTGTTCATTGCCGACTCCTGTCGTCGCTCTGCCTGCGTTGGTGAATTCATCATAGGGGTGCCGGTGGGGGTGGCGTCAATATCCGTATATGAATTCCGTGTGTCGCGGCTGTGCTACGGTCGAAGGCGTGGCGGGCCGTGAGCGGTCCGCCCCGGACGAGGTGCGACGTACCCGGTGGGACAAGACGGCGCGGTAGGTGTTTCGACTACTGCGGAGGAGTCCGTCGTCATGGCCTGGGTGGTTCTGATCGTCGCGGGGTTGCTGGAGACCGTGTGGGCGGTCGCGCTGGACGCGACCAAGGGGTTCTCGCGACTGGTGCCGACCGTGGTGTTCGCGGTGGCGCTGGTGCTCTCGATGGGCGGACTGGCGTACGCGATGCGGTCGATCCCGCTGGGCACGGGTTACGCGGTCTGGGTGGGGATCGGTGCGATCGGCACCGCGCTGTACGGGATGGCGGCGCTGGGCGATGCGGCGAGCGCGGCGCGGATCACCTGTCTGGTGCTGATCCTGGCCGGGGTGGTCGGGCTCAAGGTGCTGCACTGAGTCCGCCGGCCGGCGGGTCCTAGGTCCGGAAGCGGAGCTTCCGATCCGACCGCAGGTCAGGAGTAAATCGGCAGGTCGGCACTTACCATGTGGGAATGACCACCACCTCCGAGACACAGCCCGGCCTCCCGCCCGCGACACGTCCCGACCACGGAGCCGACCACGCAGCCGGCGGCGGGGCCGACGACGGGACCGGCGGGGTGCTCAGCGGCCCGTACCGGGCGCTGACCCTGGGCATCGTCTCGGTGGTGCTGCTGCTGGCCTTCGAGGCGACCGCGGTGAACACCGCGATGCCGGTGGCGGCGCGGGAGCTGGACGGCATCGCGCTGTACGCCTTCGCGTTCTCCGGGTACTTCACCAGCACCTTGTTCGCCCTCGTGGTGTCGGGCCAGTGGAGCGACCGGCGCGGGCCGCTGGCGCCGCTGTTCACCGGGATCGCGGTGTTCGCCGCGGGGCTGGTGGTCGCGGGGACGGCCGCCAACATGTGGCTGTTCGTGGCGGGCCGGGCGATCCAGGGCCTGGGCGGCGGGCTGGTGATCGTGGCGCTGTACGTGGTGGTCGGCCGGGCGTTCCCGGAGCGGCTGCGGCCGTCGGTGTTCGCGGCGTTCTCGGCCGCCTGGGTGCTGCCCTCGATCCTCGGTCCGGTGATCTCCGGCGCGGTCACCCAGCACCTGGGCTGGCGCTGGGTGTTCCTGGCGGTGCCGGTCCTGGTGCTGCTGCCGCTGGCCGTGATGGGTCCGGCGCTGAGCCGGTCGGAGCGCGAGCAGCCGCCGCTCGACCCGCAGCCGTTCGACCGCCGACGCACCCGGGACGCGGCGATGGCCGCGGTGGGCGCCGGGTTGCTGCAGTACGCGGGTCAGCGGCTGGACGTGGTCGCGCTGCTGCCGGCGCTGGCGGGGGCCGGGCTGCTGCTGCCCGCCGTGGTGCGGCTGCTGCCGCGCGGGGCGCTGCGGGCGGCGCGCGGGCTGCCGACGGTGATCGTGCTGCGCGGCGTGGCGGCGGGGGCGTTCTTCGCGGCGGAGGCGTTCATCCCGCTGATGATGGTGACGCAGCGGCACCTGTCGCCGACCATGGCGGGGCTGACGCTGACCAGCGGCGGGCTGTCCTGGGCGCTGGGCTCCTGGCTGCAGGGCCGGCCGGGAGCGGAGCGGCACCGCGAGACGATGATCCGGCTGGGCTTCGTCATGACCGCGGTGGCGATCGGCGGGGCGGCGCTGGTGCTGGTCCCGGCGGTGCCGACCTGGGTGACGGCGGCCTGCTGGGCGGTCGGCGGCGTCGGCATGGGGATGGCGGTGGCCAGCATCAGCGTGCTGATGATGAAGCTGTCCGCGCCGGAGGAGACCGGTCTGAACTCGGCGGCGCTGCAACTGAGCGACGCGCTCGGCAACGTGCTGCTGATCGGCCTCGCCGGGGTGCTGTTCGCCGCGCTCGGCGGTGGCGGCGCGGTGGTGGCGGGAACGCAGGACGGCCCGGTGCCGGCCGGGCCGTTCGCGGTGATCTTCCTGGTGATGGCGGGGGTCGCGCTGCTCGGCGCGCTGCTCTCCGGCCGGGCGGCGGCGCCCCGCGCGGGGAGCGCCGCCTGAGGGCGGGTCAGACCTTCGCGGCCGCGGAGGCGGGGGCGGAGGCGCTGGTGCCCGCGCCGCCGAGGTAGCCGTTCCAGCCGCCCATCGGGGACTCGCCGGGGGCGAGCGCCTGGAGCTTGCGCAGCACCGCCGGGTCCTGGACCTCCAGCCACTCGACCAGTTGGCGGAAGGAGACCATCCGGACCTCGGGCTTGTCGGCGATCTGCTTCAGGGTCTCCTCGACGGCGTTCATGTAGATGCCGCCGTTCCACTGCTCGAAGTGGTTGCCGATGATGAACGGCGCGCGGTTGGAGTTGTAGGCGCGGTTGAAGCCGTTGAGGTAGGAGTCGCGGGCCTGGGTCTGCCAGAAGCCGTGCTGGCCCGGGTCGGCCTTGGTGTTGTTGCCGGACTGGTTGTACATGATGTTGTAGTCCATCGAGAGCACCTGGAAGCTGTGCCCGGGGAACGGGATGGACTGCAGCGGCATGTCCCACAGCTGGCCGCCGGCGAACTTCTGCGGCCAGACCTGCAGCCCGCCGGGGCCGGAGGAGTCGTACTTCCAGTTGCGCTTGGCGGCGGTCGGCAGCAGTCCGCGCTGGCCCTCCAAGCAGGGGGTGCGGCCGCCGATCAGCTCCTTGCGGTAGTCGAAGGGCAGCGCGGGCAGGTCGGTGATGCCGGTGTTGGTCTTCCAGTTCATGACGAAGTCCATCGCCTGCTGGATCTCGCTGTCCCAGTCCTCGGCCGACCAGCGGCCGCCGCCGGTCGGGCCGCAGAAGTGGCCGTTGAAGTGGGTGCCGATCTCGTGGCCCTCCAGCCAGGCCGCGCTGATCTGCTCGATGGTGTCGCGGACGTGATTGTCCGCCAGGTAGCCGATGTCGGAGGCGCCGACCGGGTGCTGCGGCGGGCGGTACATCGACTTCTTCGACTCCGGCAGGGTGTAGATGCCGCTGAGGAAGAACGTCATCGAGGCGTTGTGGTCCTTGGCGAGCTGCCGGAACCGGCTGAACAGCTTGTTGTCCAGCTCGCCGGCGCCGTCCCATGAGAAGACCACGAACTGCGGCGGGCGCTGCCCGGGTTCCAGCGGTTCGGCCTTCGGCTGGCCGGGCTGCGGGCCGGTGTCGGAGGTGGAGCCGTCGCCGATCAGCGCGGCCGGCGGCTTGGGGACGGCGCTCGGGCTGCCGCTGGCCGACAGTCCGTCGGCCTGGGCGGGCGGGCCGGCCTGCTCACCCCCGCTCCCCTTGGCGCCGGAGCATCCGGCGGCCAGCGAGGCGGCGGTCGCGGCACCGGCGGCCAGCAGCGTCCTGCGGGACAGGGCGTCCATGTCTCACATCCGTTCACCAGGGAGTAAGCGAAGTCAACCGGCCGGAGGGACGGTCCATCAGATGAAATGAGTGATGCGTCGTCCGGGGGAGTCCGGCTCAGCATGGCACGGGTCGGGGCGGCACGCCGGTAATCACGGCCAGGTGTACGGATGACCGGGGGAGCGGCAGGCCACACGCTCACCTGTTCGGCGCACGGTGTACGGAGCGGCGCTGGCGTCAGGCAGTTGACCTGGCGTCAGATGGCACCACCGCCCCGGACCCGTCCACCGCCCGCCACCCCGACACGGAGGTCCCACCCGCCCATGTGGCAGTCGCTTCTCGACGCCTACCGGCAACGGATCGTGGAGACCGGCCGGGAGCCGCTGTTCCTGCTGCTGCTCGGTCTGGTCCTGTCGTTCCTGTCCATCCGCTTCTCCACCCGGATGATCCGGGCGCAGGTCCGCTGGTGGCCGGGGAACGTCACCCCCGGCGGCCTGCACATCCACCACGTGGTGTTCGGGCAGGCGCTGCTGCTGATCTGCGGCGTGTCGGCGTTCGCCATCCGGGGCGACGGCGGCGCCTGGTGGAACCTGCTGGGCTTCGGCTTCGGCGTCGGGTGCGGCCTGGTGCTGGACGAGTTCGCCCTGGTGCTGCACCTGAAGGACGTCTACTGGAGCGAGCAGGGCCGTACCTCGGTGGACGCGGTGGTGCTGGCGGTGGCGGTGATCGGCCTGCTGCTGATCGGCGAACTCCCGCTCGGCGGCTTCATCTCCCACCCGGACGGCCCCACCCTGGCCGGGGCGGCGGTGCTGTTCGCCCTGGTGGTGGTCAGCCTGCTCAAGGGCAAGACCTGGACCGGGCTGCTCGGCATCATGCTGTGGCCGGTCGCCCTGGTCGGGGCCGTCCGGCTGGCCCGCCCCGGCAGCCCGTGGGCGCGCTGGCGCTACCGCTCGCGGCCGCGCCGGATGGCCCGCGCCGAACGCCGCGAGGACCGCATCCACCGCCGGCTGGTCGCCGCCAAGACCGCCGCCTACGACCTGGTGGCCGGCAGCCCCGACACCGGTGCCGGCCGGCCCGACGCCGGAGTCGACGCCGCGGCGCCGCCCGTCGCCGTCCCGGTCGCCGAACCCGTGCCGGCCCCGGCGCCCGAGCCCGCGGTCGAACTCCCCGTCCCCGGCTGGCGGCTGCGCTGCGCCGAGGTCGCCCAGTGGTACCTGCGGATCGCCACCCTGCTCAACCTGGTCGGCGCGGTCGTGGTGCCGTTCCGCGAACAGGTCGACCGGGCCAACCGCGGCGAGTACTTCACCCCGGTCCTGGTCACCTCCGGCTTCACCACCGCACTGCTGGCCGGGCTGCTCGCCGTGATGCTGCGCCGCCGCAAGCGCGCCGCCTGGCTGACCGCGCTCGCGCTGACCGCACTGCACGTCGCCGTCTACGCCCTCGCACTGGGCTTCCCCGAGTACCGCGCCCACCCGTTCAACTGGGTCTCCACCGCGGTCACCCTGGCCCTGCTGGTCGTCCTGTGGCTGGGCCGCGCCGCCTTCCGGGTCCGCGGCGGGCGCGGCAACCTGTCGCTCGCCGCCGCCGTCCTGCTGCTCGGCGGCGCCGCACTCACCTTCCTCGGCGCACTCGCCGTCCGGCTCAGCCACGCCGACGGCGTCCCGAGCTGGGGCGAGGCCGTCGGCTACGTACTGCTGCGCCTGGTCACCCTCTCGGGGGTCGTCCAACTCAGCGACGTCGACGTGCCGCGCTGGATCGACGTCGCCGTCAACCTGCTCGGCACGGCGCTGCTGCTGCTCACCCTGCGGATCCTGCTGCGCTCCCCGCGCGGCACGGACCAGCAGAGCCCCGAGGACGAGCTGAGACTGCGTCAGCTGCTCGCCCGGCAGGGCGGCCGCGACTCGCTCGGCTACTTCGCGCTGCGCCGCGACAAGTCGGTCGTCTGGTCGCAGAGCGGCAAGGCCGCCGTCGCCTACCGGGTGGTCAACGGCGTGGCGCTGGCCTCCGGCGACCCGCTCGGCGACCCCGAGGCCTGGCCGCAGGCGATCGAGGACTGGCACCGGCAGGCCCGCGCGCACGCCTGGATCCCCGCCGTCACCGGCGCCGGCGAGCAGGGCGGCACCGTCTACGCCCGGGTGGCCGGCCTGCGCGCCCTGCACCTCGGCGACGAGGCGGTGGTCGACACCGCCGGCTTCACGCTGGCCGGGCGGGACATGCGCGGCCTGCGCCAGACCAGCCGCCGGGTCGCCCGGGCCGGGTACCAGGTGGTGATCCGCCGTCACCGCGACATCCCGCCCGACGAGTTCACCGCGCTGGTCCGGCTCGCCGACGCGTGGCGGCACGGCCGCACCGATCGCGGCTTCTCGATGGCCCTCGGCCGGCTCGCCGACCCCGCCGACGGCGACTGCCTGATGGCCGAGTGCCGAGACGAGAACGGCCGCACCGCCGCGCTGCTCTCCTTCGTCCCCTGGGGGTCCGACGGGCTGTCGCTCGACCTGATGCGACGCGACCGGGAGTCCGACCACGGCCTGGTCGAGCACACCGTCGCCGAGCTGCTCGAACGCGCCCGCGAAGGGGCGGAGCCGCTGGCCGGGGTGGCCCGGGTCTCGCTGAACTTCGCGATGTTCCGCGAGGTCTTCGAGGAACGCCTGGGCGCCGGGCCGGTCCTGAGACTGTGGCGGGGGGTGCTCCGCTTCCTCTCCCGCTGGTGGCAGCTGGAATCCCTCTACCGGGCCAACGCCCGCTACCGGCCCAGCTGGGAGCCGCGCTTCGTGCTCTACGACAAGCCCTCCGAACTCCCCGCGATCGGCCTCGCCAACGCCCTGGCCGAGGGCTTCCTGACCCGCCCCCGCCTCCGCGGCCGCCGCACCACGCTGGGGGAGCTCCGCGACTGACACCCGCAACGCGCGCTGCGCGCGGCGGGAGGAGCTTGCGATGAGCTTCGCGGGGCGCCGGGCCGGACGGTCGTGCTTCCCGCCTTCCGGCCGGAGGCCGTGTGCTGCGCGCGGCGGGCGGGTCGCTTGGCTGAGGGGGTGTCACCCGGAGGGGCTTGCGGGGGTGCTGGGGGTGGTGGGCGTGGGTTGACTGGGCGGGTCGTGGTCGGTGGGCGGGCGGGAGGTGGTGTGGTGGGCGGGCGGTGGTCGGGGGCGGTGGCGGCGGGGGGTGCGATCGTCCTGGGGGCCTGGTTGCTGAACGGCGGGCTGGGGGCGCTGCCGCCCGCGCCGGGCATCGCGCAGGCGTACGACGGGACGCCGGTGGGGCCGGTCGTCCCGCCGTTGCCGCCCTCGCCGCCGGTGCGGATCCGGATCCCGGTGCTGGGGGTGGACGCCCCGGTGGCCCGGCTGGCGCTGGACGCGCAGGGCCGGCTGCAGCCGCCGCCGGACGCCGACCGGAACCTGGCGGGGTGGTACCGGGACGGCGCCGCGCCGGGCTCCAGCGGGGCGGCGATCCTGGCCGGGCACGTGGACAACGCGCACGGCCCGGCGGTGTTCTACCGGCTGGGCGCGCTGCGCCGCGGCGACCAGCTGGAGATCGCCCGGGCCGACCGGGCCACCGCCTGGTTCCAGGTGGACGGCGTCGAGGTCTACCCGAAGCAGGACTTCCCGGACGCCAAGGTGTACTCGGCGACCCCGGACTCCCAGCTGCGGCTGATCACCTGCGGAGGCTCGTACACCCATGGGGGCGGGTACGACGGCAACGTGGTGGTCTACGCGCACCTGGTGCGCACCGGGAAGGACTGACGTGCGCTGGCGGCCCGGCGGTCAGGCGAGCAGTTCGGCGAGCGCCCGGTCGGCGTCCAGGTGCCGTAGCTCCTGGCCCTCCGGCACGGTGAGGTAGCTGCTCCACAGGAAGCGGCGCAGCGCCTCGCCGTCGAACTGGAGCAGGGCGACGCCCCCGGGGGAACGCAGTTCGACCATGGTGCGCCCGCCGAGTGCCGGGCGGATGTGCACGTCGCCCTCGCCGCTGGGCAGGTCCAGGCCGGTGGCGAGCAGGTGGCGGGCGAACACCCAGGTGATCTCGGCGGGTGGCGGGGGCCCGTCGAGCACCGGGCCGTCGGCGGGTTCGAGTGCGTCGAAGGGTTCGAGCGGGTCGGTGTCCACGGCGTCCAGGGCGTACTCGGCCGGGAACAGCATGGCGACCGCCAGCGGATCGTCCGACCGGTAGCGCAGGGTCACCCGGAGCCGGGCGGTGCGGTGGGTCGTGACGATCAGACGGGCGTGGGTGGTGTGCTCGACCACCGCGGGCACTGCGTACACGGCGTTTCCTTCCGGGGGCGTGCGAATGCGGGAGTGGCCGGTGCCGACTCCTGCTACTGAAGAGTCGAAAGTGGACGAAGTGATTACGCCCGTTTCCGGACTTCCTGATGTGATCTGCGTCATGCTCGGCCGGGCGGGCGTCGGGGTGGGTCCGAGGCGGACGGGGAGGCGGCGGTCCGCGGCGGCGGGTCGAACGAGTTGTCGCCCGGCGCGGTCGCGGTGGCGAGGCGCTGACGGGTGGTCAGCCGGAATGGGACGCGCGCCACAGGGGCGTGCCGTGGCCCCCGTCCGGCTGCGGGGACGGGCTAGGCTGGGCGGGTTCCACGCCTGCCCGCCGACCGCGGGATCGGGGCCGAATACCGGCTCTGACCTGCGACGACCCTGTTCGGAGACCGTGACTACCGCCGCCTCCTCCTCGATGTCCCCGCTGTTCTCGCACGCGGACGCCGCCCATCCCCGGCCCGCCGGGACGTCCGCCGCCACCCACCTCTCCCCGGCCTTCCCGGGCCGTGCCCCCTGGGGTACCGCGGGCAAGCTGCGGGCCTGGCAGCAGGGTGCGCTGGACCGGTACATCGAGAGCCAGCCGCGGGACTTCCTGGCGGTCGCCACCCCGGGCGCCGGCAAGACCACCTTCGCGCTGACCCTGGCCTCGTACCTGCTGCACAACCACCTTGTGCAGCAGATCACCGTGGTCGCGCCCACCGAGCACCTGAAGAAGCAGTGGGCCGAGGCCGCCGCCCGGATAGGGATCCGGCTGGACCCGGCGTACTCCTCGGGCCCGCTGTCCAAGGACTACCAGGGCATCGTGGTGACCTACGCGGGCGTCGGGGTGAACCCGATGCTGCACCGCAACCGGACCGAGGCCCGCAAGACGCTGGTGATCCTGGACGAGATCCACCACGCCGGTGACTCGAAGTCCTGGGGCGAGGCCTGCTTCGAGGCCTTCGAGCCCGCCACCCGGCGGCTCGCCCTGACCGGCACGCCGTTCCGCTCGGACACCAACCCGATCCCGTTCGTCCAGTACGAGGCGGGCGGCGACGGCATCCGCAAGTCGGTCGCCGACTACACCTACGGCTACGGGCACGCGCTCTCCGACCACGTGGTCCGCCCGGTGATCTTCCTCAGCTACTCGGGCAACATGCGCTGGCGCACCAAGGCCGGCGACGAGCTGGAGGCGCGGCTCGGCGAGCCGATGACCAAGGACCTGATCGCCCAGGCCTGGCGCACCGCGCTGGCCCCGCAGGGCGAGTGGATCCCGGCCGTGCTGCAGGCGGCCGACCGGCGGCTGTCCGAGGTCCGCAAGGCCATCCCGGACGCCGGCGGCCTGGTGATCGCCACCGACCAGACGGTGGCCCGCGCCTACGCCAAGCTGCTGCGCGAGATCTCCGGCGAGAAGGTCACGCTGGTGCTCTCCGACGAGGCCGAGGCGTCCAAGCGGATCTCCGACTTCGCCGAGGGCACCTCGCGCTGGATGGTCGCGGTGCGCATGGTGTCCGAGGGCGTCGACGTGCCGCGGCTGTGCGTCGGCGTGTACGCCACCTCGATCTCCACCCCGCTGTTCTTCGCCCAGGCCGTCGGCCGCTTCGTGCGTGCCCGCAAGCGCGGCGAGACCGCCTCGGTCTTCCTGCCGACCATCCCGATGCTGCTCGGCTTCGCCAACGAGATGGAGCTGCAGCGCGACCACGTGCTGGACCGCCCGAAGAAGGAGGGCGAGGGCCTCTTCGACGAGGAGGACCGGCTGCTCGCCGAGGCCGAGAAGACCAAGGACGAGGCGGACGGCGGCACCGAGGAGTTCTCCTACGAGGCGCTGGGCAGCGACGCGGTCTTCGACCGGGTGCTGTACAACGCCATGGAGTTCGGCATGCAGGCGCACCCGGGCAGCGAGGAGGAGGAGGACTACCTCGGCATCCCGGGCCTGCTGGAGCCGGACCAGGTGCAGATGCTGCTGCAGAAACGCCAGCACCGCCAGATCCAGCGCTCCAAGGCCAAGCCCGCCGAGGAGGCCGACCTGCTGGAGCTGCCCGCCGAGGAGCGGCCGGTGGTCACCCACCAGGAGCTGCGGGAGCTGCGCAAGGAGCTGAACGCGCTGGTCGCCGCCTGGCACCACCGCACCGACCAGCCGCACGGCACCATCCACAACGAGCTGCGCCGGCAGTGCGGCGGCCCGCTCACCGCGCAGGCCACCGCCAACCAGCTGAAGGCGCGGATCGGCCGGATCCGGGAGTGGGCGACCCAGGGCTGAGACCCGGCGCCCCTGAAGAACCGTCACTTCTCGGCCAGCCCGGGAGCCGGTGTCCGGACTCCGGAACACTCTCGAACTGGTGCGCGGTTCAGGGCCGGGTAAATGGGTGGTTTTGTCCTGTATCACATCTCGAAAACGCGTCGAAACAGATCGGATTTTGGACAACCACTTCCGCTGTACACCCCCGGTTCACTAGCGTCTCCCCACACTCGATCGGGCCCCACCCCGTAGCCCGGGAGAGTGCCGCGGAGCTCTGTGCCCTTGTCGACGTCGCCGAGGCGCGGACTCCCGCGCGGACACCCCCCTGCGCGCGCTCAAATCCGGTTCGTCCCACGGCAGTTGTGTCGTAGGGTCGGCCTCGCCGCGGAAAGGACCAGGCGCGTCGTGACTGCTGAGACCTCCCAGACCCTGGACAGGGGTGTCCGGGTACTGAAACTGCTCGCCGATTCCGAGCGCGGGCTGACGGTGACCGAGCTGGCCGCCCGGCTGGCCGTGAACCGCACCGTCGTCTACCGGCTGCTGGCCACCCTGGAGCAGCACGGCCTGGTGCGCCGCGACATCGGCGGCCGGGCCCGGGTCGGCCTCGGCGTGCTGCGGCTCGCCCACCGGGTCCACCCGCTGCTGCGCGAGGCGGCGCTGCCCGCGCTGCGCTCGCTCGCCGAGGACCTCGGCGCCACCGCCCACCTGACCCTGGTGGACGGCAACGAGGCGCTGGCCGTCGCCGTGGTCGAGCCGACCTGGACCGACTTCCACGTCGCCTACCGCACCGGCCTGCGCCACCCGCTCAGCGAGAGCGCGGCCGGCCGGGCGATCCTGGAGGCCCGCGCCTTCCCCGGCCAGCGCCGTCCCGACCAGGGTTTCGTGATCACCCGTGCGGAGGAGCAGTCCGGGGCCAGCGGTGCCGCGGCGGCCCTGCTCGGGCTGAGCGGCATCGAGGGCAGCGTCGGCGTGGTGATGCTCAACGGCCTGGTCCCGGAGCGGGTCGGCCCGCGCGTGGTGGAGGCGGCCACCGAGGTCGCCGACGCGCTGCGCTGATCCGACTGGGCGTCCTCGGCGGCGCCCGCGGTGTGTTTGGATGCCGGTGTGTCCGAAACCAAGCAGCAGCCCCCGGTCGCGAAGCGGCCCTCGGCGATCTCCCCGAAGACCCGTGCGCTGACGCTGTGCGCCCTGCCGGTGGTGGCGCTGTTCGCGGTGGCCGCGTTCGTCCCGCTGCCGTACACGCTGGAGTCGCCCGGCGTCACCGCGGACACGCTGGGCCAGTACCAGGGCCGCCAGGTGATCACCATCACCGGTGCCCCGGTGCGCGCCACCACGGGGCAGCTGCGGGCGGTCACCATCTCGGCCACCAACCCGGGCGAGCGCAACAGCCTGTGGGACTCGCTGCTGGCGTGGACCGACCCCAAGCAGGCGGTCGTCCCCACCGAGCAGGTCTACCCGCAGAGCGACCCGGACAAGGCGCAGCAGGTGACGGAGCAGCAGATGACCGAGTCCCAGGACAGTGCCACGCTGGCCGCGCTCGGCTACCTGCACCTCTCGCCCGCGCAGGTGAAGGTGGTCATCGACCTCGGCGACATCGGCGGCCCGAGCGCGGGGCAGATGCTGGCGCTGGGCATCGTGGACAAGCTGGCGGGCGACGGCAAGGGCGGGGACCTGACCGGCGGCAGGATCGTGGCCGGCACCGGGACGGTGGACGCGGACGGGCGGGTCGGCGAGGTCGGCGGCGTCCCGCTGAAGACCCAGGCGGCGGCCCGGGACGGCGCGACGGTGTTCCTGGTGCCGCGCGGCGAGTGCGCCCAGGCCAAGGTGAACACCCCGGCGGGACTGCAGCTGGTGCCGGTGGACACCCTCGCCGACTCGATCGCCGCGCTCGGCGCGCTGAACAGCGGCGGCGCGGTCGCGCACTGCTGACGGTCGTCCGCGGCCGACGGCGGCCGTCCCGACGGTCGTCGGGGCAACGGGCCGGGCGTGGCACCCCCGTGCGCCCGGCCGTCGAGTGCGTCACCCCTCGGTACGGCGGGGTCCTACAGTCCGAAGGCGGCGGTCACCAGGTCGTCACCGACCCTGGTGCGCAGTTGGGCGGCGATCTGCGGTAACCGGTGCGCCTGCGTCATCGGCAGTCCCACCGCCACCGCGGCGAGCCCGCTGCCCAGCACGATCGGCACCGCCGCCCCGGCCAGCCCCATCGCGTACTCCTGGTACTGGGTGATCGGCGCGGCCCGCTGCGGTCCCTGCCGGGGCAGCAGCGGGAGGTGGGCCGGTTCCCGCAGGGTGTACGGGGTGAACGGCACCATCGGGTAACGGGCCAGGTGGGCCCGGCGCTCCTCGGCGGACATCAGGGCCAGCAGGGTCTTGCCGGCCGCGTGGGCGTGCGCCCCGGCCCGGAAGTGCCGCGGGTCGGCGGTGGGTGCGCCGGGGGCCGCGGCGGCGGCGACCAGGTCGATCTCGCCCTCCTTGTACCAGGCGAAGTGGACGGCCGCGGACAGCTCGTGGGCGAGCCGGCCGAGCAGCCCGTCCAGCCGGGACCGGCCGGCCTCCGGACTCTCCTCCCGGGTGAGTCCGGAGACCGCGGGCCCCGTCCGGTACAGGCCCTGACGACGCTCCAGGTACTCGTCGTGGACCAGGGTGCGCAGCAGGTGGTAGGTGGTGCCGAGGGCCAGCCCGGTGTCCCGGGCGAGCTGCTTGGCGGTGGCGCCCGCCGGGTAGCGGGCGGCGGCCTCCAGCAGGCGCAGCGCGCGCTGCGCGGAGGCGATCAGGGTGGGGGCGTCGGTGATCCGGCTCATCGGACCACCTCGGTGGTCCGAACGGCCTTGCGGGACCGCCGGGTTGACGCATGGACAGCTGGCGGGCACTCAGTGAGTGCGGTCCGTATGCTCATGGCTGGGATCTTTGCGTGCACGAGCAAGAGGCATATGCCAATATTCGCCCGGCGACGGTAGACACGCCCGAAACGCCGGAATCGGTCTGCGGTCAGGCCCCGGTGGCCTGCGCCACCAGCGGCAGGATCCGGTACGGCACCGGGTTCTCCAGCGCGATCGCGGTGGACGCCCGGACGATCCCGTCGAAGCCCACCACCCGGTCGATCACCCGCTGCAGGTCCGCGTTGGAGCGCGCGACGATCCGCACCAGCATGTCGCCGTGGCCGGTGATGGTGTGCAGTTCCAGCACCTCCGGCACCGCCGCCAGGTGCGCCCGGACGTCCGCGCCCTGGCCCTGGGAGATCTCCAGCGTGGCGAAGGCGGTCACCGGGTAGCCGAGCGCCGCCGGGTCGACCTGCGGGCCGAAGCCGCCGATCACCCCGCGCGCCTGCAGCCGGTCCAGCCGCGCCTGCACGGTGCCGCGGGCCACCTGCAGCCGGCGCGAGCACTCCAGCACCCCGATCCGCGGCTCCTCGGTGAGCAGCCGGATCAGCCTGCCGTCCAGCGCGTCGATGGCGTCGGGGTGCGAGGACACGGCGGGGCTCCGTTCACTGGGCGGGCGTTCGACCGACATTGTGCGGTCGCACGGCGCCGTCCGTCAGCCCGGGACGGTCTGCACGTCCGGCGGGTGGCCGTTCCAGGTGACGAAGACCGAGGACGTGCGGCCGTCCTTGGAGAAGTCGATCCGCATCCACTGGTCGCCGTGCCAGACCTGCATCCCCCAGCCGGTCTCCGGGGTCGCCGACACCAACTCGGCCTCGGTGGCCCGGAGGTCGAGCGCCACCCGGCCGCCCGGCACCAGGTAGCTGTGCACCGAGGTGGTCGGGCTCGGCGAGCGCTTCACGGCCGGGGTCCGGCTCGGCGCGGACGGCGTCGGGTCGGGGTCCGGGTCGGGGCTCGGCGCCGCGGTGGTGGCGTCGGCGGCCGCGGAGGTGGCCGGGGCGAGCGTCGGCGGCGGCGCGTCCCGGGTCTGCGCGGTGCCCGCCGTCGGCAGCGGCACCGCCACCGGCTCGTCGAACACCGTGTCCGCCAGCACCGCGTGCACGCCGAGCCAGGACAGCGCCACCGCCGCCCCGGTGGCCGCCGTCCAGGCGCCGAGTTTTACCAGTCCGCTCCGCATCGCGGGACATCCTGCCGTACGAAGGTCACGACCAGGTCAGTGGCCCGGACATTCCTCAGAAACCTTGCGGAAAAAGGGTGCAAGCGCGCCGGAAAGCGACTGGACCTGCCCGTCTTCCAGTGGCCTAAACCACCCGAGGTACAGACCAGTTCGCCGTGATGGCGTACCGTGCAGCCCCATGGCAACAGTGCTCGTGGTCGAGGACGACCCTTTCGTACGTTCCGCCCTGATCCGCCATCTGTCCGACTGCGGCCACGCCGTACGTTCCGTCGGCACCGCGCTGGAGGCGTTGCGCGAGGTCGCCCAGGTCGGCTGCGACCTGGTCGTGCTGGACCTCGGGCTGCCCGACCTGGACGGCAGCGAGGCGCTGAAGATGATCCGCGGCCTGACCAACGTCCCGGTGATCATCTCCACCGCCCGGGACGACGAGGCGGAGATCGTCCGGCTGCTCAACGACGGCGCAGACGACTATCTGGTGAAACCTTTCTCCGGGGAACACCTCACCGCCCGGATGGCCGCCGTCCTGCGCCGGCTCGGCGGCGGCGCCCTGACGGCCCCCCAGGTCCTGCGGGTCGGCGGCCTGACCATCGACCCGCAGCGCCGCGAGGCCCTGCTCGACGGCCGCCGGCTCGACCTGACCCGCCGTGAGTTCGACCTGCTGGCCTTCCTGGCCGGCCGGCCCGGCGTGGTCGTCCCGCGCAAGGAGATCCTCGCCGAGGTCTGGCGGCAGACCTACGGCGGCGACCAGACCATCGACGTCCACCTCTCCTGGCTGCGCCGCAAGCTCGGCGAAACCGCTTCCAACCCGCGCTACCTGCACACCGTCCGCGGCGTCGGAGTGCGACTGGAGGCACCGATCGGGCCGGGCGGGTGCACGACGTGAGCCGGATCCTCAGCTCACTGCGCTGGGCGCTGATCAAGGCCGCCATCGCCGGCACCATGATGGTCGCCCTGGCGTTCCTCATCCCGCTCGGCCTGATGGTCCAGCAGACCGCCCGCGACCGGGCGTTCACCGCCGCCGAACGCCAGGCCGCCGCGCTCGGCCCGGCCCTCGCCATCACCACCGACCAGGACGCCATCGCCCGCGCCCTGGCCTCCACCGACGCCGGCGCCCAGGAACGCCTCGCCGTCCACCTGCCCGCCGGACCGGTGGTCGGCACCGCCCGGGTCGACCAGGACGGCCTCAGCACCGCCGAGCAGCAGGGCCGGGCCGGCACCGTCCGCGCCCCCGGCGGCTACGCGCTGCTCCAGCCGGTCGCCGTCGACAACGGACGGGTCGCCGTGGTCGAGGTGTTCGTGCCCGACGCCGACCTGTCCCGCGGCGTCGGCACCGCATGGCTGGTGCTCTCCGGCGTCGCCCTCGCGCTGGTCGCGGTCTCCGTCGCGGTCGCCGACCGGATGGGCACCCGGATCGTCCGCTCCGCCCGCCGGCTGGCCGCCGCCGCCCGTTCGCTCGGCTCCGGCAACCTCACCGTCCGGGTGCCGGTCGACGGACGCGAGGCCGCCGGCGCCCCCGAGGAACTGCGCGAAGCCGCGCAGGCCTTCAACGCGATGGCCGACCGGGTGGTCCACCTGCTCGCCGCCGAACGCGAACTCGCCGCCGACCTCTCGCACCGGCTGCGCACCCCGCTCACCGTGCTGCGCCTCAACGCCGCCTCGCTCGGCGACGGCGACGCCGCCGACGCCACCCGGCACGCCGTCGCCCAACTGGAGCGCGAGGTCGACCAGATCATCCGCTCCGCCCGCCGCGACCCGGTCGACGCCCCGGCGGTCGCGCTCGGCTGCGACGCCGTCGAGGTGATCCGCGAGCGCGTCGCCTTCTGGTCCGCGCTCGCCGAGGACGAGGGCCGCCCCTGGCAACTGGCCGGCGACGAGCGGCCCGTCCCCGTCCCCGTGCAGCGCGGCGACCTGGCCGCGGCCGTCGACGCGCTGCTCGGCAACGTCTTCCGGCACACCGCCGTCGGCACCGCCTTCGCCGTCGACCTGTTGGCGACCGAGCACTCGGTGATCGTCCTGGTCGGCGACGGCGGCCCCGGCTTCACCGACCCCGACGCCGCCATCCGGCGCGGCGCGGGCCACGGCGGCGAGGGCTCCACAGGCCTCGGCCTGGACATCGTCCGCAAGCTCGCCGAGGCCACCGGCGGCGACCTCGCCCTCGGCCGCTCGGCCGTCCTCGGCGGCGCCGAGATCCAACTGCGGCTCAACACCCGCACCGAGGTCCAACTGCCGCGGCAGCAGCGCCGCCGCCCCGGCCGCCCGACCCGCCGGAACTGACCGGATGCCGCCGCCGAACGCTGCCGCCGCGGGGGATGCAGCGAGGTGTCGGACCTTTTCCTTAAGTACGGCCTAAGCGGCCACTACCGCTGCCTCAGCAGACGAAATCCGGCCACCGCCGACGGCTAGCGTCAACGGCGGCCGGGTGCGAGTCCCCGGCTCACCCACTGCGCGGAGGTAGCCGAAGCATGACCAGCAGCAGCCAGCCGACCCGATCCGCCGGCCACCGCCGCCGTCCGCGCCGCAAGCCCCTGGTGGCCGGCGCCGCGACGGTCGCCGTGCTGGCCGCCGCCGGGATCGCGGTGCTCGCCCAGTCCGCGGACGCCGCCGCGCTCGGCGCGGCCTACAGCCGCACCAGCGTCTGGGAGTCCGGCTACACCGGCCAGTACCTGGTCGCCAACTCCACCTCCGGCACCATCCAGGACTGGACGCTCAGCTTCGACCTCCCGGCCGGCGCGAGCATCTCCTCGCTGTGGAACGCCTCCTACACCGTCAGCGGACGGCACGTCACCGTGAAGCCGGAGAGCTGGAACCGCTCCCTCGCGCCCGGCAACACCGTCGACGTCGGCTTCGTGGTCCAGGCCGCCGGCGCCGCCCAGGCCGAACCCGGCAACTGCCGGATCAACGACACCGCCTGCACCGGCGGCACCGGCCCCGCGCCCACCCCGTCCGGCCGCCCCACCACGGCGACCCCGACCCCGGCCCCCACGCCCAGCCCCAGCGCCACCAAGCCGACCGCCGCCCCCAGCAGCGCCAAGCCCACCACCCCGGCGCCCACCCCCACCCCGACACCGACCAGCACCGTCGTCCCGGCCGGCACCGCCCGCTTCGCGCCGTACATCGACACCTCGCTCTACCCGGCCTACGACCTGCTCGGCACCGCGAACGCCACCGGCGTCAAGAACTTCACCCTCGCCTTCGTGGTCTCCGGCGGCGGCTGCACCCCCAAGTGGGGCGGCGTCACCGACCTCGGCTCGGACGCCGTCGCCGCCCAGATCGGCGCCCTGCGGGCCAAGGGCGGCGACGTCCGGGTCTCCTTCGGCGGCGCCAACGGCAGCGAACTCGCCCTCGCCTGCACCTCCACCGCCGACCTGGCCGCCGCCTACCAGAAGGCGATCGACGCCTACGGCCTCACCAAGCTCGACTTCGACATCGAGGGCGGCGCGATCGCCGACACCGCCGCCAACACCCGCCGCGCCCAGGCCATCGCCCAGCTCCAGCAGACCGCCGCCGCCAAGGGCCGCCCGCTGGACGTCTCCTTCACCCTGCCCGCGCTGCCCACCGGCCTCACTCAGGACGGCGTCAACCTGGTCGCCGGCGCCAAGGCCGCGGGCGTCCAGCTCGGCGCGGTCAACATCATGGCGATGGACTTCGGCGACGGCGTCGCCCCCAACCCCCAGGGCCGGATGGGCACCTACGCGATCGCCGCGGCCACCGCCACCCAGGCCCAGCTCAAGTCCGTCCTCGGCGTCGACGACGCCACCGCCTGGGCCAAGACCGCGGTCACCCCGATGATCGGCGTCAACGACGTCGCCACCGAGGTCTTCACCGTCGCCGACGCCACCCAGCTCGCCGACTTCGCCCGCGGCAAGCACCTCGCCTGGCTGGCCATGTGGTCCGGCACCCGCGACAAGGCCTGCCCCGGCGGCGCCAAGGGCTACGCCGACGCCACCTGCTCCAGCATCGACCAGCAGCCGCTCGCCTTCACCAAGGCCTTCGCCGCCTACACCGGCTGACCCCGCACGTCGGCCGCCACCGCGCGCCGTTGCCCCGGGCCCGAGGAGGGGAGCCCGGGGCAACCGCGCGCAGTGGCGCATCCGGGCAGGTCCGGTAGTGTCGGCTGCTGGCCCACGGGGGCCGACGGCGGACGGAGCGAGACAGTGACCACGGTGCAAGCGGACCGGACGACGCCCCCCGGGCGCGACCCGCAGCCCCCCGTACCCGCCTGGCGCCGCCCGCTCACCGCCCCCGCCCGGCTGCTCGCCGACCTCGCCGCCGCCCTGCGCGCCGCCCCCCGCCGCCCGCTGCTCGCCGCCACCGCGCTCGCCGCACTCTCGCTGGTCGCGTACGCCACGGTGCGGCACTTCGTCGGCACCTCGATGGTCGACATGATCGTCTACCGGGCGGAGGGCGCCGCCGTCGCCCACGGCCGCGACCTCTACGCGATCCGGGTCACCGAGTGGGACCTGCCCGCCACCTACCCGCCGTTCGCCGCGATGCTGTTCGTGCCGACCACCTGGTTCGGCGTCCCGTTCCTGCGGATCGCCGTCACCGCCGGAAACCTCGCGCTGCTCGCGCTGCTCGCCCACCTGTCCTTCAAGCTGGTCGGCTGGCCCCGCCGCGAGGTGCGGCCGATCGGCGTGGTCCTGATCACCGGACTGGGTGTCTGGCTGGAACCGGTCTTCACCACGCTCCGCTACGGCCAGATCAACCTCGCGCTGGCCTGCCTGATCCTGTGGGACCTCACCCGCCCCGACAGCGCCCGCACCAAGGGCCTGGCGATCGGCCTGGCCGCGGGCATCAAGCTCACCCCCGGCCTGTTCGCCGTCTACCTGCTGATCACCGGCCGGGTTCGGGCCGCGTTCGTCGCCGGTGCGACCTTCCTCGGCACCTTCCTGATCGGCGCCCTGGTGCTGCCGGACGCCACCCGCGGCTTCTGGACCACCTACCTGTTCGACTCCACCCGGGTCGGCAAGACCGTCATCGTCGACAACCAGTCACTGCGCGGCATGGTCGCCCGCCTGCTGCACGCCGAGAACCCCGGCCTGCCCGCCACCGCGCTGGCCGCCGCCGTCGCCGTCGCCGGACTCGCCATCGCCGCCTGGGCGCACCGCAGCGCCCGCTGGTCGCCGCGCGCCGAGGCCTGGAGCGTCTGCGCCGCCCTGGTCACCGCCGTCCTGATCTCCCCGATCAGCTGGACCCACCACTGGGTGTGGTGCGTGCCGATGCTGGTGCTGCTCGCCGCCGAGGCCGCCCACGAGCGCTCCCGCCCGGCCGCCGTCCGGCACCTGCGCTGGCGGCCGATCCTCGCCCTGACCGTGCTCGGCTTCCTCTCCTTCGGCATGTGGGTCGTCCCGCACAAGGGCGACCTCGACCAGCACCTGCCCGCCCTGCACCAGCTCCCCGCCTCGGTCTACCCGCTGCTCGGCCTGTGCTTCCTCGCGGTCGCCGCGCTCCGGGTCCGCTCCCGGCGGATCGCCGCCGGCGCCCCGCTGGTGCGCGTCCCCGCGCAGCGCCCCGGCCCGGACGGGCTCGGCAGCGCCGGTGCCCAGAAGGCCCCCGCGGCCCGCTGAACAGTCCGCTCCGCCGCAGTCCGCTCCGCCGCGCCCCTCACGCCAGCAGCTCGGCGAGCGAACCGTCCAGGTCCAGCGCCTCCAGCTCCGCACCCGGCGGCACCAGCCGGTGCGCCCGCTCCAGCCAGGCCGCCACCGTCGCCAGCGGCGCCTCCAGCAGCGCGTCGCCGGCCGGCGAGCTCAGCGCCATGCACAGTACGCTGCGTCGCCCCGACCGGGTCGGCCAGATCCGCACGTCCCCCTGCCCGCACGGGCGGAACGTCCCCTCCACCAGCAGCTCCCGGGCGAACACCCAGGTCACCGGCGTCCCGCTGTCCAGGTGGAACGCCACGTACACCGCGAACGGGTCGTGACTCCCGTACGACAGCCGGGCCGGCACCGGGACGCTGCGCTCCGGCGACAGCACCAGTTCCAGTTCCAGTTCCTGCTCCACCACGCCCGTCGACTGTCCGGCCATGACCGCTCACCCTCCTCGCACCGCGGGGCCGCCGTTCGGCCCCCGCACCCGGAGAGAGGGGGAGGGCCGCGCACTCTTACACGGGTTCGCACAGAACTTTTCCCGCACCGCCCCGGTTGTTCCCCACGGGGCCGGATGCGCGCCCCCGCGGACCTGGCGGGTACGGCGAGTTCCACGACTTCCGGTGAACCCGGGGGACGAGGTCCGTCCAGGTACTACCCTTTGTGACTGCCCGGCGACTCTCCGCCCGCGGCTCCCCCACGCACATCCGCACGCCTGCTCGCCGCGGTGCCGGTACGAAGGAAGACGCAATGACGGACCGGCCCTCCCCAGGTGGCACCACCCTCGGCGCGTCCGCACCCGGCGAGGCCGGCCGACCCGGCTACTACCCCGACCCCTCGGTCCCCGGCTTCGTCCGCTACTGGGGCGGCCACGCCTGGGTCCCCGGCACCAGCCGGGCCGCCCCCGCCCCCGGCGAGCTGCTGGAACCCCCGCGCTTCGTCGCCCGCCACCTCAGCCCCCCGCCGTACCTCACCCCGCCCGGCGTCGCCGCCCCGGCGCCCGCGCTGACCGAGACCGGGCCGGTCTACCTCGACGAGACCGGCGCCGGCGCGGCCTTCACCATGGCGGCGAGCGCGTCCGCCCCCGGCACGCCGCCGGTGGACCCGCTACAGCCGCCCCGCGACCTGGAGCTCCGCCCGCGCACCGGATCCGAGCAGCTGCGCCCGGTCGAACCCGCGCCCTGGGCCGTGGCCGGCAACGGACTCCAACCGGTCACCACCCCGGAGTCCTGGGCGACCGCTGCCGCCCTCCGCTCCGCCCGCGAGGTCGAGGCCGCCGCCCGCCCGCTGGAACTCGCGCCGAGCGCACCCCGCAGCGACACCGGGCTGCACGACTCAGGGCTGCGCGACTCGGGGTTGCACGACTCAGGGCTCCACGACGGCGCTCAGCCGTACCCCGGCGGCGGACTGCTCGGGAGTCCGGCGCCCTACGCCGACGCCGGACTGCTCGGCGGCGATGCGATGCCGCCGGCCGACGCCGGGCCGTACGGGGACATGCAGCCGCACGCCGAGGCCGCGCCGGCAACCGGGCCGGCGTCGCCCGCCGTGTTCGCGTTCACCCTCGGCGAGGAGCTTGCGCCGTTCGAGTCGCCGTTCGAGTCGCCATTCGCGAAGCCCTCCGGGTCGCGCGCCGAGTCGCCCGTCGAGGAGCTCGCGCCGCGGCCCGCACAGCCGCTCGGCGGGACGCCCTGGCACGGTGCGGCCGGACCGGACCCCGCCAGGCCCGACTCGGTCGGCCTGGCCGCCGGTCCGGCGCCGCTGCACGAGCCGCTGCCCGATCGGCTCCCGGTGTCGCTTCCGGAGCCGCAGCCGTCCGCCGACTCCGGATGGCGGGCCGATCCGCGGGCGCAGCGCGGGCTGATGGAGACCGGCGACGCACCGCGCTGGGTCTCGTGGGGCGTCGAGTCGCCGACCGCCGCTGACGAACCGTCAGCAGAACCGTCGCAGCAGCCGTCCGCCGCGGCACCCCGCGCGGCGCACGTCACCAGCGAACGGGTCCGTCCGCCGCGCTGCCCCGAGCCCGAAACCGCCCCTGCCGCTGCTCCCGCCCCCGCCCCCGCTCCCGCGCCCGCTGCTTCGTCCGCCGCTTCGTCCGCCGCTGAGCGCCCGCGCCGTACGCCGTCGAAGCCCTCGACCGGCTCCGCCACCCGACCCACCCCCGGCTCCACGTCCGGAGCGCGGCGGGGGAGTGCCGCCCCGGTGCCCGCGGCGCTCGGGGCGCGGGCGTTGGCGTGGCTGCTGGACGGGGCGGTGACCACGGTGGTTGCGGCGGCCGTCGCGGTGCCGGTGGCCGGTCCGGCGATCGAGCACCTGCAGCGGAAGGTCGAACGGGCCGAACTGGCCGCCAGGATGACCGGCCACCAGTCCCAGGTCCTGCTGCTGGACCAGGTGGTGCTCGGCCGCCTCGGCGCCCTGCTCGGGGTGCTGCTGCTGTTCGGGCTGCTCTACCAGGTGCTGCCGACCGCCCGCACCGGCCAGACCTTCGGCAAGCGGCTGGCCCGGGTCCGGGTGGTCGCGGCCGGCGGTACGCGTCCGCCGGGTGTCGGCCGTTCGCTGCTGCGCTGGCTGGTGCGCTGCCTCGGCACCGTCGTGCTGATCGGTCTGCTCGCCCCGCTGCTGGACCGTTCCGCCCGGCGCGGCTGGCACGACCGCGCGGCCCGGACCCGGGTGGTCCGGGCCGGCTGACCTGGCGTCAGCGCAGGTTGACGAGTCGTCAGGGCAGGTGCGGGTCGTGAAACGAACCCAAAGGGGCCGAAACGACGCAAATGTCCCAACATCGTAGTATTCACGGTGTTCTACTCGGGGCATGAGCACCCAGGAACCCAACGGCACCGAGCCGGAGGAGGGCGCCAGGCCCTCGTTCGACAAGCAGCCCCCGTCGGCGGGCAGCCCGTACGAGACGCCGCCCGGCTACGGCGGTCAGTACGGTACCCCGGCCGGTTCGGGCTCCCCGTACGACAACCCGCCGCCCGGGTACGGTCCGCCGCCCGGGCAGACCCCGCCCCCCGGCGACCCGTCCGGCTCGCCCTACGGCGCGCCGGGCCCCGGGCCGGTGCCCGGGATGCCGGCGCTCGGTGGCTGGGGCGCGCGGATCGTGGCCAAGGTGATGGACTGGGTGATGGTGCAGGCGGTGGCGATCGTGGTGCTGCTGCCGTTCGCGAACTTCGGCAAGCAGGACGGCTGGGTCGGTTCGGCCTGGCTCGGCTACCTGCTCTTCCTGGTCTACGAGGGCGTGATGTTCAGCCGGGACGGCCAGACCCTCGGCAAGAAGGTGATGAAGGTCCGGGTCGCGATGCTCGCCGACGGCTCCGAGCCCACCCCCGGCGCCGCCTGGACCCGCGCCGCCACCTTCGTCGTCCCCGCGCTGATCTGCTGCGGCGGCCTGTGGTGGCCGGTCGACGGCCTGTTCGGCGTCTTCGACAAGCCCTACCGCCAGTGCGTGCACGACAAGGCGGCGAAGACCGTGGTGGTCTCCACCGCCTGACACGTCGTCGGGCCCTGGCCCGTCACCGGCCCCTGGCCCGTCGTCGGAGGCCGGCGCGTCATCGGTCGCTGATGCGTCACCGGTCACCGGTCACTGGTCGCTGGGCCCCGGGCACTCGGCAGCGGTCGACCTGCCGCGCGCCCGGGAGTTCTCCGTCCCCGGTCGGACGCCGCCCGCCGCGCTCGCTACCGGGACTGGCGGGCGTACTCCGGCTGCGGCAACGCCGTGCGGACCGGGAGTTCCGGCGCGGCCGTCGGCACCTGCCCGGACGGGGGAACCTGCCCCGCCGCTGGTGCCGGCGCGGTCGCGGGCTCGTCGCGGCGCGGCGAGGAGGAGACCAGCGCGGTGACCAGCGTCCCCAGCGCCACCGCGAAGCCGCACAGCACCGCGACCTGCCACACCCCGGTCTCCCCGGAGACGGCCAGCAGGGCCACCGCCGCGGCGGCCGTGATCAGCGTGCCGAGCGCCAGCTGTCCGGCGCTCGGCGTGAAGTTGACGGATCGTGAAGCAGCGGATGGGGCGGTGGACCGGCGAGCGCGGGCCATGGCAGTCAACCCTTCACGCGGAGCGGACGGTTCGGCGATGCGGCGGCGGCGCGGGCTCCCGGACAGTGATCCGGGCCCGGTCGTCGGGCGGGCCGTTGGGCGGGTGCAGCCCGTCGCGGTCCGGTAAGTACAGCCTAACCGTTGGGAGTTGGCATATGCGGGGGCACGGGGGGCGCACGGGCTCACGCGCCCGCCACCGTCACCCCCGACGTGCTTATGGGACGCAACGCCGCCACTCGATAGCGTGGACCGGTGCGCGAGCGGGCCCGCCCGCTCGCATGCCTTGACCTGCGACCCGTGACCTGCGACCCGTAACCCGTAACCCGCGACCCGTGACCCGCGACCCGCCGCCGACGTGACCCGGAGCCACCGTGACCGTTCCCCCCGACTGGCCGACCACCGCAGACGCCGCCCGCGCCGAACAACACCGCCTGCGCCCCCTGGTCGACCCCGAAGGCCCCGAACCCCCGCGCCGCCCCGGCACCCTGATCGCCGGCGTCGACGTCGCCTACGACGACGAACGCGACGTCGTCGCGGCCGCCGCCGTCCTCCTCGACTACGCCACCCTCGACGTCGTCGAACAGGCCACCGCCGTCGGCCGGGTCGCCTTCCCCTACCTCCCCGGCCTGCTGGCCTTCCGCGAACTCCCCGCCGTCCTCGACGCGCTCTCCCGCCTCACCCGCACCCCCGACCTCATCGTCTGCGACGGTTACGGCCTCGCCCACCCCCGCCGCTTCGGCCTCGCCAGCCACCTCGGCGTCCACACCGGCCTCCCCACCATCGGCGTCGCCAAGACCCCCTTCACCTTCCACCACGACCCGCCCGGCCCGAACCGCGGCGACTGGACCCCCCTCCTCGACGGCCCCGAAACCGTCGGCCGCGCCCTCCGCACCCGCCAGGGCGTCAAGCCCGTCTTCCTCTCCACCGGCCACCGCATCGGCCTCCCCCAAGCCACCGCCGTCACCCTCGCGCTCACCCCTTCCTACCGCCTCCCCGAAACCACCCGCCGCGCCGACTCCCTCTGCCGCCGGGCCCTCGCCGCCACCGCACTCCACACCTGACCGACTTCCGCCACCAGGCAGCGTTTTGACGAGCCGTGGCATGTGTTAGACATATGGATTGGGGCCAACTTTCCTTCCGGCCCCGGCGGTCAAGCGGGCAGCAGGTACGGGGGAGGTACAAGAACGTGAGCACAGGTGGCAACGGCTACCGCGTCGAGGTCGACAGCCTCCGGGCGTTCGCCGCGCAAGTCCGCGGCCTGCTCAAGGAGTTCGAAGACGGCGCAGGCGGCTCGAAGGTCCACGGCATGACATCCGTGGGCTCGTCGGCGTTCGGCAACTTCGCGGAGGCAGAGGCGCTGCACGCGAAGTACGGCGAGATGCGGGACACACTGAAGCAGGTTCTGGACGGGCTTCAGGCCGCGATCGACGAGGTCCAGCAGCGGGCTGAGCGGACCGCGACGAACTACGAGGAGCAGGAGCACGGAACTGTTCGGCAGATGAAGCTGGACAGTGACGGTTGGTCGGTCGGTGGCGCGCCCACCCTCCGCACGACCTCGTCTGCCGGTTCACGTTCGCGGTCCGGAGTGCCGCAGGACTCGCGGCCGCCTGCCGGGAACAGCTCGCCGGCCGGTAGCGGAGAGCCGCACCCGACATGGTGACGAACCGGACGAACAGCAGCCTGGGCGAGGACCGCCCCACGGGTCGGCTGGAGGGGAGCCATCTGTGAACGACTTCACCAACTTTCACGCCTACAGTCACGGCGACCTGCGCAACATGGTGCAGTCCATGGACTCCGGCGGGGTCATGTCGGCCGCCGATCCGTGGCGTCGCGCGACCGACACGCTCAAGCAGATCCACTCTGCTTTGAACACCGCGGCGTCGGACGCCACCGCGTCGTGGCAGGGCAGTACCAGCGACACGTTCCACGCGCGGATGATCAATCTGTCCGACACGGTCAACAACGCAGCGGCGTACGCCAATGACGCTGCGAACGTGCTGCAGATGATGTCGGAAGCGATCGACACCGCGAAGCGCAACATGCCCGAGGAGCCGAGCTTCTGGGACAAGGCGGGCGACGCGATCAGCGATACCGCGCAGAGCGCGGTGGGTGTCGACAACGAGGACACCCGGACCTCCGTCGCTGACTCGCGCAAGGCCAAGGCTGTGGGCGTCATGGAGACCCTAGCGGCCAGCTACCGGAGCGCGACCTCCTATCTGAAGCCGCCGCCCCCGCCGCCCCCGCCGCCGCGGGGATATCTGGACGACAAGCAGCAGCTTCCGCCGCCGGACAACTCGGGTGCCGACGCGATCAGCGCGTTGATCGTGGGAGGCGGCCTAGGCCTCGTGAACGCCGGTCAGTCGATCGCTCCCTCTGGGGCGTCCAAGAACACCGGGTCGTCGAGCAACCGTGCCCCGCAGGCTCCCAAGCCTGCGGTGATCCGGCCCGCCGACCCCGGCATCTCGGGCGGCACGGCCAACCCCGTGCCGCAGCCCAAGGGGCCCAGCACCGGCATCGACGGGATTCATGGCGGTACGGGCGGCCCAGGTACCACCTCGACCATCGGTGGTACCAGCGGTATCGGCGGCGGCCGCGGTATCAACGGCGGCGGAGGCCTTGGGACGGCACCCAACATCGGTCCGGGTGGTCTGATCGGCCGTGGCGAGGAAGGCATGCTCGGCGGCTCCGGCATCGGCAGCAACCGGGCCGGCTTCACCGGTAGCAACGCCTCGAAGTCCGGCGCCTTCGGCGCCGGCGGCATGGGCGGCGCCAACGGTCCGGGCGGAATCGGCGGCGGAGCCGGTGGTGCCGGTGCCGGCGGCGCGGGCGGCAGCGGTGCAGGGGGTCGCTCCGGTGGCAGCCTGACCAGCAAGGCCGGCGGTGTCATCGGCGAGTCCACCCGGAGCACTGCGGGCGGACGTTCCTTCACCGAGGGCGGTTCGGGCATCGGACGCAGCCGTCCGGGCCAGGGCGCCGGGGCCGGCCAGGCCGGCGGTCCGGGGCAGGGCGGTGCCGGACAGGGCCAGGGTGCCGCAGGGCACGGCCAGGCCGGCAAGAAGGACAAGAAGAAGGGCAAGGACCGTCCCGACTACCTCGTCGAAGATGAGGAAACGTGGGCGTCCGGGGACCAGGTCAATCCGAACGTGGTGGAATGACCTTCGGCCACGAGAACAGTCGAACATGACCCGGCCGTCCGCAGATCCCAGGGTCTGCGGGCGGCCGCTTCAACGAGTGGGGTGACAAGGCTTGACGACCAGCCGATCCGTGCGCGGTCTGGCCGCGCTCGCCGCGGGGGCCCTGGTGTGGGGCATGAGCGCCGGACCCGCTTCGGCGGATCAGATCCGTGACGGCCAGTGGGTTCTGCAGAATTACGCCGTCGACTCGCGGGTCTGGCCCGTCAGCCAGGGTGAGAACGTCACCGTGGCAGTGATCGATTCCGGCGTTGCCGAGCATCAGGACCTTGCCGGACAGGTTGTTCAGGGCGCCGAGTTCCCGAGCGGGGGAGACCCCAGAGTCGACACGATCGACCACGGCACTGGCATTGCGGTGGACATCGCCGGCCGAGGACACGGCGATCACGCCGGAATCATCGGCTTGGCTCCCAAGGCCAAGATCATGCCGCTCAAGGTCAACACCCAGTCGGGCGAGAAGGAAGGCAGCTTCGACGCCAACGCCGTTGCCGCCGCGATCCGTTACGCGGTGGACCACGGAGCGAAGGTCGTCAACATGTCGTTCGCCGGAACGGACGGGACGAACAAGAACCTTCGTGAGACCGTCAACTACGCGATCCAGAAGGACGTCGTGCTGGTCGCGGCCTCCGGGAACGACGGCGACCAGCCCAATGTGAAGATCGGCTATCCCGCGGCATTCCCCGGCGTCGTGGTCGTCGGAGCGATCGACAGGAACGGTGACCTCTGGCCGCGCTCGGTGACCGGCGATCAGGTCACGCTTGTCGCTCCGGGCGTTGACATCTACACCGTGTCGTCGAAGTCGACCTCCAGCTACGCAGTTGCCAACGGCACGTCCGATTCGGCGGCCTATGTCTCGGCGATCGCCGCCCTCGTTCGGTCCAAGTATCCGAACCTGTCGGCCGGTCAGGTCATCAACCGGATGATCAAGAGTGCGGCGCAGCCCGAAGGGAAGGGGCCGTTCCCGAACAGCAAGTTCGGCTACGGGATTGCGTCGCCCGGGTCCTCGCTTGCCGCGAACCCCGCGGTGGACAACGGGCCGAAGGAGAACCCGCTGCTGGCCCGAGCCGAGTCGCCAGGGAGTGGCGCGACTCAGGGTGCGTCCTCCTCCGCCACGGCCGGCACCGGCAACCCTGCCCCGAGTAGTGGGACGTCCAACGGAGCCAGCAGTTCCTCCAGCAGCAGTGTCACGGTGATCGCCGTGGTCGGCGGCGTCCTCGCTCTCGTGGTCGTCGTCGTGATCATCGTCCTCATCCGCCGCTCGCGGAACCGCAACGGGGGTGGGCCCAACCCGCCTGGTGGGGGGGCGCAGGGGCCGGGGTACGGGGGTGGGTATCCGCCGCAGCAGGCGCAGCAGGTGTACGGGCAGCCGCAGGGTGGCGGGTATCCGCAGCAGCAGCCGTACCCGCAGCAGCAGTACCCGCCGCAGGCGCCGCCCGCGGGTGGGAATCCTTACCAGCACTGAACGGTGAGTTGGAGCGGTCCCTCGGACTGGGCGACATGGGCCCCGGCCGGGGGACCGTTCGTTGCCCGGGGGGCCGCGGCAGCACGGGCAGTCGGATGACTAGGGGACGGGGGTCCGCGAGTGAGCGGGAGAGTGGTGCGGGGCGCGGCCGTGTTGGTGGCGGGGGCGTTGGTGTGGGCGGGCGGCGGTGGGGGAATCGCCTTGGCGGATCAGATCCGTGACGGGCAGTGGGTGTTGCGGAACTACGGCGTGCAGGACCGGGTCTGGCCGATCAGCCAGGGTGCCGGGGTGACGGTCGCGGTGATCGACTCGGGCGTGGCCGAGCACCAGGATCTGGCGGGTCAGGTCGTGCAGGGGACGGACGTCTCGGGCGGCGGGGACCCGCGGGTCGACAGCATCGGTCATGGCACGGGGATCGCCGCTGACATCGCGGGCCGGGGGCACGGCGACCGGGCGGGGGTGATGGGGTTGGCGCCCAAGGCCAAGATCATGCCGGTCAAGGTGATGACGCAGTCCGGGGACCGGGACGGCAGCTTCGACTCCAACCAGATCGCCGACGCGATCCGCTACGCGGTCGACCACGGGGCGAAGGTGGTCAACATGTCCTTCGGCGGGGTCGACGGGACGAACGAGAAGCTTCGCGGGGCAGTGGCGTACGCGGTCGAGAAGGAGGTCGTCCTGGTGGCCGCGTCGGGGAACGACGGCGACCGGCCGGGGTCGGGGATCGACTATCCGGCGGGATTCCCCGGCGTGCTCGTGGTGGGGGCGGTGGACCGGAACGGCGAGGTCTGGCAGAAGTCGGTCGGCGGGAAGCAGCTGACGGTCGTCGCACCCGGGGTGGACATCTACACCGCGTCCACGACCTCGAACTCCAGCTACGCGACGGCTACCGGGACCTCCGACTCGGCGGCCTACGTGTCCGCGGTCGCGGCGTTGGTGCGGTCGAAGTACCCGAACCTGTCGGCGGGTCAGGTCGTCAACCGCATGATCAAGAGCGCGGTGCAGCCGGACGGCAAGGGGCCGTTCCCCAATGACAGGTTCGGCTACGGGATCGTCTCGCCGGCCGCCGCCCTCGCGGCGAACCCGGTGGTGGACAACGGGCCGAAGGAGAACCCGCTGCTCGGCCGTCCGGAGCCGAACCCGAAGGCGGCGGGCCACGCGACCGCTTCGGTCGACCCGGCGGCACCGACCCCGGGCGGGGGTCAGGCGGCCGCGTCGAGTCAGGACGGCTCCGGCAACGTCGGCAACAAGCTGCTCGTGGTGGCCGGCGCAGGTCTGGGCCTGGTCGTCGTGGTCGTCGTGGTGGTGTTGGCGGTGCGGTCCGGACGCCGGCGCCGGTCCACCGCACCCGGCGGCGCCCGCCGACCGGACGGGCCCACGTACGGATACCCGCCGCACCACGGCCCGCACCCACAGCCGTACGGCCGGCCTCAGCCACCCGGTCAGCCCCAGCCCCCGCAGCCCTACGGTCAGCCCCAGCAGCAACAGCCCTACGGTCAGTTCCAGCAGCAACAGCCCTACGGTCAGCCGCAGGCGTACCCGCCGGGCGGGGGGAATCCGTACCAGCGGTGAGGTGGCGCGGTGGCGACACGCTCACGGATGGGGGCGGTTGCTCGTGTGGGGGCGGCCGGTCAGGTAGGAGATGGCTGAGGAGTCGTCGGATACCTGGAGGGTCGTTCGTCATGATGCGTTGGAAGATTGCCGTGGTGGGAGTACTGGTCGCGGTGGCGGGGGTTGCGGGGGCGGGGCCGTCGGCGGCTGCGGACGGGCCGCAGAACGCCGAGCAGGCGGCGGTGTGTTCGAAGATGTTGGGGTCGCTGCTGCCGGGGCTCGTGCCGACCTCGATGGTGTGCAAGATCAACTCGGCGGGGTAGCTCGACTGAGCCGCCTCGCGGATGTCGGAGCGCTGCCCACGATCGAGGCCGACCGGCACGACACCGCCTCCGGCCCCCTGGTCGCGGTGGGCGACTGCCACACCTGCGACCGGGAGGCCGCGTTCGACGGGTTGCCGCAGCAGGAGCGGTTCGCCTCGGACGTCCAGTGCCGCCCGGCCCACGCGGACGCCCACGGGCGAATGGCCCGCGCGGATGCCCACGGGCAGGCAGCCCACGCGGGCGCCCGCTGGCGGGATCTCGATGACCGCTGGCGGTTGCGCCCCTGGTGAGGGGGTGGCCGCCGCGCCATCCTGGACGCATGATCACTCCTGACACCAAGGACTGGACCTGGGTCCTCGAACGCTCCTGCGCCGACTGCGGCCTGGATGCCCAGGCGGTGCCGTACCTCGAGGTCGCGGGCATGATCCGCGCCAACGCGGCGTCCTGGACGGAGATCCTCGCCGCCGATCCCGCGCAGCTGCGCGAGCGGCCCGGCCCGGATACCTGGTCGGACCTCGAGTACGCGTGCCACGTCCGCGACGTGTTCCGGCTGTTCGACCAGCGGCTGGCGCTGGTACTCGGTGAGGACGACCCGACCTTTGCCAACTGGGACCAGGACGAGACGGCCGTGGCGGAGCGCTACGGCGAGCAGGACCCGGCCCGGGTCGCGGTCGAACTCGCCGAGGCCGCGGAGCAGTTGGCGAGGTCCTTCGAGGCGGTCGAGGGTCCGCAGTGGCAGCGCACCGGCACCCGCAGCGACGGCGCCCGGTTCACCGTGGAGTCCTTCTCGCGCTACCTGATCCACGACCCGGTGCACCACCTGCACGACGTCACCGGCATCAAGCACCAGGCCGCCAAGGCGAACTGACGACTCCTCAGAGTTCGAAAGCGGGGTCGGACGCGGCGAGCGTCCAGGCCGGCAGCCCGTGCGGCACCGACTCCGCCAGCACCCGCTCCCGCCCGGCGCCCAGCCGGGCGGTGAGCAGGAAGCGGTGCTCGGCGCCGACCCGGCGGGGCTCCAGGGCGAGGTGGACGAACGGAGCGGACGGCCCGGCCGCGGTGGCCAGGCGCGCCAACTCGCCCTCCACGGACTGCCATTCGTCCGCCGGGACGTACTGCCGCATGACCGAGTGCCAGACCACGGTCAGCGTCCCCTCGGCGACCTCGACCTCGCGCAGGAACGCGGCGGCGCCGAGCGGTGCGACGGGGGCGGGGGTGCCGGCGGCCAGCTGCAGGGCACCGTCCAGCCGTGACAGGCGCGGGAGTTGGTCGGCCCAGACGTAGGCGCGCAGGGCGAGGGAGCCGGCCGCGGAGCGGGGGTCGATCGGGGTCGGGTCGCAGCCGCGGCGTTCGACCACCTGCTGGAGCGGGGCGTCCGGCAGCCACGGCGGCGGGTCGCCGCGCCAGGCGTCGGCGAGCAGGACGGGGGAGTCCGCGGGGCCGTAGGAGAACCCGGGGGAGGCGCAACGGAACTGCTCGGCCAGGAGGTTGAGCCCGGCGCTGGAGCCGAGCTCGAACAGCCGGACCGGCAGCGGGCCGGTGGACAGTTCGCGCTGGGCCCAGGTCAGGCCGGCCAGCAGCAGATTGGCCCGGCCGACCTCGTTGGTCTGCGGGGGCCGGGTCAACCAGTCGCGGATCCAGGGCAGTTCGGCGGCCACGGTGGCGCGGAACGCGGGCCAGGGCGCGTCCGGGTCGGCGGGGTCGAACCGGCCGCCGGCGCTCGGGTAGTGGACGGCGAGGGCGGGCGCCCGGCCGGAGAGCACCAGGGCGTGGACGGCGCCGAGCAGGCGCAGGGCGATGGCGGCCGGTCCGGGGGCGTCCTCGTGTCCGGCGATCGCCTCGGCGCAGGGGCCGGCCTCGGCCAGGTCCTCGGCGGCGCGGCGCAGCAGGGCGGCGGACAGCGGCGAGCCCAGTTCGGCGCAGGCTTCGGCCTGGTGCCGAAACATGGCGACGGCGTGGTCGAGCGGCATACGGGGTCTCCGTCCTCAATCGACTGGAGATCATCTTTCGCCGGAGCGCCATGCCGCGGTAGCGCCCCACGGGGTGATTCCCCTCACGGGCGCCCCGCCCGCCTGCTCCGGCTGCCCCGCCACCCACCCCTCTCCACCCCCATCGGCCCCGCCCGCGACGTCGTTCGCCCGGACGCTGCGCGCGGAGGCACGCGAGGGGCGGGGAACGGGCTCAGGGGCGCGTGTGGCGGCCCCGCACGCGGGGTGGCGCGGCCACACCCGCACCGTCCGCCACGCGGCCGCCACGGCGGCGTCGGAGGCCCGTGCTCACCAGTCGGCGGTGCGGCGGCGGTGGGTGTGGCGGAGCTGGCTGGTGATGTTGGCGGTGTCGCCGCCCACCACGTCGGCGATCTCGGGCGTGGCCAGGCCGACCACGTAGTGCAGGATCGCCAGGTCCTCGTCGTCGCCGCCGGGACGCAGGTCCTCGCCGCCGACCAGGGCGTGCTGCTCGGTGACGGTGTCGCGGAGGATCTGCCAGGCCGCGGCAGCGGGGTTGGGGCTCTCCAGGACGGTCGGCCAGACGGCGGCCAACGCGTGCAGGGCGAGCCGGACCACCCGGTGGGCGGCACCGGGCTCGCGGAACCAGACTCGGGCGTAGCTCAGGTACCGGGGCTCGTGCAGTTCGCAGAAGGCGGCGAACTCGACGGAGACGTGCGGAAGTTCGGTGGACCAATCGACGGATGCCGAGTCTGCGGCCGGGATATGACGGTCAGTCACATCAGCTGCCTCTCGATCTGGGTCCGGACGGGGAGCGTCAGCGCTCACTCTAGGCCCTCGGGCAGGTGCTGTGGGTGACAAGTCTGCTGAGATGCCCGGCACCGGACCGTATTCCGGCCGTTGTGTGACGCCCCGTCAGCAGTCATCGCTCCCGGGGCGCAGCTGCGAGCACGTCGCACCTGGTCAGACATGGTAGATCGGCAGTGGCTGCAGGGCAGTTGGTGTGCCACTGTGAGCCCCATGGGTGAACGCGGACACGGCGACGGGACTCACCTTCCAGAGCGAATCCCGGGCCACGGGCATGACCACCATCACACATCCGACCGGCAGCACCGGCACGGCCACGAGCACCACGGCCACCACCACCCGCACGGCGGCACCGGCCAGGACCCCCACGAGAACAGCCACGGCCACCGTCAAGACGGCCCCGACCATCACCACGGCGACCATACCGACTCCCGGCACGGCGATCACCACCACGCCGAGCACCATCGCACCGAGCACCATCACACCGAGCACCATCACACCGACCACCCGCACGGCCGGACCCGCGCCCGCAGGCTGGCCCACCGGCTCGCGCACCTGTTGCGCCCGCACTCCCACGACGCCGCGGACCGGGTGGACCCGGCGATGGAGTCCTCCGCCGCCGGGCTGCGCACGCTGTGGGTCTCGCTGCTGGTGCTGGGCGCCACCGCCGCCGTGCAGGCGGTGATCACCGCACTGTCCGGCTCGGTGGCGCTGCTCGGCGACACCGTGCACAACGTGGCCGACGCGCTGACCGCGGTGCCGCTGGGCGTGGCGTTCCTGCTCGGCCGGCGCGCCGCCAACCGGAGCTACACCTACGGCTACGGCCGGGCGGAGGACCTGGCGGGCGTCGCGGTGGTGGTGGCGGTGGCCGCCTCCTCGCTGCTGGCCGGCTGGACGGCGGTGGACCGGCTGCTGCATCCGCGACCGGTGGAGCACCTGTGGGCGGTGGCCGGCGGGGCGCTGATCGGCTGCGTCGGCAACGAGTGGGTGGCCCGGTACCGGATCACCACCGGGCGGCGGATCGGCTCGGCGGCACTGGTCGCGGACGGTCTGCACGCCCGCACCGACGGGCTGACCTCGCTGGCGGTGCTGTTCGGCGCGGGCGGCAGCGCCCTGGGCTGGCGGCTCGCCGACCCGGTCGTGGGGCTGCTGATCACGGTGGCGATCCTGGCGGTGCTGCGGACCTCGGTGCGCGAGGTGGGCCGACGGCTGATGGACGCCGTCGACCCGGCCCTGGTGGACGCCGCGGAGCGCGAACTCGCCGCGGTGGACGGGGTGCGCGGGGTCGGCGCGGTGCGGATGCGCTGGATCGGCCATGCGCTGCGCGCCGAGGCGGAGGTCGTGGTCGACCACACGCTGACGGTGGTGGCCGGCCACCAGGTGGCGGTGGCCGCGGAACGGGCGCTGATCCGCGCCGTCCCCCGCCTGCTCGCCGCCACCGTGCACATCGACCACGTCCCGGCCGAGGGCCGACCCGCGCACCTCGGCGCCTGACGCGCCATCAGCTGACTGACCAGGCGTCATATGTGGTCGCCCGGGCGGTCCTTCAGGCCCCGAAGGCCCGCCCGGCCGACCCGACTCCGCCCTGCGCGGCACCAGCACCAGCACTCGCACCGGCCGCCCCACCCGCAGCCGCGTGCGCCGCCGCGCTCGCCGCCGCGGCCTCCGCCGCGAGGGCGGCCGAGGCCACCGTCTCGGGGGAGCGGCGTTCCTGGCGGGGGATGCCCGAGTCCGGTCCGGGGCGCAGTGGGAGTTCGTCGACCGCCTCGCGCGCGGCCAGGTAGGCCTGCACGGCGGCGATCCCGTACACGGGCTGGATCAGTTGGTGGCCCTTGAAGAACGGCCGGGCCGGGGCGAACCCGGCGGCGGTCACCAGGTCGCGGATCTCGGCTATCTCTTCCTCGCTGCGCGCCGTGAAACGCACCTCCCAGCCCTTCTTGTACGCGCGGCCCTCGTCGCCGCCGCGCCGGGCGGGATCGGGTTGGCGGACGTAGCCGGGCAGGCGGCCGAGGCGCAGTCGGGCGGCGCGCTGGGCGGATGACTCGTCGCGGGGCATGAGCCGATGTTAGGCAATTCGGGGGTGCCCCGGTGTAGCCGGGGCGGTATCCAACCGTGTGGGCTCGATCACGGTCGGTCAGGACGCGCAGGTCAGCGTCCTGGTGTGGGAAGAGTCGTGATGCTGTGGCGATCCAATGAAAATCGGATAGTAGAAAACAAGTCCGATCTAATCCGGCAACGGAGTGAACGTCCTATCCGCCGAATGGGTGAGGATATGGGGACTTTAGTGCGGAGCAGTCCCGGTTTGACGACGGTTGGGTAACAGCTCGTCAGGTCAGGAGTCGACTGTCGGTGGTGCGGGGGAGTGTTGACGGCATGAACTACCAGATTCCCCCGCAACCCGCCTCGCTCGAGGAACTCGCCCGCCGCCAGCAGAACGTGGTGACGGCCAGTCAGTTGCGCGCCCGGGGCGTGCCGGCCCGCATGGTGAGCGAACACTGCCGGAGCGGCGGTCCGTGGCAGCGGCTGCTGCCACGGGTCTACCTGCTGCAGGACGGCTCACCCACCCCGGAGCAGCGGATGTGGGCGGCGCTGCTGTACGCGGCGCAGAACGGCCGGGAGGAGGGCGGCCGGGAGGGCGCGGTGATCACCGGCGCGGCGGCCCTGGCGCTGTACGGCTTCGTGTCGATGCCGCGGCTGCCCGCGGTGCTCGGGGTCGAGGTGCTGGTGCCCCGGCAGCGCCGGCTGCGGGACTCCGGGCCGGTGCGGATCCGGCGCACCGAACGGGAGTTGGTGGCCCGGTCGGTGCACGGCCTGGCCTGCGCGCCGGTCGCCCGCGCGGTGGCCGACGCGATCCGCGAGTGGACCGAGCAGGGTGCCTTCGAGACCGGACTGGTCGGCCCCGGCCTGCTGCGCGCGGTGCTGCGCGAGGCGGTGGAGCGGGAGGGCGGCTGCGCGGCCGCCGAGCTGATTGGCGAACTCGCCGACGCCGGCCTGCTGGAGGAGCCCCGGGTGCGCGCCGCGGTGGACGAACTCCTCGCCGCGCGGCGGGAGTCGGCGTTCGCGAAGCTGGCCGGGCTGGCCGCCGAGCAGGGCCTGCCCGCCCCGCTGGCCGGCCCCGAGCTGCGGATGCGCGGCGGCACGTACATCGCGGTGCCCGACCTGTACTGGCCGGAGGCCGCGGTGGCGGTCGAGGTGGACTCCGAGCTGCGCTGCGTCAGCGAGGGCGAGGCGGCCTGGGTGCGCGGCGGCCAGCACCGGATGGAGTACCTGGGGGTGCGCGTGGTGTACGTCTCCTCGGCCCGGCTCGCCGCCGAACGAGACGTGGTCGGTGGCGAGTTGGCCGAGGCGTACGAGCGCGGCGGCGAGGACGTGGTGGAGCTGGTGGTCACCGAGCGCTGACCGCCGACAGAGTGACGGTCGGTCAGGTGGACCTGGCGGAGGGTCAGCCGGTGGTGCGGACCACCGGGGCGCCGGTCAGCTCCACGCCCGCGGCGCGCAGGTCGTCCAGGGCGGTGGCGGTGGTGGCGGGCGCGACGCCGGCGGTCAGGTCGAGCAGGACGCGGGTGCCGAAGCCCTCGCGGGCGGCGTCCAGGGCGGTGGCCCGGACGCAGTGGTCGGTGGCGATGCCCACCACGTCGACGTCGGTGACGCCGCGTTCGCGCAGCCAGGCGGCGAGGGTGCCGCCGTGCTCGTCGAGGCCCTCGAAGCCGCTGTAGGCGGCGGCGTGCGCGCCCTTGGAGAAGACCGCCTCGACGGCGCCGGAGGTGACCGAGGGGGCGAAGTTGGGGTGGAAGCCCACGCCCTCGGTGCCCGCCACGCAGTGCACGGGCCAGCTGGAGACGTAGTCGGGCTCGGCGGCGAAGTGCGGGCCGGGGTCGATGTGGTGGTCGCGGGTGGCGACGATGTGGGCGTAGCCGGGAGCGGAGTCGGCGATCAGGTCGGTGATCGCGGCCGCGACCTCGGCGCCGCCGGCGACGGGAAGGCTGCCGCCCTCGCAGAAGTCGTTCTGCACGTCGACGACGATCAGGGCCCGGTGCATGGCTGGCTTCTCTCGTTGGGATGGGGTGCGGCCCGAGGCGGCCGCGTCGGCGGGTGGTGCTCCGGGACCGGCCCCGGAAGCGGTGGCGCTTGGCACTCTAGGCAGTGGCGTGCGACGGCGGAAGGGTCCGCGCCGCGGCTCAGCCGGTGTGACGCTCGGTGGTCAGGACCGGCTCGCCGCGGGAGAGCTGGGTGGCCGACAGCGGGAGCGCGGCGCGGGCCCGGCGGTGGCGCTCGCGGGCGGCGTCCAGCGGTTCGCGGCCGACCACCTCGCCGCCCTGGATCAGCGGCACGTGCACCAGGTGCGGCTCCAGTTCGGCGGGCACCGGGCCGGTGCCGACGATCTCGGTGTCCGCGACGCCGTCCGCGTCGGGCCGACGGGCCGCCCACTTGCGTCCGCCGACGCTGGTCTTGCCGCCGGCCGAGCGCTTGGCGACCGGCACCAGCTCGCCGCCGGGCACCGACTCGCGGGCGACCAGCTTGTAGACCATCGCGCAGGTCGGGTGGCCGCTGCCGGTGACCAGGCTGGTGCCCACCCCGTAGCCGTCGACGGGGGCGGCGGCGAGCGCGGCGATGGCGTACTCGTCCAGGTCCGAGGTGACGATGATCTTCGTCCCGGTGGCGCCGAGCTCGTCGAGCTGGCGGCGCACCCGGTGGGCGAGCAGGGTCAGGTCGCCGGAGTCGATCCGGACCGCGCCGAGGTCGGGGCCGGCCACCTCGACCGCGGTGCGGACCGCCTCGGCCAGGTCGTAGGTGTCCACCAGCAGGGTGGTGGAGCGGCCCATCGACTCGATCTGGGCGGTGAAGGCGTCCTTCTCGGTGTCGTGCAGCAGGGTGAAGGCGTGCGCGGCGGTGCCGGTGGTGGGGATGCCGTAGGTGAAGCCGGCCTGAAGGTCCGAGGTGGCGGCGAAGCCCGCCAGGTAGGCGGCCCGGGCGGCGGCGACCGCGGCCTGCTCGTGGGCGCGCCGGGCGCCCATCTCGATCACCGGCCGGTCCCCGGCGGCGGCGGTCATCCGGGAGGCCGCGGCGGCGATCGCCGAGTCGAAGTTGAGGATCGACAGGATCACCGTCTCCAGGATCACCGCCTCGGCGAAGCTGCCCTCCACGGTGAGCAGCGGCGAGCCGGGGAAGTACACCTCGCCCTCGGGGTAGCCGTGGACGTCGCCGGTGAACCGGTAGTCGGCGAGGAAGCGCAGGGTGTCGTCCTCCACCACCTTCTGGTCGGCCAGCCAGTCGAGTTGCGGGGTGGTGAAGCGGAAGTCCTCGATGGCGTCCAGCACCCGGCCGGTGCCCGCGACCACGCCGTAGCGGCGCCCGTCGGGCAGGCGGCGGGTGAAGACCTCGAAGACCGATCGGCGATGGGCGGCGCCGCTGCGCAGCGCGGCCTGCAGCATGGTGAGCTCGTAGCGGTCGGTGAGCAGCGCGGAGCTGCGGTGCGCGGTGATGGCGTCCATGGGGATGATGCTACTACCACTTAGCGTCAGTTTGACGATTTCTCGCGCCGGGTCGACCCTGATTCGCTCCGCCGTCCCTCGGATGGAAGCATGGGGAGGGAAACCGAGTCGACGAGGAGAGGCAGCCTGTGAGTGTCGCGCCGGTGGAGATCGAGCGCCCGGAGACGGAGGGGGTCCCGGTCACCGAGCCGGACACTCCGTGGGTGACCATCGTCCACAACGACCCGGTCAACCTGATGAGTTACGTGCAGCACGTCTTCCAGGCGTACTTCGGGTACCCGAAGGACAAGGCCCGCAAGCTCATGATGGACGTGCACACCAAGGGGCGGGCGGTGGTCTCCAGCGGCACCCGCGAGGAGATGGAGCGGGACGTGCAGGCGATGCACGGCTACGGCCTGTGGGCCACCCTCCAGCACGACTGACGGCCCGTCATCCACCGATCCACGAGGGACTGATCCGAAACCCATGGCCGGTTTGTTCGAAAGCACCGGAAGCGGCGGCGCGGCGATCGCGCTGGACGAGGTGGAGTGCTCCATCCTGCGCTCGCTCGAGGTGCAGATGCTGGAGCTGATCGGCCCGCCGCCGGGCGGGGAGAGCACCGACCCGCTGGCCGCGCTGTTCGCCGAGGGCCCCAGCGAGGCGCCCGCCGACCCCGCCCTGCTCCGGCTGTTCCCGGACGCGTACGGCGGCCCCGGCGCCGCCGAGGACGCGCAGACCGCCGAGATGTCCGCAGAGTTCCGCCGCTACACCGAGCTCGACCTGCGGGCCCGCAAGCGCGAGGACGCGCTGGCCGTGGTCCGGTCGCTGGACGGGCTGGCCGGCGAGGGCGGCGTGGTCAAGCTGGAGCCGGCGCAGTGCCCGCGCTGGCTGGGCGCGCTCAACGACCTGCGGCTCACCCTCGGCTCCCGGCTGGAGGTCGCCGAGGACGACGAGGAGGGCCTGTACCAGCTGCCCGAGGAGGACCCGCGCAAGCCGCTGGTGATCGCCTACCTGTGGCTCGGCGCGATGCAGGAGAGCCTGCTGGAGTCGATGACGGACTGACGCCGGCCCGGCCCTCCGCCGCCCGCGTTCATATTGTCCGTTTCCTCAGAGAACGCTCAGATTCGCCCCGTTATCTCCGGTGTGCGTGGTTCACTGCTGCCCTTGGCCGGACAGTGAGGCGAGGGCGATGGCAGAACAGACAGAGCGGGCGTACGACGAGGCGACCACCGCGGTCGGGAACGCGCAGGAGGAGGGCTACCAGCGCGGTCTGGGCAGCCGTCAGATCCAGATGATCGCGATCGGCGGCGCGATCGGCACCGGCCTGTTCCTGGGCGCGGGGACCGCGATCTCCAAGGCCGGGCCGAGCCTGATCCTCAGTTACGCGGTGGCCGGCGTGGTGATCTTCGTGATCATGCGGGCGCTCGGCGAACTGCTCACCTACCGGCCGGTCTCCGGCAGCTTCGCCGAGTACGCCCGGGAGTTCCTCGGCCCGTTCGCCGGGTTCGTCACCGGCTGGACGTACTGGCTCTTCTGGGTGGTCACCGGCATGGCCGAGACCACCGCCGCCGCGGTCTACGTGCGGTTCTGGGCGCCGGACATCCCGCAGTGGCTGACCGCGCTGGTGTTCCTGGTGCTGCTGTACGCGGCCAACCTGATCTCGGTGAAGCTGTTCGGCGAGATCGAGTTCTGGTTCTCCATGGTCAAGGTCACCGCGATCATCGGGATGATCCTGATCGGCGTCGGCGTGCTCACCCTGGGCTTCTCGGACGCCGGGGACACCGCCTCGGTCAGCCACCTGTGGGACCGGGGCGGCTTCTTCCCGCAGGGCGTCGGCGCCACCGTGATGACCCTTCAGATCGTCATGTTCGCCTACCTGGGCGTGGAGTTGGTGGGCGTCACCGCCGGCGAGAGCGAGAACCCGGAGAAGACCCTGCCGCGGGCGATCAACACCCTGCCGCTGCGGATCGCGCTGTTCTACGTCGGCGCGCTGGTGATCATCCTGTCGCTGGTGCCGTGGACCGAGTTCCAGCCCGGGGTCAGCCCGTTCGTCGCCGCATTCGGCAAGATCGGCATCCCCGCCGCGGCCGGGATCATCAACTTCGTGGTGCTCACCGCGGCGCTCTCCTCCTGCAACTCCGGGATGTACTCCACCGGCCGGATGCTGCGCGACCTGGCCCTGCGCGGCCAGGCCCCCGGCCGGCTCACCCGCCTCAACGGGCGGCGCACGCCAGCCGCCGCGATCACCCTGTCCTGCCTGCTGATGGGCGCCGGGGTGGTGCTCAACTACCTCGTCCCCGAGCGGGCGTTCCAGTACATCACCTCGATCGCCACCGTTTGCGGCCTGTGGACCTGGGGCGTCATCCTGGCCAGCCAGCTGCGCTACCGCGCCGCCTGGACCAGCGGACGCCTGCCGGCCCCGAGCTTCCGCGCCCCCGGCGGCCCGCTGCGCAGCCGGCTGGCGCTGGCCTTCCTGGTCCTGGTCGCGGTCCTGATCGCCTTCGACGAGAACGCCCGCATCTCGCTGTACGTCTTCCCCGGCTGGGCGCTGTGCCTGGTGATCGGCTACGCGGTGCTCAAGCGCCGCGCCCCGTCCGCCCTGGACGGCGCCCCGGACCCGCACCGCCACGCCGGAAGCCGCGGATAGCCGCTCGCTATCCTGGCCCGCATGCTGACCATCACCCGAGAACTGCGCGACCGGATCGTCGCCCACGCCCGCGAGGACCACCCCGACGAGGCGTGCGGCGTGGTCGCCGGACCGGCCGGCAGCGGCCGGCCCGAGCGGTTCGTTCCGATGCTCAACGCGGCCCGCTCGCCCACCTTCTACGAGTTCGACTCCGGTGACCTGCTGAAGCTCTACCGCGAGATGGACGACCGGGACGAGGAGCCGGTGGTGATCTACCACTCGCACACCGCCACCGAGGCGTACCCGTCCCGCACCGACGTGAGCTACGCCTCCGAGCCGTTCGCCCACTACGTGCTGGTCTCCACCGCCGAGGGCACCGGCGCGGACGACCCCTACCAGTTCCGCTCGTTCCGCATCGTGGACGGCGTGATCACGGAGGAAGACGTCGAGGTGGTCGAGGCCTACCAGGCCTGAGCCGGAGCCGCCCGGGGACGGGCCCGTCCGCACCGCGCCCCGCGCGGCGGCCGGGCCCGTCTTCTCATTCCCTGGAACGCAGACGACCGGATGGCGAGACGGAGCTGTCACTGCGGGGGCGGGAATCGATACGATGCGTCCATGCGTTCCGTCGATGTGAGCAACCAGGCCCCAGGCATCCGCCTCGTGGCGCGCCTGCACGTCGACCTGTGCCGGCTCGCCAGCGCGATCTGTCCCGGCACCGCCGCGCGCTGACGCGGCAACGACCCGCCCGAACTCCGGCCCCGCGTCCCGGGGCCGTTCCCTCCTGCCGCGCCCACGCCGGCCCGGCCCCCGAATTCACTCCCACAGGAGCGCAGTCATGGCCATCGAGGTCCGCATCCCGACCATCCTCCGCAGCTACACCGACGGCGCCAAGGCCGTCGACGGCACCGGCGCCAACCTCGGGGAGCTCTTCACCGACCTCGACGCCCGCCACCCCGGCCTGGCCGCCCGCCTGCTCGAGGGCGGCGAGCTGCGCCGCTTCGTCAACGTCTACCTGAACGACGAGGACGTCCGGTTCCTGGACGGCGTGTCCACCTCCGTGGCCGACGGCGACAGCATCACGATCCTCCCCGCCGTGGCCGGCGGTATGAAGTAATGCGCTACGACAGCCCGCTCGAAGCCGTCGGCAACACCCCGCTGGTGCGGCTGCCGCGGCTGTCCGCGGCGATCCCCGGCAACGCGGACGGCCTGGTCTCGCTCTGGGCGAAGCTGGAGGACCGCAACCCGACCGGGTCGATCAAGGACCGGCCGGCGCTGCACATGATCGAGCGGGCGGAGGCGGCCGGCCGGCTCACCCCCGGTTGCACCATCCTGGAGCCCACCAGCGGGAACACCGGGATCTCGCTGGCGATGGCGGCCAAGCTCAAGGGCTACCGGATGGTCTGCGTGATGCCGGAGAACACCAGCGAGGAGCGCCGCGAACTGCTGCGGATGTGGGGCGCGGAGATCATCTCCTCGCCGGCCGCGGGCGGCTCCAACACCGCGGTGCGGATCGCCAAGGAGATCGCCGCCGAGCACCCGGACTGGGTGATGCTCTACCAGTACGGCAACCCGGACAACGCGGGCGCGCACTACGCGACCACCGGCCCGGAGATCCTCGCCGACCTGCCCACCGTCACCCACTTCGTGGCGGGCCTGGGCACCACCGGCACCCTGATGGGCGTCGGCCGCTACCTGCGCGAGAAGGTCCCCGGCGTGCAGGTGGTCGCCGCCGAGCCGCGCTACGACGACCTGGTGTACGGCCTGCGCAACCTCGACGAGGGCTTCGTACCGGAGCTGTACGACGCCGAGGTGCTGACCACCCGGTTCTCGGTCGGCTCGGCCGACGCGGTGACCCGTACCCGGGACCTGCTCCAGCAGGAGGGCATCTTCGCGGGCGTCTCCACCGGGGCGATCCTGCACGCCGCGATCGGGGTGGGCCGCAAGGCCGCCCAGGCCGGCGAGCGGGCGGACGTGGTCTTCGTGGTCGCCGACGGCGGCTGGAAGTACCTGTCCACCGGCATCTACACCGCCGAGTCCACCGAGGCGGCGGTCGAGGCCCTGCACGGCCAGCTCTGGGCCTGACGGTCCGTCGACACGGCGGCGCGGCACCCCACCCGGGGTGCCGCGCCGCCGTCGTTTCGGCAGCTCAGCGCCATGATGGTCGGATCATCGGCCCGGTGTGACACTCCGGTCTTTGTCCGTTCCCGGTGACCGCTTCGTCACCGATCGGCCACCGACCCCGGTCGGGTGCCGACCGCCGCGGGCGGCCGGGCGAGGCTGGCAGCGCTCCACTGGTTCGCCGTCATCCCGGAGGTGGGCGCATGCCCGGCCGAGAGCTCTGGTCGTACGTCGAGATCGCCCGGCACATCAACGTGCAGGCCGAGACCGTCCGCAACTACAAGCGGCACGGACTGCTGCCCGAACCGGACCGGGTGGACTCCGCCGGGCACCCGCGCTGGTACGCCGACACCATCCGGGAGTGGGCCCGCGGCCGCCCCGGCCGCCGCTGACGGGGGCCCGCCCCGTCCTGGTGATTCCGCCCACAGCCCGGCACGGGAGAGGGGGCAAAGTGCCGCCCGGCCCTTACCCTCGACAGTCAAAGACCCCGCTCCGCCCCGCCGGCGGCGCGGACGGCCGCGGACGATGGCCCGACGGGGCGGGAAGGGCTCGGCATGAAACTGACCGTGGTGGGGTGCTCGGGGAGCTTCCCGTCCGTGGACTCCCCCTGCTCCAGCTATCTGGTGGAGGCGGACGGCTACCGCCTGGTGGTCGACCTCGGCAACGGCGCGCTCGGCGCGCTGCAGAAGTACACCGGGCTGTACGACGTGGACGCGGTCCTGCTCAGCCACCTGCACGCGGACCACTGCATCGACCTGTGCGCCTACTGGGTGGCCCGCAACTACCGGGTCGAGGGCTGCCCCGATCCGGTGCCGGTGTACGGCCCGACCGGCACCGCCGAGCGCCTCGCCCGCGCCTACGACATGCCCGCGGAACCCGGGATGACCGAGGTCTTCGACTTCCGCGACCTCGCCGACGGCGCCCGCCTGAAACTCGGCCCGCTGACCGTCACCGCCGTCCGGGTCAACCACCTGGACTGCGAGGCGTACGGCTTCCGGATCGAGCACGGCGGCCGCAGCCTGGTCTACTCCGGGGACACCGGGATCTGCCCGGACCTGGTCGAACTCGCCCGCGGCACCGACCTGTTCCTCTGCGAGGCGGCTTACACCGAGGGCAAGGAGAGCTTCGACTCGATCCACCTCAACGGCCGGCAGGCCGGCGAGCACGCCGCCGCGGCCGGGGCCAAGCACCTGGTGCTCACCCACATCCCGCCGTGGACCGACCGGCAGCGCAACCGCGAGGACGCCGCCGAGGCGTTCCCCGGACCGGTGGACCTGGCGGTCGCCGGAGCCGTCTACGAGCTGTGAACCGGCGTCAGCCAGTGCCGGTACCGCACGTCCTCCCCGCTCACCGCGGCCCGGTACGCCTCCGCCAGCTTCCTGGTCAACTCGCCCTCCGCCGACGGTAGTTCACGGTCGTCCAGGGAGGCGACCGGGACCACCCCGGCGGCCGTGCCGGAGATGAACACCTCGTCCGCCGCGTACAGGTCCGAGCGCAGCAGGCTCTCCACCCGCACCTCCACGCCCAGGTCCCGGGCCAGCGTCAGCACCGTGGACTGGGTGATCCCCTCCAGCGCGCCCGCGCTCGCCGGGGGCGTGCGCAGCACGCCGTCGCGCACCGCGAAGACGTTCTCCGAGCTGCACTCGCTGACCGAGCCGTCGGTGGCCAGCAGCAGCGCCTCGTCGTAGCCCGCGTCGGTGGCCTCCCGCCGGGCCAGCGCCGAGTTGAGGTACGGGCCGGTGCCCTTCGCCGCCGGGGGGACCGAGTTGGGGTCGTTGCGCCGCCAACTGCTGGTCATCAGTCGCAGCCCGCGCCCGCCCAGGTAGTCCGGCCACTCCCAGGAGGTGATGGCCACGCTGGTGGGGGAGTGGCGCATGTCCAGCCCCATCGACCCGTAGCCCAGGAACGCCAGGTGCCGCAGGTAGCACGCCCGGTGGCCGTTGGCCCGCACCAGTGCCACCGTCGCCGCGCACAACTCATCGACGGAGTACGGCAGTTCGATGCGCAGCATGCGGGCGCTGCGGGCCATCCGGAGCATGTGCTCCGCGAGTCGGAACACCGCCGGCCCGTCGGCGGTCTCGAACACCCGGGTGCCTTCCAACACCCCGGTGCCGTAGTGCAGTCCATGGGTGAGCACGTGGACGCGCGCCTCGTGCCAGGGCACCAGCGCGCCGTCGAACCAGATCACGGAAGCCTCGGGAATCGCCATGCCGCCCATCCTGCGCAGCCGGGTCCGCCCGGCGAAGGGCCCCGGCGGCGCCGGATCAGGCCATGGCCGCCACCGGAGCACCCGTCTCGGATGCTGGAAACCGCCGTCCGACCCCCGGGCGCGGGCATAGGGTCGCCGCCGTGGAGACCAGCACCGCCCTGTATGCCCGCCTGCTCGCCGATCCCGGCCGCGCGCTGGACTCCCTGCGTGAGGAACTCGGCTGCGGAGAGCGGGAGTTCACCGAAGCGCTGGGCGAGCTGCGGACCCTCGGACTGCTCCAGCAGACCACCCGCACCGCGAGCGGCGTGGCGCCCGTCTCGGTCGACACCGCCGTCCGCCACCTGCTCGCCGACTCCGACCACCGCATCGACACGCTGCTCGGCGAGGCCCGCAGCACCCGCGACCGGATCGAGCGGCTGCACACCCGCTACCTGCCGCTGCACACCGGCACCGCCCACGAGCTGGTCCGCGGCGCCGACCGGATCGCCGCACTGCTGGAGGACGCCGCCCGCGCCGCCCGCAGCGAGGCGCTCTCGCTGCGGCCCGGCCAGGACCAGTCCGAGAGCGGCCTGGCCGAGAAGCTCGCCCGCGAGCGGATCGCCCTGGCCCACCGGGTCGCGCTGCGCACCATCTACCCGGCCGCCGCGCTGCACCAGGCCGCGGTACTCGCCCACGTCCAGCAGCTCACCGCGGCCGGCGCCAGCATCCGGGTCGCGCACACGCTGCCGCTGTGGCTGATCGTGGTCGACGCCGGCCTCGCGGTGCTGCCCGCGCCCGGCGAGCCGCTGGGCACAGCGGCGGTGGTGGTCCGCGACCGCGCCGTGGTGAGCGTAGTCCGCGAGCTCTTCGAGCACTTCTGGGCCGCGTCCTGGGTCCCCCCGGAGCTGCTCGGCCGCACCACCCCCGACGACCGCCACCGCGAGGTGCTCCGCCTGCTCGCCGCCGGCCTCACCGACCAGGCCATCGGCCGCAAGCTCGAGATCTCCGACCGCACCGTCCGCCGCCTGGTCGCCGACCTCACCACCGCCCTCGGCGCCCAGTCCCGCTTCCAGGCGGGCGTCCACGCCACCAGGCTGGGCTGGATCTGAGGAGCGCTCAGCCGTCCTCGAACCCGTCCTCCTCGCGGCCCGGTGTCTTCAGGTCGAAGCGGATGATCACGAATCTGAACACCGTGTAGTAGACCGCCGCGAACACCAGGCCGATCGGGATGATCAGCCAGGGGTGCGTCGCGTAGCGCCAGTTGAGGACGTAGTCGATCACGCCGGCGGAGAAGGTGAAGCCGTGGTGCACGCCGAGCGCCCAGGTGACCACCATGGAGGCGGCGGTCAGCAGGGCGTGGATGCCGTACAGGACCGGGGCGATGAAGAGGAAGGCGAACTCGATCGGTTCGGTGATGCCGGTGGCGAAGGAGGTGAGGGCGAGGGAGAACATCATGCCGAGCACGGCGCGGCGCCGTTCCGGGCGGGCGCAGTGGGCGATGGCGAGGGCCGCGGCGGGCAGGCCGAACATCATGACCGGGAAGAAGCCGGACATGAACTGGCCCGCGCTGGGGTCGAGTTGGAAGAAGCGGTTCTGGTCGCCGTGGACCAGCTTGCCGGCCGAGTCGGTGAAGCTGCCGGCCTGCTGCCAGAAGAAGGTGTTGACGAACTGGTGCATGCCGAACGGCAGCAGGGCCCGGTTGGCCAGCCCGAAGATCCCGGAGCCGAGCGCGCCGAGCCCGATCACCCAGTTGCTGAAGCCGTCCACGGCCGAGCCGATCGGACCCCAGCACAGCCCGAAGAAGATGCCCAGCCCGGTGCCGACGAAGGCCATGACGATCGGCACCAGCCGCCGCCCGTTGAAGAAGCCCAGCCAGTCCACCAGCCGGGTGCGGTGCAGGCGCTGCCACAGCACGGCGGCCAGCAGCCCGACCACCAGCCCGCCGAGCACGCCCGGGTCCTGGTAGGTGGCCTCCACGTCGTGGCCGGGCAGCACCTGGTAGGGCGTCTTGGGGAAGGCGGTGAGCACCTGGTGGTACGTCAGGAAGCCGACCAGCGCGGCCAGCGCGGTGGAGCCGTCGGCCTTCTTCGCGAAGCCGATCGCGATGCCGACGCAGAACAGCAGCGGCATCCAGTCGAAGACCGCGTGCCCGGAGGCGGCGAACACCTCGGCGACCTTGGTCCAGCCCAGGCCCTCGGAGCCGAAGACGTCGTCCTGGCCGAGCCGCAGCAGGATGCCGGCCGCGGGCAGCACGGCGATCGGGAGCTGCAGGCTGCGCCCGACCTTCTGCAGTGGCTGGAAGACCCGGGAGCGCCACTCCCGTCCGCCCGGTGCCGCGACGGGTGCCTGCGCAGTCGTACTCATTCGGGGTGGGTCCTCACGGCAGCGCGATCCTGGTCTAGACCACTGATGGCCTCGTGAGTTTTTCTAGCACGCGTCGAACAGCCACCGGAACCCTCTTAAGGTTCGCCGGGGACAAGCGCTACGGAATCGAAACCTTGGCCCGGTTGACGATCCCTCAATTAACGCCGTGGACCCGCCTTTCGCCATCCGGAGCAACAAATGCCGCACCCCCCGGCGCGGGGGGTGCGGCACCGCTGAGCTGCGGGCTCAGGCCTTGGTGACGTCCTCGACCTCGTCGTCGTCCTCGCGACCCGGTGTCTTCAGGTCGAATTTGACGATGACGAAGCGGAAGAGCACGTAGTAGACCACCGCGAAACACAGGCCGATCGGGATGATCAGCCAGGGTTTCGTGGCCAGGTTCCAGTTGATGACGTAGTCGATCAGACCGGCCGAGAAACTGAAGCCGTCGTGGACGCCGAGCCCCCAGGTGATCGCCATCGAGGCGCCGGTGAGCAGGGCGTGGATCCCGTACAGCAGGGGGGCCACGTAGGCGAAGGAGTACTCGACGGGTTCGGTGACGCCGGTGACGAAGGAGGTCAGGGCGACCGAGGTCATCAGGCCGTAGATCTCCTTGCGCCGGTGCGGCTTGGCGCAGGCCGCGATGGCCATGGCGGCGGCGGGGAGCGCGAACATCATGATCGGGAAGAAGCCGGAGAGGAACTGGCCGGCCGTCGGGTCGCCGGCCAGGAAGCGGCCGATGTCGCCGGTGGCGGTCTTGCCGGTGGCGGCGTTGGTGTAGGTGCCGAACTGGAACCAGACGAAGGTGTTCAGCAGCTGGTGCATGCCGATCAGCAGCAGGGCACGGTTGGCGACGCCGAAGATGCCGGAGCCGAGGGAGCCCAGGTCGGAGAGCGACTTGGAGAAGTGCTCCAGCCCGTCGCCGATGGGCTGCCAGATCCACACCATCAGCGAGCCGAACAGCAGGCCGACCAGTGCGGTGATCATCGGGACCAGGCGGCGGCCGTTGAAGAAGCCCAGCCAGTCGACCAGCTTGACCCGGTGGTAGCGCACCCACAGCCAGGCCGAGAAGAGGCCCATCGAGATGCCGCCGAGTACGCCGGGATTCTGGAAGGCGGCCGACTCCACCGTCTTGGCGGTGAAGTCGACGCAGGCCGTGCCCTCGAGGACCGAGGGGGGCGGGCAGGCCTTCGGGAAGGCGTGCAGGACGCCGTAGTAGACCAGGAAGCCGGCCACCGCGGCGAGCGCGGTGGAGCCGTCGGCCTTCTTGGCCATGCCGATCGCCACGCCGATGCAGAACAGCAGCGGCAGGCCGAGCGCCGGGTTGAGCAGCGCGCCGCCGGCGGCGGCGATCGCTGCGGCGACCTTGTTCCAGCCGAGGCCGTCCTTGCCGAAGATGTCGTCCTGGCCGAAGCGGGTCAGGAGGCCGGCGGCGGGCAGGACGGCGACCGGCAGCTGGAGGCTGCGGCCCATCTTCTGCAGGCCGCCGTAGAAGGTGTGCCACCACGTGGACTGATGCGCCGTGGCGCCTGGTGAACTCATCGTCGGCCCTCCGCTGCCGTGCCCGTCGGTCTTAGGGGTTCGTCCGTGCGTCGGCCAGGAACAACGGCGGACCGCGCCGCGTTGTGCGGGTACACCTAGAATTGGTGTAGACCACTTCCGGGCGAATGCGGAGCCGCCGGTTCGAGATCCCGATGATCGTCATCCTCCGGGTGGCGGGACGGCGGCCGCGCGCGGAGCTGGTCCGAAAGTGGACTAACGTGGCATATCGGTCGGAAACGGGTGATGCTGGTCGCGCCGTCGGACGGCGCGGCAGACTGATGCCGTGTCACCTCCGGCCGGTACCACCGCACACCGCAGTACGGCACCAGGCGACCGACCGCCGAAGCGCCGAGACAGAGGGAGAAACACCATGGCCACCAAGGCAGAGAAGATCGTCGCCGGTCTCGGCGGAATCGAGAACATCGACGAGGTGGAGGGCTGCATCACCCGGCTGCGCACCGAGGTCCATGACGCCAGCAAGGTGGACGAGGCCGCTCTGAAGGCGGCGGGTGCCCACGGTGTGGTGAAGATGGGCACGGCGATCCAGGTCGTCATCGGCACCGACGCCGACCCGATCGCCGCCGAGATCGAGGACATGATGTGAGCTGAGTCGCCGGCTCGCCGTACCGCCCGGCCCGCCCCCGCACCCGCGGGAGGCGGGCCGCGGCACGTCGGGGACCCGATACGCTCGGTCGCATGTCACGCATCGACGGCCGCACCCCCGACCAGCTCCGCCCCGTCACCATCGAACGCGGGTGGAGCAAGCACGCCGAAGGCTCCGTCCTGGTCTCCTACGGCGACACCAAGGTGCTCTGCACCGCGAGCGTCACCGAGGGCGTCCCGCGCTGGCGCAAGGGCAGCGGCGAGGGCTGGGTGACCGCCGAGTACGCCATGCTCCCGCGTTCCACCAACACCCGCGGCGACCGCGAGTCGGTGCGCGGCAAGATCGGCGGCCGCACCCACGAGATCAGCCGGCTGATCGGCCGTTCGCTGCGCGCCGTGGTCGACCACCGGGCGCTCGCCGAGAACACCATCGTGCTCGACTGCGACGTGCTGCAGGCCGACGGCGGCACCCGCACCGCGGCGATCACCGGCGCCTACGTGGCGCTGGTCGACGCGGTCTCCTGGGCGCGCGAGAAGAAGCTGCTGCGGGCCAAGGGCCAGCCGATCACCGGCGGCGTCAGCGCGGTCAGCGTGGGCATCATCGGCGGCGTGCCGATGCTCGACCTCCAGTACGAGGAGGACGTCCGCGCCGAGACCGACATGAACATCGTCTGCACCTCCGACGGGCGCTTCGTCGAGGTCCAGGGCACCGCCGAGGGCGCCCCCTTCGACCGCGACCTGCTCAACCAGCTGCTCGACCTCGGCACCCTGGGCTGCGCCGAGCTCGACGAGATCCAGCGCAAGGCGCTGGAGGCGTAACGCCAGGGCGGGAACCGGGATGGGCTGAACGGCCGTCAGTTGTCCAAAGGGATGCCCGTACGTGCTGTACAGGGCGTACGGGCAGACCTTAACGTTCGCTGAGAACCCGCACCCCCTCCCGGAGGATTCGCCGATGCACCAGGCGCTCAGCATCCACCGCTCCACCGCGCTCGCCGCCGCGGCGCTGGTGCTGGTCCTGCCACTGAGTGCGGTCAGCTGCTCCGCCGCGCAGAAGGCGGTGGACTGCGCCAACACGGCGGTGCGGATCTCCTCGGACATCACCCAGGTCGGGTCGGCCTACAACAACGCCCAGCAGGACCCGGCCGCGGCCGGGCGGGCGCTGCAGCAGCTGAAGACCGACCTGGACCAGCTCGGGCGCAACTCCTCGGACGCCGACCTGACCAAGGCGGTCGGCGACATGCAGAGCCAGGTCGCCAAGGTGCAGACCGCCATCGACAACAACCAGGTGCCCGACCTCGGACCGCTGGGCAGCGCCGCCGGGCGGCTGAGCAAGCTGTGCACCGGCTGACCTGACGGGTCGCCGGTCCCGGCAGGTCGGTCGGCGGGCCGGCGGGTCACTAGGCTGGGGCCATGACCAAGCGACTCGTTCTCGCCACCCGCAACCAGCACAAGGTCGCCGAGCTGCGCGACATCCTCGGCGCGGCCGGACTGGAGGTCGAGCTGGTCGGGGCGGACGCCTTTCCCGAGGTGCCGGACGTGCCCGAGACCGGGGTGACCTTCGCCGAGAACGCGCTGCTCAAGGCGCACGCGCTGGCCCGCGCCACCGGACTGCCCGCCGTCGCCGACGACTCCGGGCTGTGCGTGGACGTGCTCGGCGGGGCGCCGGGCATCTTCTCCGCGCGCTGGGCCGGCAAGCACGGCGACGACCGGGCCAACCTGGAGCTGCTGCTCGCCCAGCTCGGCGACATCGCCCCCGAGCACCGCGCCGCCTCCTTCGCCTGCGCCGCGGCGCTCGCGCTGCCGGACGGCACCGAGCGGGTGGTGGAGGGCCGGCTGCCCGGAACGCTGCGCACCGCGCCCGCCGGGGACGGCGGCTTCGGCTACGACCCGATCCTGCAGCCGCTCGGCGAGAGCCGGACCTGCGCCGAGTTGACCGCCGCCGAGAAGAACGCGATCAGCCACCGCGGCCAGGCGTTCCGGGCGCTCGCCCCGGTGGTGGCCGAGCTGCTCGGCTGAGCCGCCGTCAGGAACGCCGCAGGGCCCGCCCGGGATGACTCCCGGGCGGGCCCTGCGGCGTTCGTACCAGGTGCGGCCTGAGGGACTCGAACCCTCACGAGATTTCTCTCACGGGCACCTAAAACCCGGGCGTCTGCCAATTCCGCCAAGACCGCCGGCACCGACTCCCGTCATGCTACTTGGCCCCCGTGCGCCGTTGCACCACTCTTTCGGGCGGCGTCGGGCGGCCGGCGGGGTGCACCGGGGCTTGGTCAAGGATTGGTACAGACCTATTGACGCATGTGGTTCAGACCACATAACTTCGCGCCGATCCGCGTTCCCCCACGTCGCCCGGTCCCCCTGCCGGGCGCGGAGCACCCTGGAGCGACCCATGCCCGAACGCGCCACAGCCGCGCACCCCGTCGCCCGATCCGGCCGCCGACCGCTGCGGGCCGGCACCGCGCTGGCCACCGCGACCGCCCTGGTGGCGGGCGCCGCCGGACTGGTCACCGTGATCGGCGGCGCCTCCTCCGCCGCCACCGTCAACCTGCTGGGCAACGGCGACTTCGAGACCGGCACGCTGGCCGGCTGGAACTGCTCCGGCGGCCTCGGCTCGATCACCGCCACCGCCCCGCACGGCGGCAGCAAGGCGCTGCAGGCGGCGGCCTCGGCGTCCGACACCGCGCAGTGCTCGCAGACCGTCGCGGTCAGCCCCAACACCACGTACAGCCTGAGCGGTTGGCTGAAGGGCAACTACACCTACCTGGGCGTCACCGGCACCGGGACCACCGACACCTCGACCTGGGGCTCCAACGCCAACTGGGCGAGCCTCGGCACCACCTTCACCACCGGCGCCTCGACCACCTCGGTGACCGTCTACACCCACGGCTGGTACGGGCAGGGCACCTACTACGCGGACGACCTCACGCTCACCGGGCCCGGCGGCGCGACTTCCAGCAGCCCGTCCGCGAGCGCGAGTTCGACCTCCGCGAGCCCCTCGGCCTCGGCCACCGCCTCCGCCTCGCCGTCCGCCTCCGCCTCGCCCTCGACGTCCGCCTCCGCGAGCCCGAGCACCAGCGCCTCGCCGACGGCCAGCGCCAGCGGTTCGCCGACCCCGGGCGGGGACGGCGTGGTGACCACCCCGACGGGGCTGACCGCGACCGTCTCGGGCACCGCGGTCACGCTGAAGTGGAACGCCTCCGCCGACAACGCGCAGAACGGCAACAGCGCGGTCTACCGGATCTTCTCGGGCGCCAACCAGACCGCGACCTCGATGGGCACCTCGGTGACCGTCTCCTCGCTGCTGCCGAACACCGCGTACACCTTCGCGGTGCAGGGCTACGACAAGGACGGGCACAGCAGCGGGCTGTCCGCGCCGGTCACGGTGACCACCGGGGCGGCCCGCACCGGGGCGCTGAAGTCGGCGTACTTCTCGCAGTGGGGCATCTACGGGAACAAGTACTACCCGTCCAGCATGGCGGCCTCCGGCGCGGCGGCCGGGCTGAACACCATGACCTACGCCTTCGCCAACATCGACCCGGCCAACCTGACCTGCTTCGAGACCATCAAGGCCGCGGACACCAACGACAACAACCCGAACGCCGGCGACGGCGCGGGCGACGCCTTCGCGGACTACCAGAAGGGCTACACCGCCGACATCGCGGTGGACGGCACCACCGACGCCTGGACCCAGCCGCTGAAGGGCAACTTCAACCAGCTCCGCGAGCTGAAGGCGAAGTACCCGAACCTGAAGATCACCATGTCGCTGGGCGGCTGGACCTACTCCAAGTACTTCTCCGACGCGGCGGCCACCGACGCCTCGCGCAAGAAGCTGGTCTCCTCCTGCCTGGACATGTTCATCAAGGGCAACCTGCCCAGCGTCCAGGGCGACGCGGCCGGCGGGGTCGGCTCGGCCGCGGGCATCTTCGACGGCATCGACATCGACTGGGAGTACCCGGCCTCGGCCGGCGGGCACACCGGCAACCACACCTCGGCCGCCGACACCGCCAACTACACCGCGCTGCTGGCCGAGTTCCGCAACCAGCTGGACGCCTACGGCGCCACCCTGGGCAAGAAGTACCTGCTCACCTCGGCGCTGCCGAGCGGCCAGGACAAGATCGCGCTGCTGCAGACCGACCAGATCGGCAAGTACCTGGACTACGGCAACGTGATGTCCTACGACATGCACGGCGCGTGGGACGCCACCGGTCCGACGAACCTGCAGGACCCGCTGTACGACAGCCCGAACGACCCGAGCAAGGTCGTCGCCCCCGGCACCCAGAAGTACACGGTCGACAACGCGGTGAACGCCTACCTCAACGGCGCGGCGGCGTACGGCATCAAGGGCGGCTTCCCGGCGTCCAAGCTGGTCGTGGGCGTGCCGTTCTACCTGCGCGGCTGGACCGGGGTGCCGGCCGGATCGACCAACGGCCTGTACCAGAGCGCGACCGGCCCCTCCGCCGCGCAGGGCACCAGCCAGACCGCCGGCGTGGCGTTCTGGAAGGAGCTGGCGGCGGCCGGCAAGACCAGCGGCGCCTCGGTGCACTGGGACGCCACCACGCAGAGCTCGTGGATCTACGACGGCACCACCCTGTGGACCGGTGACACCCCGCAGGCGATCGCGGCCCGCGGCTCCTACGCCACCGGCAAGGGCCTCGGCGGCATCTTCGCCTACTCGCTGGAGGCCGACGACCCGTCCGGCACGCTGGTCAACGCGATGACCGCAAGCATGAAGTAGCGTCAGATTCCGCTAGGGAAGGCCGGGTCGTCCGAGTGCGGACGGCTCGGCCTTCGCCATTCAGTTGGTACAGACCTGTTGACGGCAATGGTCCAGACCTTCTAAGTTCGGCGCAACTTCCCCCACATGCGTGAGCCCCCCACAGGCATGCGCACGACACTCTCTCCCGGAGGACCGAGTGTTGATCCGAACCACGACGGAGCAGCGTCCCACCGCTGCGCGCCGTCCGAGGACCGCCCGCAAGGCGGCGTTCGCGGTGACGGCCGCGGCGGGCCTGGCGGGCCTGCTGATGGGCACCCTGGGTGTCGCGCCGTCCGCCGCCGCCGTCGACAACCAGGCCTGTCGCCCCGACGGGATGTACACCACGCCCGGCGTCGACGTGCCGTACTGCAACGTCTACGACGCCGCGGGCCGCGAGCAGATGGGCGCCGACCACCAGCGGCGCGTCATCGGCTACTTCACCGGCTGGCGCACCGGCAAGGACGGCACGCCCGCCTACCTGGTGAACAACATCCCCTGGGACAAGGTCACCCACCTCAACTACGCGTTCGCGCACGTCGCCGGTGACAACACCATCTCGGTGGGCACCGACAGCGCGGACAACGCCGCCACCGGGATGACCTTCCCCGGCGTGGCCGGCGCGGAGATGGACCCCTCGTTCTCCTACAAGGGCCACTTCAACCTGCTGAGCAAGTTCAAGAAGCAGTACCCGAACGTCAAGACCATGGTCTCTGTGGGCGGTTGGGCCGAGACCGGCGGCTACTTCGACGACTCGGGCAGCCGGGTCGGCTCGGGCGGCTTCTACTCGATGACCGTGAACGCGGACGGCTCGGTCAACCAGGCCGGCATCAACACCTTCGCGGACTCGGCCGTCACCTTCATCAAGAAGTACGGCTTCAACGGCGTCGACCTCGACTACGAGTACCCGACCTCGATGAAGGACGCGGGCAACCCGCTCGACTACTCCATCAGCAACGCCAAGCGCGGCTCGCTGATGAAGGGCTACGCGGCGCTGATGAAGACCATGCGCGAGAAGCTCGACCGGGCCTCCGCCGCCGACGGCAAGTACTACCTGCTGTCGGTCGCCGCCCCGTCCTCGGGCTACCTGCTGCGCGGCATGGAGACCTTCCAGGTCACCCAGTACCTGGACTACGTCAACATCATGTCGTACGACCTGCACGGCGCGTGGAACCAGTACGTCGGCCCGAACGCCTCGCTGTTCGACGACGGCAACGACGCCGAGCTCAAGGCCGCCAACGTGTACGGCACCTCGCAGTACGGCGGGATCGGCTACCTGAACGGCGACTGGGCGTACCACTACTTCCGCGGCGCGATGCCGGCCGGCCGGATCAACCTCGGCGTGCCGTACTACTCCCGCGGCTTCAAGAACGTCACCGGCGGCACCAACGGCCTGTGGGGCACCGCCTCCACGACCAGCTGCCCGGCCGGCTCCGGCCTCACCACCTGCGGTGACGGCGCCGTCGGCATCGACAACCTGTGGCACGACCTGGACACCAACGGCAAGGAGTCGCCCGCCGGCTCCAACCCGATGTGGCACGCCAAGAACCTGGAGGCCGGCGTCCTGCCGGACTACCTGGGCAAGTACGGCGTCACCGACACCGCGCTGAACGGCAGCTACAGCCACAACTACAGCTCCTCGCTGGTCGCGTCGTGGCTGTGGAACGCGAACAAGAAGGTCTTCCTCTCCACCGAGGACGACCAGTCCATCGCGGCCAAGGCGGACTACCTGGTCAACCAGGGCGTCGGCGGCGCGATGATCTGGGAGCTGGCCGGCGACTACAAGTGGGACGCCACCGCCAACGGCGGCAAGGGCGAGTACGTCCCGGGCAACACCATGACCTCGCTGCTGTACGACAAGTTCAAGTCGGCCTCGGCCTACGGTGCGACCCGCTCCACCATCGCGCTGCCGGCCCAGACCCTGCCGATCGACGTGTCGTTCACCAACTTCCAGCTGGGCGACAACAACTACCCGATCAACCCGAAGATCCACATCGTCAACAACTCGACGGTGACCCTGCCGGGCGGCAGCGAGTTCCAGTTCGACTACTCGGTCTCCGCGCCCAACAACGCGCACGACCAGTCGGGCTTCAACTCCTCCATCGTCCGCTCGGACAACACCGGTTCGAACGTCGGCGGCCTGAAGGGCACCTACAACCGCGTCTCGCTGAAGCTGCCGTCCTGGCAGTCGCTGGCGCCGGGCGCCGCGGTGGACGTCGACTTCGTCTACTACCTGCCGGTGTCGACCCCGTCCAACTGGACCGTGAACGTCGGCGGCACGCTGTACGGCATCACCGGCGACTTCACCCGCGGCACCACCGCGGGCACCGCCTCGCCGTCCGCGTCGGTGTCCGCGTCCACCTCCGCGTCCCCGTCGCAGTCGGCCTCGCCGTCCGCGTCGGCGTCCACCTCCGCCTCGCCCTCGCAGTCCGCGTCGCCGTCGGGCTCGGTCTCGCAGTCGGCCTCGCCGTCCGCGTCGGCCTCGACCGGCAGCTGCTCGGGTGCGCCGAGCTGGAGCGCCTCCGCGGTGTACGCCACCACCACCAAGGTGTCCTGGAAGGGCCACTACTGGCAGAACAAGTGGTGGACCACCAACGAGGACCCGTCGCTGAGCGGCGCGTGGGGCGTGTGGTCCGACCTCGGGGCCTGCTGACCCTGAGGCCATAGACGGCGGTGGCGGTCGACCCGGTCGGGGGGTCGGCCGCCACCGCTGCGTCGCGCCCGTACTACTGACCGACCTTCAGGTCCTTCAGCAGCTTCGCGACGTGGCCGGTGGCGCGGACGTTGTACAGCGCCCGCTCGACCTTGCCCTGCTCGTCCACGATCACCGTGGAGCGGATCACGCCCTGGTAGGTGCGGCCGTAGTTGGTCTTCTCGCCGAACGCGCCGTACGCCTCCAGCGCCTTGTGGTCCGGGTCGGAGAGCAGCGTCACCTTCAGGTGCTCGGTCTCGCGGAACTTGCCCAGCTTCTCCGGCTTGTCCGGCGAGATGCCGATCACGTCGTAGCCGGCGCCCGCGAACACCTCCAGGTTGTCGGTGAAGTCGCAGGCCTGCTTGGTGCAGCCCGGGGTCAGCGCCGCCGGGTAGAAGTAGACGATCACCTTGCGGCCGAGGTGGTCGGCGAGCGACACCTCGTTGCCGTCGGCGTCGGGCAGGGTGAAGGCGGGGGCGGTGTCGCCCGCCTGCAGGCGGTCGCTCACGGTGGTGCTTCTCCTCGTGGCCGGTGCGGGTGGTCGTGCTCCCTGCCAACCTACCTCCGTTGGTGGGTGGTACTGCGCGCGCTCGGCGCCGAGCTGACAGACTGTCGGTCGAAGAAGAAGTACCTGGCGGTAACAGAGATGGGGTGGCCTCAAGTGGCAGCGAGCAGCAGGGACACGTCGGCGCGGACGGCGGCCCAGATCGAGGCGGACATCGCCGGCACCAGGGAGCGGCTCGCGGGCACCCTCGACGAGCTCGCCATGCGCGTCCACCCGGCGACCGTCGCCGCCCAGACCAAGGCCAGGCTGCTCGCCTCGGTCGAGCAGAAGGCCGGGCAGGCGTACGTCGCCGCGAGCGGGGCCGTCGAGCAGGTGAAGTCGCGGTTCGTCGACGAGAAGGGGCGGCCGCGGCCCGAGCGGATCGTGCCGGTCGCGCTGGTCGGGGTCGGCGTGGTGCTGCTGGTCGCCTCCGCGCGGCGGCGCCGGCGCTGAGGCGTGCGCGACGGCCACGGGGTCCGGGTGTGTCGCCCAGGGCCCCGTTCGTCGTGTACGGGGCTGCGCCCGGTACGGTCGAGGAGTGAGTGAGAACGAGAAGCAGGGCACGGCAGACGCCAACGACGAGGGCGCGCGGCGGCACGACCGGCTCGGGGAGAAGCTTCCGATTCGGATGCTGCACGACCGGGTCCTGGTGAAGACCGAGGCGGGTGAGGGCGAGCGCCGCTCCACCGGCGGCATCCTGATCCCCGCCACCGCCGAACTCTCCCGCCGCTGCACCTGGGCGGAGGCGGTCGCCGTCGGGCAGAGCGTCCGCTCCGTGGAGCCCGGCGACCGGGTGCTCTACGACCCGGAGGACAAGCTGGAGGTCGAGGTGCGCGGGGCGACGTACGTGCTGCTGCGCGAACGCGACCTGCACGCGGTGGCGGCGGGCCGGTTCGGCGACCTGGAGGGGTCGACCGGGCTGTACCTGTAGCGGGACCGGTCCGGGGTCCGCGGCAAAAGGGGGTGCGGGGCCCCGGGGCGCGGGAATACCTTGGGGGGACAACTGCATGCGGATCGAGGGCCTCGGCCCGGTACCCCCCGGGGTGCTGGGGGTCGGGGCTGTCGGCGTGTGCCCTGAGGATTGTCGACAAGGAGACAATGCATGGGCGGCGGGGTGTACGGGGCGGTGGCCCGGGGGGCGTTTCGGCGGTATTCGACGTATCGGGCGGCGACGGTGGCGGGGGTGGTCACCAACTCGGTGTTCGGGGTGATCCTGACGTTCACGTTCCTCGCGTTGTGGCAGGCCAGACCGGGCCTGGGCGGGTACGACGCGGGGCAGGCGGTGACGTACATCTGGATCAGCCAGGGGCTGCTGGTGACGGTGGCGGTGTGGGGCGGCGGGTTCCAGGACGACGTGCAGGCGCGGTTCCGCAGCGGGGACATCGCGATCGACCTGTACCGGCCGGTGGACTTCCAGGGCTGGTGGCTGGCCTCGGACCTGGGGCGGGCCGGGTTCCAACTGGTGACCCGCGGGGCGGTGCCGCTGCTCGCCGGGACGGCGCTGTTCGACCTGCGGCTGCCGCAGCGGCCGCTGGTGTGGGCGGAGTTCCTGCTGTCGGTGCTGCTGGCGGTGGTGGTGAGTTTCGGGCTGCGGTTCCTGGTGTCGCTGACCGGCTTCTGGCTGCACGACGCCGAGGGGGTGCGGGCGGCGATGATGGTGGCGGCGATGTTCTTCTCCGGCACGCTGCTGCCGCTCGCGCTCTTCCCCGGCCTGCTGGGCGAGTTGGCGCGGGTACTGCCGTTCGCCGCGCTGGTGCAGCTGCCTGCCGACGTGCTGCAGGAGCGGCGTACGGGGGTCGCCCTGCTCGGCCTGTACGGGTTCCAACTGGCCTGGGCGGTCGCGCTGCTGGCGCTCGGACGGGCGGTACAGGCGCTGGCGGTGCGCCGGGTGGTGGTGCAGGGTGGCTGACTCCTTCGCCGGGCGCGCCGGTTGGGCGGTCCGCTCGTGGTGGCTGATCGCCGCGATGTGGGCCCGCGCCGCGCTCGCCTACCGGACCTCGTTCGCGCTGACGCTGGCGGCCAACGCGCTGATCACCTTCCTGGACTTCGCCGTCCTGCTGCTGATGTTCCACCAGACCCGCCAACTCGCGGGCTGGAGCCTGCCGGAGACCGCCTTCCTGTACGGCACCTCGTGCACCGCGCTCGGGGTGGCCAACACCGTGGTCGGCTCGGTCGGTGCGCTCGGCGAGCGGGTGCGCACCGGGATGCTGGACACGGTGCTGATCCGGCCCGCCCCCGCGCTGGCCCAACTCGCGGCCGAGCGCTTCTCGTTGCGCCGGATCGGCCGACTGGTGCAGGCCCTCGCGGTACTCGGCTGGTCGCTCGCCGCGCTGGACGTCCGGTGGACCTGGGACCGGGTGCTGATGGTGCCGGCGATGCTGCTGTGCGGCTCGGTGATCCTCTCGGCGGTGATCGTCGGCTGCTCCACCGTGCAGTTCTGGTGGGGCGACGCCGCTGAACTGCAGAACTCCGTCACCTACGGCGGGGCGACGATGCTGCAGTACCCGCCGACCGTGTTCACCCGCGAACTGGTGGCCGGCACCGTGTTCGGCATCCCGTTGGCCTTCGTCAACTGGCTGCCCGCGCTGCACGTGCTGGGCCGCCCCGACCCGCTCGGCCTGCCCGCGGCGTTCCAGTACGCCTCGCCGCTGGCCGCGCTGGTCTGCGTGCTCGCCGCCGGCCTGGCCTGGCGGACCGGGCTGCGCGCCTACCGCTCCACCGGAAGCTGAGAAGTGACGGATCGTCAGAAGGGAACTGCCATGGCGGTGATCGAGGTCGAGGACGTCCGGCGCACCTTCACGGTGCGGGCCAGGGCCGGGCGCTGGCGGCGGGAGAAGCGCGAGGTGCGGGCCGTCGACGGGCTCAGCTTCCGGGTCGAGGAAGGCGAGTGCGTCGGCTACATCGGGCCCAACGGCGCGGGCAAGTCCACCACGGTGAAGATGCTCACCGGCATCCTGGTGCCCAGCGGCGGTCGGCTGCGGGTCGCCGGGGTCGACCCGGCGGCGAAGCGGGCCGCGCTGGCCCGGCGGATCGGCGTGGTCTTCGGGCAGCGCACCACCCTGTGGTGGGACCTGCCACTGCGCGACAGCTACGAACTGGCCAGGCGGATCTACCGGGTGCCGGACGCCCGGTACCGGGCCAACCTCGACCGGTGCGTCGAACTGCTCGACCTGGGGCACCTGTTGGACACCCCGGTGCGGCAGCTCTCGCTCGGCCAGCGGATGCGCGGCGACCTGGCCGCGGC
>NZ_JBFAQR010000025.1:0-96591 GCF_040678815.1 Kitasatospora sp. NPDC049285 | reverse complement strand
GCGCCCGCCCCCCCCCCCCCCCACCTCGCGCCAACCCACCCACCTACGGCCCCGCCCCCCCCCGCTCCGCAGGGCCGCCCCGGCCGGGGCGGCCCTTCGACGTTCCCGGGCACCGGCCGGAGCCGCGTGATCGTCGCGCTGTTTGAATGGCAGGTGCTGGCCGGATCGCACTACACCGAGGCGTACGACGAGGACCCGTTGGCGGTCGCGCTCGCGCTGGAGAACCGGAACGTGTGGTGGAGCCCGATGCTCTACCCGGAGGCCGGCATCCCCGAGGACGTCGCCGGGCGGGCGAGGCGGTCTTCGTCGACCTGATGCGCCGCCCCGGCCCGGACGGGCGGTTCGACCCGGAGTCCTGGTCCCCGAAGCTCTCCTGGGCGCTCGCGCTGGTGCGGGAGACCGGCTACGGGTGGATCCGGCTGCCCCCGGCGGTGGTGGTTTGCGGCCCGAGCTGTTCGACGGGGCCGACGAACTGGAGTGGATCTCGTACGGCGGCGAACTGCAGGAGGCCGTGGTGTGGTTCGGGCTCGAGGGCAGCCCGTCGAGCCCGCCGAGGCGCCGTGCCACCGCCCTGCCCGGCCCGAACTGACGGGCGGTCAGGGCGGGGTGGAGTTCACCGCCGGCGGGCGCACCCTGGCCCGTCAGTCGATGGACCGCGCGGCGTACGCGGCGGCGTGCCGGACCAGCCGGGCGGGGAGCTCGGGGGCGCCGGTCCAGTGCAGGTGCAGGTACGAGGCGTGGACCGAGCCCTGCAGGTGGCCCTCGGTGTGCGGGCCGGCGGGGGTGCGCCAGGCCCAGGCGGGGGAGGGGCCCGCGGCCGGGTCGGTGGCGGTGCGGTGGAACTCGTGGCCGCGCACCCGGGTGCCCGCGACGGCCAGCGGCGAGTCGGCCAGCGCCACCGCCTCCCGGTAGCCGAGGGTCAGCCGGGGCGTCATCCGGGCGGTGGCGTCCAGCACCCCGCACATCGGCAGGCCGTCCAACTCCCGCCCCAGGTACAGCAGTCCGGCGCACTCGCCGACCACCGGGGCGCCGCTCGCGGCCAGCTCCGCGATCGAGGCCCGCAGCGCCGCGTTGGCGCTCAGCTCGGAGACGTACACCTCCGGGAAGCCGCCGCCGATCACCAGCGCCGCGGTCCGCTCCGGCAGCGCCTCGTCGTGCAGCGGGTCGAAGGCGACCACCTCCGCTCCGGCGGCGGCCAGCAGTTCGGCGTTCTCCGCGTACGAGAAGGAGAACGCCGCGCCGCCCGCCAGCGCGATCCGCGGGCGCGGGCCGTCGAGCCCGGCGACCTCGGCGGCCGCCTCCCAGGCCTCGGCGGCCAGCGGCGGTGCGGACCGAGCCAGTGCCAGCACGGCGTCCAGGTCCACCGAGGCGGCGACCAGTTCGCCCATCTCGCGGACCGCGCGCAGCGCCTCCGCGGAGCGCTCCACCGCCGGCACCAGGCCCAGGTGCCGGGACGGCGTGTCCACCGCCTGCGCCCGCCGCACCGCACCGAGCACCGGCACCCCGGAGCCCTCCTCCAACGCCTCGCGCAGCAGCGTCTCGTGCCGGTCCGAGGCCACCTTGTTGAGGATCACCCCGGCCAGCCGCACCTCGGGGTCCCAGGAGGCGAAGCCGTGCACCAGCGCCGCCACCGACCGGGACTGCGAGGAGGCGTCCACCACCAGCACCACGGGCGCCCGCAGCAGCTTGGCGACCTGCGCGGTGGACGCCAACTCGCCCCGCCCGGCCGCCCCGTCGTACAGGCCCATCACGCCCTCGACCACCGCCACGTCCGCGCCGGCCGCGCCGTGCGCGAACAGCGGGGCGATCCGCTCCGGGCCGCTCATCCAGGCGTCCAGGTTGCGGCCCGGCCGGCCGGAGGCCAGCGCGTGGTAGCCGGGGTCGATGTAGTCCGGGCCGACCTTGTGCGGGGAGACCCGCAGGCCCCGCGCGGTGAGCGCGGCGATCAGGCCGGTGGCGACGGTGGTCTTGCCCGCCCCGGAGGACGGGGCGGCGACGACGATCCGGGGGGTGCTGTTCAACGCTCTACCACTCGATACCGCGCTGGCCCTTGCGGCCGGCGTCCATGGGGTGCTTCTCCTTGGTCATCTCGGTGACCAGGTCCGCGAGTTCGACGAGCTGCGCGGGCGCGTTGCGGCCGGTCACCACCACGTGCTGGCTGCCCGGGCGGTCGCGCAGCACCGCCACCACCTCGTCCACGTCGATCCAGCCCCAGTGCAGCGGGTAGGTGAACTCGTCCAGCACGTAGAAGCGGTAGGTCTCGGCGGCGAGGTCGCGCTTGACCTGCTCCCAGCCCTCCTTCGCCGCCTCCTCCGAGGACTCGATGTCGCGCTGCACCCACGACCAGCCCGAGCCCATCTTGTGCCAGGCCACCGTGCCGCCCTGCCCGGACTCGCCGAGCACCCGCAGCGCGTTCTCCTCGCCGACCTTCCACTTAGCCGACTTGACGAACTGGAACACCCCGATCGGCCAGCCCTGGTTCCAGGCCCGCAGCGCCATCCCGAACGCCGCGGTGGACTTCCCCTTCCCCGGCCCGGTGTGCACCGCGGTGATCGGCTGGGTCCGCCGCTGACGCGTCGTCAGACCGTCGTCGGGGACGTTCTCGGCAACTCCCTTGGGCATCGGCTCAGGCCGCCTTTCGCATCGTCGTACGGGTGTCGCGGACCAGCGAGGCCACGCCCTCGGCCCGCAGTTCGTCCAGGGTCACGGCGTCCGCGCGCAGCCGGCCCGCCAACTCCCGGGCCAGGCCCAGGCGGACCGGACCCGACTCGCAGTCCAGCACCACCGCGGCCACGCCCTGCGCCGCCAGCAGGCCCGCCGCGCGGCGCGCCTGGTCCAGCGCGTCCTTCGCCCCGGTGGCCCGGCCATCGGTCACCACCACCAGCAGCGGACGGCGGTCCGGGTCGCGCAGCCGCTCCACCCGCAGCACCTCCTGCGCCCGCAGCAGGCCGGCCGCCAGCGGGGTCCGCCCGCCGGTGGGCAGTTGCTCCAGCCGGGCCGCGCCGACCTCCACCGAGGAGGTCGGCGGCAGCGCCAGCTCCGCGCCGGCGCCGCGGAAGGTCACCATGCCGATCTTGTCGCGCCGCTGGTAGGCGTCCATCAGCAGCGAGAGCACCGCGCCCTTCACCGCCGTCATCCGCTGCCGCGCCGCCATCGACCCGGAGGCGTCCACCACGAACAGCACCAGGTTCGACTCCCGCCCCCGGCGCACCTGTTCGCGCAGGTCGTCGCGGCGCACCAGCAGCGCCCGCCCGTCCCGCCCGCGCGCCACCTGGTGCGGCGCCGCGGCCCGCAGCGTCGCGCTCAGGTGCAGCCGCGCCAGCCGCCCCTGCGGGCGGCGCGCCCGGATGGTGTGCCCGCCGTCGGTCTCCGCGGGGGAGCGGCGCCCCTGCGCGCCTCGCCCGGTCCCCTCCACCTTGAACAGCTGCGTCCGGTACGGCTGGTCGGCCGCCACCGGCGCCGACTCCCGTGCCCCGCCCGGCCGTTGCTTCGGCGGCGCGGCGGGCTGCTGCTCGGACGGCTCCGACGGATCGGCCGAACCCTCGGGCGCGGCGGGCTCGTTCGGCTCCGGCGCACCGCCGCCCGGACCGCCGCCGTCACCCCCGTCCGGTCCGCCGTCCGGCTCCGGGCCGTCGTCCTCCGGGCCCTCCTCCGGCGCGTGCTCGGCCAGCGTCCGGTCCAGCTGCTCCTCGTCCAGCCCCGGCGCGTCGAACGGGTTGCGCCGCCGCCGGTGCGGCAGCGCCAGCTGCGCGGCCTTGCGGACGTCCTCCTCCAGCACCTCGGTACGCCCCGCCCAGGCGGCCAGCGCCACCGCGGCGCGCGCCATCACGATGTCCGCCCGCAGCCCGTCCACCTCGAACGCCGCGCAGACCGCGGTGATCTGACGCAGCGCCAGGTCCGACAGCTCGACGCTCGGCAGCAGCTCCCGGGCGGTGGTGATCCGCAGCGCGAGCTCCCGCTCCGGCTCGGCGTACCGCGCCGCGAAGCCCGCCGGGTCGGCGTCGTACGCCAGCCGGCGGCGCACCACCTCGGCCCGCTGGTCCGCGTCCCGGGTCGCCGCGATCTCCACGGTCAGGCCGAACCGGTCCAGCAGCTGCGGCCGCAGCTCGCCCTCCTCCGGGTTCATCGTCCCGACCAGCAGGAACCGCGCGGCGTGCCGCACCGACACGCCCTCGCGCTCCACGTAGGACCGGCCCATCGCCGCCGCGTCCAGCAGCAGGTCCACCAGGTGGTCCTGCAGCAGGTTCACCTCGTCGATGTACAGCACACCCCGGTGCGCCTTCGCCAACAGGCCCGGCTCGTACGCCTTCACGCCCTCCGCGAGCGCCCGCTCCAGGTCCAGCGAGCCGACCACCCGGTCCTCGGAGACGCCAACCGGCAGCTCCACCAGGTACGCCGGGCGGTCGCTCACCGCCGCGCCGTCGTGCGGCCCGTCCGGGCACTGCGGGTCCGGCGACGCCGGGTCGCAGGCGAAGCGGCACCCCGGCACGGTGGCGATCGACGGCAGCAGCCCCGCCAGCGCGCGCACCATGGTGGACTTCGCGGTGCCCTTCTCACCCCGCACCAGCACCCCGCCCACGGCCGGTGACACCGCGTTCAGCAGCAGCCCCAGCCGCAGGTCGTCCATCCCCACGATCGCGGTGAACGGGTAACGGGCATCGGTCAGTTCGCTCACTTGGCACCCTCCATCTCCACCGGGGCCGGAGCCCCGGGCGGCACGAACGGCAGACCCGCCGGCGCCCCGTTCTCGATCAGCTTCCACAGCGCGTCGGTGTCGGCGTGCTCCGCCACCAGATCACCCAGCGCGTCCAACCGGCGCTCGCGCGCCGCGGCGAACGAGGTGTCCGGCGACGGCGTGAACGCCCGCCCGGCCGCCCGCGCCACCTCGCGCAGGAACACCCGCCGGAACGCGTCGTTCTCCAACACCCCGTGCCAGGTCGTCCCCCACACCGAGCCCACCCGGCAGCCGTCCAGGGCCGATCCGTCCGGCCCCGCGACGAACACCTCGCCGCCCTCCACCGCCACCACCCCGTGGTGGATCTCGTACCCCTCCACGCGTTCGCCCAACGCCACCCCGACCGGACGGGCCAACACCTTCTCCCGCCCGAACACCACCCGGGTCGGCAGCAGCCCCAGCCCGTCCACCGCGCCCGCGCCCGACTCGACGGTGTCCACGATCCGACGGCCCAGCATCTGGTAGCCGCCGCACACCCCGAGCACCGGCCGGCCCTCCGCGGCGCGCGCCGCCAGCGGCTCGGCCAGCCCCTGCGCGCGCAGCCACGCCAGGTCCGCCACGGTCGCTCGGGTCCCCGGCAGCACCACCAGGTCGGCGTCCGCCAGCTCCTCCGGCCGGGTCGCCCAGCGGACCAGCACCCCCGGCTCCTGGGCCAGCGCGTCCACGTCCGTGAAGTTCGACAGCCGGGGCAGCCGCACCACCGCGACCCGCAGCACCTCCGCCCCGGCCGGCCCGGCCACCGGCGGGCGCTGCGCCACCGACGCCAGGTCCAGCGAGTCCTCGGCGTCCAGCCACAGCCCCGACAGCATCGGGAACGTCCCCAGCACCGGACGGCCCGTCAACTGCCGCAGCATCTCCAGCCCCGGCGCGAGCAGCCGGGCGTCGCCGCGGAACTTGTTGACGATCCAGCCCGAGATCAGCGCCTGGTCCTCCGCGGACAGCAGCGCCAGGGTGCCGAACATCGACGCGAACACCCCGCCGCGGTCGATGTCGCCGACCACCACGACCGGCAGCCGCGCCGCCGACGCCAGGCCCATGTTGGCGATGTCCCGGTCCCGCAGGTTGATCTCCGCCGGGGAGCCCGCGCCCTCGCAGACCACCACGTCGAACCGCGACCGCAGGTCCGCCAGGCACTCCAACGACCGCTCCAGCAGCACCGGTTTGCGCTCCCGGTAGTCCAGCGCCCCGACCTCCGCGACGGCCCGCCCGAGCAGCACCACCTGGCTGCGCCCGTCCGCCCCCGGCTTCAGCAGCACCGGGTTCATCGCCGCCTCCGGCTCCACCCCCGCCGCCTGCGCCTGCATCGCCTGCGCCCGGCCGATCTCCGCCCCGTCGGCCGTCACGAACGAGTTCAACGACATGTTCTGCGCCTTGAACGGCGCCACCCGCACCCCCTGCCGGGACAGCCACCGGCAGATCCCCGCGGTGACCACGCTCTTCCCGGCATCGGACGTCGTACCGGCGACCAGCAACGCGCCGTTCACGGGCGGGCTCCTTCGGAGGGGAGAGAGGAAGAGGAGAACGCACCCCGGGGGCGCGACAGCGCCACGGCCCGCGCGGCGACGGTGACCCCCAGCGCCAGGGCCCCCACCCGCCGCGACAGCCGGCAGGCCCGTTCGATGTCCGCGACGCCGACCGGGGGGAGCTCCGCGCCCAGGACCGGCCGGTGCTCGACCCGCTCGCCGTACTGCAGCGTCCCGCCGAGGCGGACGCCGAGCGCGCCCGCGAACGCCGACTCGGCCTGCCCGGCGTTCGGGCTCGGGTGGGCGGAGCCGTCCCGCCGCCAGACCCGCCAGGTCCGGCCCGGGGCGCCCGAGGCGGCGACCGTCAGCAGCGCGGTGAGCCGGGCACCCGGCCAGCCCGCGACGTCGTCCAGCCGCGCCGCGGCCCAGCCGAAACGGCGGTACCGCGCGGACCTGTGGCCCACCATCGCGTCCAGCGTGTTGACCGCACGGAACGCCAACAACCCCGGGGCGCCCGCCAGTCCGCCCCACACCAGGGCGTTCACCACGGCGTCCGCGGTGTTCTCGGCGACCGACTCCACCACCGCCCGGGCCACCTGCTGCTCGTCCAGGCCGGAGGGGTCGCGTCCGCACAGGTGGGGGAGACGCTCCCGAGCCGCCGTCAGATCCCCGGCCGCCAACGACCGTCCGACGGTCCGCGCCTCCCGGGTCAGCGACGTCCCGCCCAGCACGGTGAAGGTGGCGGCGGCCGTCAGCGCGGCCGCGGCCGGCCGCGAACGCCGCACCGCGCGCTCGGCGAGCACCGTGCCCGCGGCGACCGCGCCCACGGCGAGCGCGGTGTGCACCGCCCCGGCCCCGCGGTGGTCACGCCACAGGCGCTTCTCCAACCGGGCGGCGGCGCTGCCGAACAGGGCGACCGGATGCCCGCGCCGAGGGTCGCCCAGCCGGGCGTCCGCGAGGTACCCCGCGACCGCGCCCACCAGGTACGGGGCAGCCCGCATGGCGTCGTGTCCTCACTCAGGGTCCGCGCCCTGGATCGACGGAACGAAAGGCCAGAGTCTCCTGACTCCCGGACGCCCCATCGGGCTCCCCGGTCACAGTGGCGGGACCGCGCCGGACTCGCACCGGCTTCCTCTGCTTACCTCCGTTTGGCCCGAAGATCCCACCACGCCCGCTTCCCGCCAGTCAACCGAGGTGACGGAGGGTTTGGTCACACACGGTCGCCGTCCGAGCGCTCCCGGCCGAGCGGCTGTCGCTCCGTCACTACGTCCGATCCGGCGTCCGGTTCGTCCACCCCCCTCTCGTTCGATCGACCAGTCGTCGGCCGGGACCGCCCGCCCCGCTTCGTGTCTTCGGCGGGTGGGGCCCGCCGCCGTCCGCCCGTACGTTCAGGGGGCATGCGACGCAGACAGCTGCCGGCCCCGCCCGTGCCGTTCTCCCCCGCCGCGGCCCGGGCCCACCGGACCGGCCTCGGCCTGACACCCGATCAGGTCGCCGAAGGCCTCGCCGCCCACGGCATCCGCCTGCTGCCCGCCCACGTCCTCGGCTGGGAGAGCGGCCACATCGTCCCCACCGAAGAGGAGCTCATCGCCCTCGCCCGCACCCTCTGGTGCCCGCCCGTCCAGCTCATGGGCGGAGCCCCGCGCACCCTGCGCGACTTCCGGCTGGCCCGCGAGCTCAGCCAGGAACAGGCCGCCCGCCGCCTCGGCCTCGCGCCCGCCACCTACCAGAAGGCCGAAGCCACCGGGAAGTGGACCGGCGACGAGGAACAGACCCACACCCTCGCCGTCGTCCTCGGCGTCGACCTCCGCACCCTGGTCCACCTCACCGGCCGCGACGCCGAACTCGACTCCCGCCTCCGCCAGGTCGTCCAGGGCCGCTGGCAGGCCCAACTCCGCCCCATCGCCCGCATCGTCCCGGTCGCCCCCGAAGCCCTCGAACACACCCTCGCCACCCTCCAGTCCGAACACCACACCCCCACCCACTGGGGCGCCACCCCGCCCCCGCCCCGCCCCCCGGTCACCCCGCGCTTCTGGCAACTCCTGGCCGAGGAACTGGCGGCCTAGCGGACGGGTGCCAAGGGTCGGTCGAACGGCCGATCCTCAGTCTTCGCTCAGATCATCACCGTCTCGCCCCGTCGTCTGTCAGCATGGCCGCGCCCGACCGGCAGAACGCACCCAGGGGGTTCCATGGCAAGGATCGAAGACACCGGGCCACCGCTGCTGCAACCGTGCCCGAGCTGCGGACTCACCGACGAGGTGGCCGGCGTTCCGGCCGTCTACCACGCCGGGCGGGACAGCGTCAGGATCACGACTCCGGCTCGTTTCGACGATCCCGAGGAGACCGTCACCCGCAGTGTCACCACGTCCCTGTCGGGTGCTCTGGAACCGGCACCGGGGCTCTTGTCCATGCCGTCACCGCTCGGTTGTCTCGCGGGGATGTTGGGACTGGTGTCCATCGGGACCTTCATCGCAGGCGCCGCCGCCGGCCACTGGTTCAGTGACCGCACCACGGCGACGCACCCGCAGAACTACCCGTTCGACCGCACTCCGGTCGCGGACTCGCCACGGCCCGACTTCGCCTTCCTGGGCTGGATCTCCGCACTGGCGCTGGTGGCGGCGATCGCGCTGTTCGTCCGCGCGGCCAAGCATCGGTCGGCCCGAAAACGGCTCCTGGCGGGTCGGGCGGCTGCCGAGCGGCTCTGGTCCCGAGGCTGGTACTGCGCCCGCTGCGGCACCGTCCACTTCCGCACCGAGTCGGGCGAAGAGGCCACAGCGCTGACCCTGCAGGAATTCCGGGCGCTGGTCTGGGAGGCCGGCGGCTACGGCCACCTCGTCGAGGGCGGTCCCCGCCAACCGATGCCGAGGGCTCGTCGGCGCGCATGACCCGGAGCGCGGCCGCTCCCGGTGCACCGTCCCGCTGTCACCGGCGGTCGGCTCCCCGGCCGACCACCCGCTCGCGCGTCCCGGGTCGCCGGGGGCGGCGTCTGCGGGTGGACTGGTGCTCGTAGCCATGGACCGTCAGCCGGGGAGTGCCGTCGATGCGTTGGGGAACCGCCGCCGTTGTCGCAGCCGCCGCAGCAGGGACCGGGGCGGCGTTCCTGCTGCTCGGGAGGAAGGTGTCGAACCGGGTGGTGCGGCCCGGGGAGGTGGAGCCGTTCGCCGCGACGCGGGTGGTGGTGCAGGACCTGGGTCCCGGCCGGGTCGGGCTGACCCGGACCGAGGAGACCCTGCTGACCGGGCACTACGCGCTGGAGTGGCCGGACGGCGGGCACGCGGTGGTCGGCGGTGTCCTGGACCGCGGCGAGCAGCGGGTCCTGCGGCGGCTGGAGCGGGCCGACGGCGGCACCCTGGCCGTCGGCACCGAGGTCCGGGTCACCCCGCGGGTGCTGATCGGGGACCCGCGCACCGCCGCCGGCCTGGACTTCACCGACACCGCGGTCGACGGCGAGCTCGGCCCGCTCCCGGCCTGGCACACCACCGGGATCCGCGGCACCTGGGTGGTGCTGATCCACGGCCCCGGCGCCGACCGCACCCAGGCGCTGCCGGTGCTGCCGCTGCTGCACGCGCTGCGCCTGCCCACCCTGACCGTCACCTACCGCGGCGACGAGGGCGCGCCCGCCTCCCCGGACGGCCTGGGGCACTTCGGCGAGACCGAGTGGCGAGACGTCGAGGCGGCGATCGTCCACGCCCTGGACCACGGCGCGGGCCGGGTGGTGCTGTACGGCTGGTCGGTCGGGGCGAGCATCGCGCTGCAGACCGCGGCCCGCTCGACCTGGCGGGAGCGGATCGCCGGCCTGGTGCTGGACTCGGCGGTGCTGGACCTGACCGAGACGATGCGCCGGGAGAGCGCCCGCGGCGGCGCGTCCCCGGCTCTCGCCGAACTCGGCTCGCTCGCCGCGCAGGGCCGCACCGGCGTCGACCTGGCCGGCTTCGCCCGGATCGCGGCCGGCACCGACCTGCCCGCCCCCGCGCTGGTGCTGCACAGCCCCGCTGACCGGATCGCCCCCTGGGCGGCCGCCCAGCGCCTCGCCACCAGCCGGGACGACCTGGTGAGCCTCCAGCCCGTCCCGGACGCCGCACACGCCGCCCTGTGGAACGCCGACCCGGCGGCCTACACCGAGGCGCTGCGCCGCTTCCTCACGCCGCTGCTGTGACGGCGGCGGCCGGCGCCGTGACGGCGATCACCAGGCGGAACCGGAACGCCGGCCACCGCGTCCTGTTCTCGCAGGCTGCGCGGTATTGTTCATGTGCATGCCAGAAAACGGAGCGATCCGTCCCGCTTTGCGGTGGCTTGTCCACCCTTCGTTCGAACGGTTGGGACAGCGCGCCGAGACAGCCCGGCAGTCGATGTGACAGAAGGCCCGTGCAAGGGGAAGACTGCACGGCGTGACGTCTCGGAACCCGCGCGACCGTGATGCCCCGCACCAGCCGATCCGCACCGGTGCGACGGTGACCCGTCTGCCCGGCACGGCCGGGCGGGCGGACGGCACTGTACCCGGCACCAACCGACGCCGGGTCCCCGCCAAGCCCGGACGCGGCCGCGTGCCCGTCCCGGACGGCTTCCCCGCGCCCGCCGAACTCGCCCCGCTGGCCCGCCGGATGCTCGCCGACGCCGTCCGCGTCGCGCGCTGGGCCGGCGAGCTCGCCGAGGTCGACAAGCGCGGCGAGCTCCTCCCCGAGGACGCCCGCGCCGCCGGCCGCGCCCTCGCGATGACCGTCGGCGCCGCCGCCAACGCCTGGGGCCAGGCCCTGCTGGTCGGCCTGGTGGAACTCCGCGACGGCGGCGCCGGACCCGGCTGGCGGCTGCACGCGTGGGAGCGCGACGACGAGGCGGTGGTCCGCGGCTGGTCCGCGCTGTTCGACGCCTGGACGCTGCTCGCCCCGGTCCCGCCGGTGGCGCTGCGCGGCGTCTTCGCGCAGCTGGCCGGCCAGGCCGTCGACCAGGCCCCGCAGCTGCTCTCCTTCCTGCACCTGGTGGACGGGCCGGTCGCCGACAGCGAGCTGCTCGAACTGCTCCGCCGCGGCCTGGACGAGCGCCGCCTCGGCCCCGGCACCTTCCCGCTCTCGCCGGTCCCGCACGCCGCCTCCGCGGTCTCCGCGGTCCGCGGCACCTGCCGCGAGCCGCAGATCGACACCCCGCACGCGCCCGCCGACGTCGCCGCCGTGCTCGACTGGATGCTCGACGGCCTGGCCGCCGTCGGCGCGCTCACCCGCGGGGACGAGGCCGCCGAACTCTCCCCGCTCGGCCACTGGGCGGTGCGCGCCAAGCTCGAGGAGATCTGCACCGTCGCGCAGACCGCCGCCGGGCACATCGAGCAGAGCGCCGTGGAGCTGCTCAGCGCCTGCGCCGACTACACCCCCGGACCGGCCCGCGCCGAGTTCCGCGCCTGGGTCGCCGCCCGCCCCGCCGACCGCGCCGTCGCCGAACTCCTCGAGGCCGCCCGCGGCGAGGACGCCCTGGTGCGCGGCCTCGCCTTCGAGGCCCTCCGGGTGGTGGCCGGCTCCACCGCCGAGCAGGGCGTCCGCGCCGCCGTCGAGGAGGCCGTCCTGCGGCCCTACGCGCTGCTCTGGCTCGCCGAACAGCTCGACGAGGGCGGGGTGTCCCCGGCCGACGTGCTGGGCGCGGAGGACGCCGCCTGGCTGTGGGTCGACACCGCCGCCGCCGTCCTCGACCACGGCGAGACCGACCTGCTGGTCGGCCACGTCGAGGGCGCCTCGGCCGGTGAACCCGTCCGCCTGTTCCACCGCGCCCGCCAGTCCGGCCACCCGCGAGCCGCCAGCGTCCTGACCGCCGTCGCCTCCGTCCACCCGGACCCCGCCGTCGCCCGCGCCGCCCGCCGCAGCGCCTTCTCCGTGCACAACGGCGGCGCCTGAGCTCCCGCCTCGGTTCGCGCCCCGTCAGGGGCGCGGGGAACTGCGCGAAGCGGAAGACCGCACAGCAGAAAGCCGCCCACCCGGAGAATTCTCGGAGTGGGCGGCTTTCGTGAGAGCAGCTACCGCAGCTACCGCAGCTACGCGCAGTTCCGCTCGGCACGCCGGGCCCGCACGTCGCCGACCTTCTGGCCGACCTTCCGGCGGATGACCAGCAGCGGAGCCATCGCCGCGAGGGCGATCTGGGCGACCGCGCCGATGTGCATCAGGGTGTCGCCGCCGGGCAGGCCCGCGGCCCAGGAGGCGAGGCAGCCGATGGAGACCACGATCCAGGCCAGCGTGGCGGTGGCCAGCAGGCCCTGCGGCTTGGGGTACTCGATCCGGCTGACCATCAGGTAGGCCACGCCGAGGATCATCAGCAGGCCGGGGATGAACGGCGGGTCGAGCAGCACGATCGCGATGACCGTCATCGCGCCCATCGGGCAGGGCATGCCCTGGAAGATCCCCGGCCGCATCTTGACGGCCGAGAAGCGGGCCAGCCGCAGCACCACGGCGAGCAGCACGGTCAGCGCGATGAACGCCGAGAGCTGCTGGTTGGAGCCGGGCGAGACCAGGCCCCAGACCGCGACGAAGTAGGCCGGCGCGATGCCGAAGCTGATCAGGTCGGCCAGGTTGTCGAGCTCCGCGCCCAGCGCGGAGGAGCGCAGCTTGCGCGCCACCAGGCCGTCGAACAGGTCGCACATCGCACCGATCAGCAGCAGGGTGACCGCGGTGGCGGCGCTGTGCTTGACGGGCGTGTTGGACTCGCCGGTGAGGTGCGGCATGAGGATCCCGGTGGTGATCGAGTAGATCGCCAGGAAGCCGCAGACGGCGTTGCCCAGGGTGAGGAAGTCGGCGGTGGACAGGTGCTGGGGGGAGCGGGGCGCGCGCAGCTCGCGGTCCCGGGCCCAGCGTCGGCGGCGGAGTTCGGTCTCCTCTTCGTCGGCAAGGCCGACCAGAGTCTCCGGATCAGTCACGGTCAAGGCGAGTCACCCCGGCTGTGGTCTTCTGGCCGACCTCGACGCCGACCTCGACGCCGGCCGGCAGGTAGGTGTCGACGCGCGAGCCGAAACGGATCAGACCGACCCGTTCGCCCTGCTCGACCTTGGTGCCGGCGTCCATGTAGGGGACGATGCGGCGGGCCACGGCGCCCGCGATCTGCACCATCTCGATGTCGCCGAGCTCGGTGTCGAAGTGCCACACGACGCGCTCGTTGCGGTCGCTGTCCTTGTTGAACGCCGGGACGTAGCCGCCGGCGATGTGCTCCACGGACGTCACGGCACCGGCCAGCGGCGCGCGGTTGACGTGGACGTTGAGCGGGCTCATGAAGATGGCGACGCGGGTGCGACCGTCCGGCCACTCGTCGATGGACTGGACCACGCCGTCGGCGGGGGAGATCACTCTGCCGGCGCCGATCTCACGCTCGGGGTCGCGGAAGAACCACAGCATGCCCGCGCTGAGCGCGCAGGCCGGCACGGCCGCCAGGGCCCACTTGCCGGAACGCCGGGTGAGGGCGGTCGTCACGGCGGCGGTGGCCAGCGTGGGAACGAACCAAGGGGTGGCTCCGCGGGCGATGGTCACGCGGGGTCGGCGACCCTCGGGTCCGGGACCCTGGGCGGAGGTGTGAGGGGACGGGCTGATGGGCATCGAGGACCTTTAGTCGCGGGCCCCGCGCGGGGACACTGAATGGCCCCTGGACGGGGGCCACCGCGGGGATCGAGTTGTCGGGACGGCTGCTGTCCCGGTGGATGCTATCGGGACCTGCCGGTATCTGGGCAAGCCGCCTGCTAGTCGAACTACGCCTGCCTGATGAGTCGTGCTCCTGCTATGTGTACGACCGTAACCGGGGTGGGTGCGGATCCCCAAGGACTCGCAAGGACGTGGTGACCCACGTCTCAGCGTGTCGGGGGTGATTCCGGGGTGTGCGGAAGCGGCCGCGGGGCGCGTACCTGGGGAAACGCGCCCCGCGACCGCTTCCGTCGCCACGCCGGCCGTGGAACGGCTGACCAGGCCTCGGTCGGCGCGGCGGGGTGTCGGAGGCGGGCCCGCACGCCCGCGTTCCGACCGGAGAGGGACGTTCTCAGTCCGCGAGCCGGTACTCCTCCAGGAGCCGGCGGCCCACGATCATCTTCTGGATCTCCGCCGTACCTTCACCGATCAGCAGCATCGGGGCCTCCCGGTACAGCCGCTCGATCTCGTACTCCTTGGAGAAGCCGTAGCCGCCGTGGATCCGGAAGGTGTCCTCGACGACCTCCTTGCAGTACTCGGAGGCCAGGTACTTGGCCATGCCGGCTTCCAGGTCGTTGCGCTGGCCGCTGTCCTTCTTGCGGGCGGCCATCACCATCATCTGGTGGGCGGCCTCGACCTTGGTGGCCATCTCGGCGAGCTTGAACTGGATCGCCTGGTGCTCGGCGATCTTCTTGCCGAAGGTGGTGCGCTGCTGCGCGTAGGCGATGCCCAGCTCGAAGGCGCGGCGGGCGACCCCGCAGCCGCGGGCGGCGACGTTGACGCGGCCGACCTCGACGCCGTCCATCATCTGGTAGAAGCCCTTGCCGGGGACCCCGCCGAGGATGCGGTCCGCCGGGATGCGGACGTCCTGCAACACCAGCTCGGTGGTGTCGACGCCCTTGTAGCCCATCTTCTCGATCTTGCCGGGCACGGTCAGGCCGGGAACGGTCTCGTTCGGCCCGAAGCCCGGGGTCTTCTCGATCAGGAAGGTGGTCATGTTCTTGTACGGGGTGTTGCCGCCCTCGTCGGTCTTGCACAGCACCGCGACCACGGACGAGGTGCCGCCGTTGGTCAGCCACATCTTCTGGCCGTTCAGGACGTAGAACTCCCCGTCCTTGACTCCCTTGGTGGAGATCGCGGAGACGTCGGAGCCCAGGCCCGGCTCGGACATCGAGAAGGCGCCGCGCAGCTCGCCGGCGGCCATCTTCGGGAGGAAGTAGTCCTTCTGCTCCTGGGTGCCGTGGGCGTTGATCATGTGCGCCACGATGAAGTGGGTGTTGACGATGCCGGAGACCGACATCCAGCCGCGGGCGATCTCCTCGACCACCAGGGCGTAGGTCAGCAGCGACTCGCCGAGGCCGCCGAACTCCTCGGGGATGGTCAGACCGAACAGGCCGAGCTGCTTCATGCCCTCGACGATGGCGGTGGGGTACTCGTCCTTGTGCTCCAGCTCGGTCGCGACCGGGATGATCTCCTTGTCGACGAACTCCCGCACGGTGGCGAGGATGTCCCGCTGGATCTCGGTGAGGCCGTCGGTCTGTGCGAGGCGTCCCATCGTGCGGCTCCGTGACTGCTCAAGAGGGATGAGGGTGGGGGAGGGGGCTCCGCGGCGCGTGGCTGCCGCGGAGCCCCCGGGACCGGGGTGGGGTACGGCCGATGACGGCGGCCTACCCGTCCGGGGTCTGGGTGGGCTCAGGCGAGCGGTTCGGGGCGGCCGGGCTGCTCGCCGCCGCGCTCCTTGTTGTACGTCTCGGTCGGCACCATCACCTTGCGGCGGAAGATGCAGACGACCGTGCCGTCCTGCTTGTAGCCCTTGGTCTCGACGTAGACGATGCCGCGGTCCGGCTTCGAGGTGAGGTTCTTGTCGAGGACCACGGTCTCGCCGTAGATGGTGTCGCCGTGGAAGGTCGGCGCGATGTGGCGCAGCGACTCGATCTCCAGGTTGGCGATCGCCTTGCCGGAGACGTCCGGGACGGACATGCCGAGCAGCAGCGAGTAGATGTAGTTGCCGACCACGACGTTCCTGCCCTGCACGGTGGTGGTCGCGTAGTTGGCGTCCATGTGCAGCGGGTGGTGGTTCATGGTGAGCAGGCAGAACAGGTGGTCGTCGTACTCGGTGACGGTCTTCCCGGGCCAGTGCTTGTAGACCGCGCCGACCTCGAACTCCTCGTAGGTGCGTCCGAACTGCATGGCTCAGGCTCCCGGGATCTCGAACTTGGTGGTGCGCTCCATGCCCGCGGCGCGGCCCTTGCCGGCGATGACCAGGGCCATCTTGCGGCTGGCCTCGTCGATCATCTCGTCACCGAGCATCGCGGAGCCCTTGGCGCCGCCGGCCTCGGAGGTGCACCAGTCGTAGGCGTCGAGGATCAGCTCGGCGTGGTCGTAGTCCTCCTGCGAGGGCGAGTAGATCTCGTTCGCGGCGGCGACCTGGTCCGGGTGCAGCACCCACTTGCCGTCGAAGCCGAGGGCGGCGGAGCGGCGGGCGACCTCGCGGTAGCCCTCCTGGTTGCGGATCTGCAGGTAGGGGCCGTCGATGGCCTGCAGGTCGTTGGCGCGGGCGGCCATCAGGATGCGCATCAGGATGTAGTGGTAGGCGTCGGCGCCGTAGCCGGGCGGCTGCTCGCCGACCACCAGGGACTTCATGTTGATGGAGGCCATGAAGTCGGCGGGGCCGAAGATGATGGTCTCCAGCCGGGGCGAGGCCTCGGCGATGGCGTCGACGTTGATCAGGCCCTTGGCGTTCTCGATCTGCGCCTCGATGCCGATCTTGCCGACCTCGAAGCCCATGGTCTTCTCGATCTGGGTGAGCAGCAGGTCCAGCGCCTTGACCTGCTCGGCGGTCTGGACCTTCGGCAGCATGATGCAGTCGAGGTTCTGGCCGGCGCCCTCGACGACGGTGATGACGTCGCGGTAGGTCCAGTGCGTGGTCCAGTCGTTGACCCGGACGACCCTGGTCTTGCCGCCCCAGTCGCCGTTGTTCAGGGCGTCCACGATGTGGTGGCGGGCGCTCTCCTTGACCAGCGGGGCGCAGGCGTCCTCCAGGTCGAGGAAGACCTGGTCGGCGGGCAGGCCCTGGGCCTTCTCCAGGAAGCGCGGGTTGCTGCCCGGCACGGCCAGGCAGGAACGGCGCGGACGGAGTCGGTTCACAGTCGTCATGAGGGAGGTCGTTCCTTCCGGTCAGCTGGTCGCGGCGGTGGTCGCCGCCCACGGCTGAAGCCTGTTGGCGAGCCGGATCTCGTCCACGATCCGGCCGATGATGGTCGTGATGCCGAAGTCCTTGGGGGTGAACACGGCGGCGACTCCGCCGGCCTTGAGGGCCTCGGCGTCCGCGTTGGGGATGATGCCTCCGACGATCACTGGCACATCCTCCACCCCGGCCCGGCGCAACCGCTGTATGACGTCGGGCACAAGCTCGGGGTGCGCGCCGGAGAGGATCGACAGTCCGACGCAGTGCACGTCCTCGGCGACGGCGGCGGAGACGATCTGTTCGGGCGTCAGGCGGATGCCCTGGTAGACCACCTCGAAGCCGGCGTCGCGGGCCCGGACGGCGATCTGCTCGGCGCCGTTGGAGTGCCCGTCCAGGCCGGGCTTGCCGACCAGCAGGCGCAGCTTCCCGGCGCCGAGTTCGGCGGCGGTGGCGGCCACGGCCTCGCGCACGGCGGCGAGTTCGCCGCCCGGCTCGGCGGCGACCGCGACCGGCGCGCCGCCGACCCCGGTGGGGGCGCGGTACTCGCCGAACACCTCGCGCAGTGCGAAGGACCACTCGCCGGTGGTGGCGCCGGCCCGGGCGCAGGCCAGGGTGGCGTCCATCAGGTTCTGCTCGGTGACGGCCACCTCCTTCAGGCGGGCCAGGGCCGTCTGCACGGCGGCCTCGTCGCGCCCCTGGCGCCAGCGCTCCAGGTTCTCCAGCACGGAGCGCTCGGAGGCCGGGTCGACCACCATGATGGCGGTGTCCAGGTCCGCGGTGAGCGGGCTGTCCTCGGTGGTGTCGAAGCAGTTGACGCCGACGATCTTGTCCTGGCCGGCCTCGATCCGGGCCCGGCGCTCGGCGTGCGAGGCGACCAGGTTGGACTTCAGGTAGCCGGACTCGACGGCCGGGATCACGCCGCCCATCCCCAGCACCTTGGCGATCTCCGCCTCGGCGCCGGCCAGCAGTTCCTCGGTCTTCGCCTCGATGACGTGCGAGCCGTTGAACAGGTCGCCGTACTCCAGCAGGTCCGACTCGTAGGCCAGCACCTGCTGGATGCGCAGCGACCACTGCTGGTCCCACGGCCGCGGCAGGCCCAACGCCTCGTTCCAGGCCGGGAGTTGGACGGCCCGCGCGCGGGCGTCCTTGGACAGCGTGACGGCCAGCATCTCCAGCACGATGCGCTGGACGTTGTTCTCCGGCTGGGCCTCGGTCAGGCCGAGCGAGTTGACCTGCACGCCGTAGCGGAACCGGCGCTGCTTGGCGTCCTCGATGCCGTAGCGCTCGCGGGTGACCTTCTCCCACAGCCGGGTGAAGGCCCGCATCTTGCACATCTCCTCGACGAAGCGGACGCCCGCGTTGACGAAGAAGGAGATCCGGGCGACCACCTCGCCCATCCGCTCGGCCGGGACCTGCCCGGAGTCGCGGACCGCGTCGAGCACGGCGATCGCGGTGCACATCGAGTAGGCGATCTCCTGGACCGGGGTGGCCCCGGCCTCCTGCAGGTGGTAGCTGCAGATGTTGATCGGGTTCCACTTCGGGATGTGCGCCACGGTGTAGGCGATCATGTCGGTGATCAGCCGCACCGAGGGGCCGGGCGGGAAGACGTGCGTCCCGCGCGACAGGTACTCCTTGACGATGTCGTTCTGGGTGGTGCCGGTGAGCTTGGCGATGTCCGCGCCCTGCTCCTCGGCGACCACCTGGTACAGCGCCAGCAGCCACATGGCGGTGGCGTTGATGGTCATCGAGGTGTTGGTCTGCTCGAGCGGGATGCCGTCGAACAGGGTGCGCATGTCGCCGAGGTGCCCGACCGGCACGCCGACCCGGCCGACCTCGCCGCGGGCGAGGACGTGGTCGGAGTCGTAGCCGGTCTGGGTCGGCAGGTCGAACGCGACCGACAGGCCGGTCTGACCCTTCGCCAGGTTCCGCCGGTAGAGCGCGTTGGAGTCGCTCGCGGTGGAGTGCCCGGCGTAGGTGCGCATCAGCCAGGGGCGGTCGCGTTCCTGAGCGGCCATCAGATGTCCCGGAAGGCGTTGATCTTGGTCAGGTGCTGCTCGCGCAGCTCGGTGTCGCGCACGCCCAGGCCCTCCTGCGGGGCCAGGCAGAGCACGCCGACCTTGCCCTGGTGCTTGTTGTGGTGCACGTCGAGGGCGGCCTGGCCGGTCTCCTCCAGGGAGTAGACCTTCGACAGGGTCGGGTGGATCTTGCCCTTGGCGACCAGACGGTTGGCCTCGAAGGCCTCGCGGTAGTTGGCGAAGTGCGAGCCGACGATCCGCTTCAGCGACATCCACAGGTAGCGGTTGTCGTACTGGTGCATGTACCCGGAGGTGGAGGCGCAGGTGACGATGGTGCCGCCCTTGCGGGTGACGTACACCGAGGCGCCGAAGGTCTCGCGGCCCGGGTGCTCGAAGACGATGTCCACGTCCTCGCCGCCGGTGAACTCGCGGATCTTCGATCCCAGGCGCTTCCACTCGCGCGGGTCCTGGTTGTTCTCGTCCTTCCAGAACTTGTAGCCCTCGGCCGAGCGGTCGATGATCGCCTCGGCGCCCATGGCCCGGCAGATGTCCGCCTTCTGCGGGCTGGAGACCACGCAGATCGGGGTGGCGCCGCCGGCCAGCGCGTACTGGGTGGCGTACGAGCCGAGGCCGCCGCTGGCGCCCCAGATCAGCACGTTGTCGCCCTGCTTCATGCCGGCGCCGTTGCGGGAGACCAGCTGGCGGTAGGCGGTGGAGTTGACCAGGCCCGGGGAGGCGGCCTCCTCCCAGGTCAGGTGCTTGGGCTTGGGGAGGAGCTGGTTGGTCTTCACCAGGGCGATCTGGGCCAGGCCGCCGAAGTTGGTCTCGAAGCCCCAGATGCGCTGCTCCGGGTCCATCATCGTGTCGTTGTGGCCGTCCGGGGACTCCAGCTCGACCGAGAGGCAGTGCGCGACGACCTCGTCGCCCGGCTTCCAGGCGTTGACCCCGGCGCCGGTGCGCAGCACCACGCCCGCCAGGTCGGAGCCGAGCACGTGGTACGGCAGGTCGTGACGGTTCGTCAGCGGCGAGAGGCGGCCGTAGCGCTCCAGGAACCCGAAGGTGGAGACCGGCTCGAAGATCGAGCTCCACACGGTGTTGTAGTTGACGGAGCTGGCCATCACGGCGACCAGGGCCTCGCCCGGGCCGAGCTCGGGCAGCGGCACGTCGTCCAGGTGGAGCGACTTGCGCGGGTCCTTGTCGCGGCTGGCGAGGCCGGCGAACATCTGCTCCTCGTCCTTGTGGAGCGTCACGGCCCGGTAGGACTCGGGCAGCTCGAGCGCGGCGTAGTCCGCGGACGTGGCGTTGCCGCTGAGGATCGCGGCGAGAATTTCCTGCATGGCTGCCTCCGAAGGCGTACCTGTGCGAGGGACACAGGGCGTCTGGGGGAGCCGGGAGCGGACACCGGCTTCGGCTTGAGGGTCTGGGTGGGTGGTGCGGGTGCGACGAGTTGGGTGGGTCGCGTGGGTGCTGCTGTTACGCCCCCTCGGTAGGGGACGCCGGACGACGGCGCGCCGAGGTGGGGAGCCGCGGCGCCGCGACCGGTGGGAACAAGGTAATGGCACCCTGTGCCACTCGTAAAGACACGCGGTGCCACCAGAGTGCGTGAGCCACGACACGCGTTCCGGTGGTGTGCCGGAGACGACCGAAGGCCCGTTCCCGAAACCGGGAACGGGCCTTCGATTCTGCTGTGACCTGCGTAAACCGCCTGGATTACACGGGATTCCGCTCCGCCAGGGCGGCTCGGATCGAATCCACCACCAGCTCCAGCGGTGCGTCCGTCCGGGCGACTGTGATCAGTACCTCACCGCCCGGGCTGGCACTCAGTGCGCTCACTGCTCCCAGCTCCTCTGGTGACCCTCCGTCACCGATGGCACCGGGTGCCAGCGAGGTTCCGCGCCGGCGGGCGCCGCTCGGCGGGGTCGGCCAGAAGGTGCCCCGGATCACCTCGAAGGAGTGGTCCAGCTGCGCCTCCACGTCGCCGTGGCCGCCCGCCCGCAGCCAGCGCCGCAGCACGTGGTTGTGGGCCGCGACCACCGCAGCCGCCGACACCTCCGCCAGCATCGAGTCGTCGTCGCCGCCGCGCTGCCAGCTCGGCGGGGTCTGCTCGGCCGCGTCGAACCGGCCCAGCAGGTACCGGGTGAACAGCCGCTCGTACCGGGAGACCACCGCGATCTCCCGCTCGCGCAGCGCCGGGACCTGCCGGATCAGCTGGTAGCGGGCCACCGACATCTCGGGCGTGGAGGCGTACATCCGCAGCACCTCCTTGATGCCGCGGCACACCACGTCCAGCGGGTGCTCCTCCGGCTCGGCGCTGGCCAGCAGGTCGGCCACCTGCACCAGGGTGTCGTCGTGGTCGGGGAAGATCGCCTCCTCCTTCGACCGGAAGTACCGGAAGAAGGTGCGCCGGGCCACCCCGGCGGCGGCCGCGATCTGATCGACCGTCGTCTCCTCGTAGCCCTGCGTGGCGAACAGCTCCATCGCCGCCGCCGTCAGGTCCTGGCGCATCTGCAGTCGCTGGGCGGCGGCCCGGCGGCTGCCCGGCCCGGACTCCACCCCCGACCGCGACGGGTCCGGCCCGGCGGCCGGCTGCTGCTGGGAGGGCGAGGTCTGGCGATCCATGTTCGGAACGCTACACGCACCCGGCACCGCGGCTGCGGGCCTGGCCCGGCGTACCGGCGCCGCGGGCGGCAGCACGGCCGGCCGCGGCCACCGCGCGGAGACCGCCCCCGACCCCCAAGGAGGCCGCGGGGCAAGCGGGTTGACCACCGGAGCGGGCCCCTGGCGGGGACCCTGGGCGCCCGGCTGGGCGCCCGTCGGCCGGCCGGTCATCGCCGTGCGTGGTCGCGGAAGCCGCGCCCGGTCTTGCGGCCCAGGCAGCCCGCCGCCACCAGGTGCTCCAGCAGCGGCGCCGCCGCCAGCCCCGGCTCGCGGAACTCCTGGTGCAGCACCTGCTCGATGGTCAGCGACACGTCCAGGCCCACCACGTCCAGCAGTTCGAACGGGCCCATCGGGTAGCCGCAGCCGAGCTTCATCGCGGTGTCGATGTCGTCCACCGTCGCGTAGTGCTCCTGCAGCATCCGCACCGCGTCGTTCAGGTAAGGGAACAGCAGGGCGTTGACGATGAAACCGGCCCGGTCGCCGCACTCCACCGGGTGCTTGCGGACCTTCGCGCACAGCTCCAGCACGGTCGCGGTGACGTCCTCCGCGGTGAGCACCGTGGAGACCACCTCGACCAGCTTCATGGCCGGCGCCGGGTTGAAGAAGTGCATGCCGACCACGTCCCGCGGCCGCCCGGTGGCGGTCGCGCAGGAGATCACCGGCAGCGAGGAGGTGGTGGTGGCCAGCACCGCGCCCGGCCGGACGATCTTGTCCAGCGCCGCGAACAGCTCGCGCTTGACCGCCAGGTCCTCGGCCACCGCCTCGACCACCAGGTCCACCTCGGCCAGGTCCTGGTACGAGCCGGTCGGGGTGACCAGCGCCAGCGCCGCGTCCCGGGCCTGCTCGGTCAGCCGGCCCTTCGCCACCGAACGCTCCAGCGACCTCGCCAGCTGCGCCTTCGCCGCGTCCGCCTTCTCCTGGCTGCGGGCCGCCAGCAGCACCGGCAGGCCCGCCTTGACGAACACCTCCACGATGCCGGTCGCCATCGTGCCGCTGCCGCACACGCCGATGCTCCGCACCTCGCGGCCGGCCGGACGCTGCTCCGCCGCCGCGGCCGCCTCCGCGACCACCTTCGACGAACCCGGGCCCTCGTAGGTGTAGAAGCCGCGGCCCGACTTGCGGCCCAGCAGGCCCGCCGCGACCAGCTGGCCGAGGATCGGCGCCGGGGCGTGCAGGCGGTCCTTCGACTGCTCGTACATCGCCTCCAACACGGTGCGGGCGGTGTCGATGCCGATCAGGTCCAGCAGCGCCAGCGGCCCCATCGGCAGGCCGCAGCCCAGCCGCATCGCCGCGTCGATGTCCTCCCGGGTCGCGTACCGGGACTCGAACATCGCCGCCGCCTGGTTCAGGTACGCGAACAGCAGGCCGTTGGCGATGAACCCGGCCCGGTCGCCCGCCGCCACCGGCTCCTTGCCCAGGTCGCGGGCGAACTCGGCGACCTGATCGGCCGCCTGAGGGGAGGTCAGCACCGTGCGCACCACCTCGACCAGCTTCATCGAGTGCACCGGGTTGAAGAAGTGCACGCCCAGCACCCGCTCCGGCCGCGAGGTCGCGGCGGCGATCCGGGTCACGCTCAGCGCGGTGGTCCCGGTCGCCAGCACCGTCTCCGGCGGGCAGATCCGGTCCAGCTCGGCGAACAGCTCCCGCTTCAGCTCGAGGTCCTCCGGGACCTCCTCGATCACCAGGTCCGCCTGCGCGGCCGCGGACAGCTCCGCGCCGACCTCGATCCGGGCCAGCAGCTGCGCCCGCTCCTCGGCGCCGAGCCGCTCACGCTCCACCGCCCGCGCCGTCGCCGCCTCGATCCGGGCCAGCGCCCGCACCGCCTGCTCGGGCCCGGCCTCGACGCCGATCACCCGCCGACCACTCCGGGCCACCGCCACGGCCACCCCGGCACCCATCGTGCCCAGGCCGACCACGGCCACCGTCGGAAAAGCACGCTCCATTGTCCAGACTCCTTGTCCAGGGCCCGCGCCGCGGCCCCCGCCACCACCGGCCGCGACAACGCGAACCCGGTGGAGGGTGTGGACGGGGGAGGGTGCGCCGACGGCGCGGGAGATAACGGGAGGAAAGATCGCGGCCCCCGCACGGCAGACCGGTCCGCTCCGGTCCGTACCGCGGGGGAAAGCCGTCATGCTCAGGCGCTCTGACAAGACGTGAAGCGACGCTGACACACAGCAGAAAGAGCAACCCGCCGGTGCGGCTCCCGAAGCCCGGCGCTGGTGCGTGCGGACACTGTAGCCGAGTTACCGGCGGGTAGGAAGAGCGAAGTGCGGCACGGGCATTGCTGCGTGCTCATACTGTGGCCGCAGCCCGCGAAGGAGGCCACCATGGCTGTCATGACGACCGAACACCCGCAGATGGACCTGGAGCAGTTCAGAGCGATCGCCATAGCTGCCGAGCGCCAAGACGTCGTGATCGAGTTCATCAACGGCAGGATCGGAGTCAAGCCGGTGCCCGACGGCGACCACGGCGAGATCATCAGGTGGGTTTCGAAGCGCTGCATGCAGCAGCGTCCGGATCTCTGGCTCTATGCCGAGCAGGGTCTCCGCGTTGAGGAGTACCGCGCCGGGCATGCGAAGCCCGACGGTGCTCTCGCGCGCGATGGTGCGTTCGCGGGCCAGGGCGAGTGGGCGGACTCCGAGCCGGTGCTGATGGTGGTCGAGGTGACGTCGTACGACGCCGACGCCGATCGGCGCGACCGGGTGGAGAAGCCGCGGGCCTACGCCGAGACCGGGATCCCGGTGTTCCTGCTGGTCGACCGGGACGCCGGTGCCGTGACGGTGCACAGCGAGCCGGAGGACGGCCGCTACCGGAGCATCGTGACGCTGTCGTACGGGCACACCGTCGAGCTGCCGGAGCCGGTGGGTGTGACGCTCGAGACGGAGGAGCTCAAGGAGTTCAGCCGCTGATGGCGGGAATGCCGAACGGCCCGTCCGGAGGGAACCGGGCGGGCCGTTCGGGTGTGCTGACGGGGTGTCAGTGGGCCATGACGGGGACGGCGTCCTCGGTGGCCTCGTCGGAGGCGTGGGGTGCGGGCTTGCCGGCGTTGACCAGGGTGAAGGCGGTGAGGCCGGCCAGGATCAGGATGCCGAAGGACCACCAGATCGCGGTGGAGTAGGAGTGCACCTGGACCTGCAGCTTGAACAGGTCGGGGTTGGTGGCGGCGGCGCCGTGCGCCTTGGCGTACGCGGTCGCGGCGCTGTTGGCGACGGTGCTCAGCAGCGCGGTGCCGATCGCGCCGCCGACCTGCTGCGAGGTGTTGACCATCGCCGAGGCGACACCGGCGTCCCGCGGCTGGACGCCGTAGGTGGCCAGGCTCATCGCGGGCATGAACGCGGTACCCATGCCGAGGCCCATCAGGACCAGGCCGGGCAGCACCTGCCAGTACGAGGTGCCGACGTCGATCTGGGTCAGGATCAGCATGCCCAGCGCGGCGACGAGGAAGCCGGGGGCCATCAGGAAGCGGGCCGGGACCCGGGTCATCAGGCGGGCGCCGATCTGGGTGGAGCCGGTGATCATGCCGGCCACCATCGGGAGGAAGGCCAGACCGTTCTTCACCGGGCTGTAGCCCAGCACCTGCTGCATGTAGAAGGTCAGGAACAGGAACAGGCCGAACATGCCGATCACGGCCATGCCGAGCGAGAGGTAGACGCCACCGCGGTTGCGGTCGGCGATCACGCGCAGCGGCAGCAGCGGGGCCTTGACCCGGCTCTCGACGAACACGAACGCGGCCAGCAGCACCGCGGCGGCGACGAACAGCGCGATGGTGGTGCCGTCGCCCCAGCCGTTGCTCTCGGCGCGGGTGAAGCCGTACACCAGCGAGACCAGGCCGGTGGTGACCAGCAGCACGCCCGGGATGTCCAGGCGGTTGCGGTTGAGGCCGACGGCGGGCTCACGGATGACCATGACGGCGCCGACGATGGCGATCACGGCGAACGGGATGTTGACGTAGAAGGTCCAGCGCCAGTTCAGGTACTCGGTGAGGACGCCGCCCAGGATCAGGCCGATCGCGCCGCCACCGCCGGCGACCGCGCCGTAGATGCCGAACGCCTTGGCGCGCTCCTTGCCGTCGGTGAACATCACCGCGAGCAGCGACAGCGCGGCGGGCGCGAGCAGCGCGCCGAACACGCCCTGCAGGGCGCGGGCGCCCAGCAGCATCGCGGTGTTGGCGGCCGCGCCGCCGAGGGCGGAGGCCGCCGCGAAGCCGATCAGGCCGACCATGAAGGTCCGGCGGCGGCCCCACAGGTCCGCGACCCGGCCGCCGAAGAGCAGCAGGCCGCCGAAGGCCAGGGCGTAGGCGGTGATCACCCATTGGCGGGTGCTGTCGGCGAAGCCGAGGTCGACCTGGGCGCTCGGGAGAGCGATGTTCACCACGGTCGCGTCGAGGACGACCATCAGCTGGGCCAGTGCGATGAAGGCCAGCGCCTTCCACCGGCGCGGGTCCGGCTGGAGGGTGTCAGACATGGAGGTACCCACTTGTGTGTGCGAGAGCGTACGAAGACGTCGAGGTCGTGCAGGGGCGGGCCGGAGCGGTTGACGGGCTCGGACCGGAAGTTCGGGTGTCCCGGCGGGCGGGCCGACGGGTCAGGCGCGGATCGAGAGGTCCTCCAGGGTCGCGGCACGGCCGGGCAGCTCGGACGGGGCGGGAGCCCGCAGGCCGTCGAGCAGGAGCTGCAGGTGACGATGGACGTAGGGGTCCAGGTCGAGGCAACCGAAGCCGGGGAGCGGTCGGGTGAGCTGGGCCAGGGCGACGACGACGTCGCCCGCTCCGACGTCGGAGCGGAGCAGACCGTCGGCCTGGGCGCGGGAGATCAGGTCGTCGGTGACCTGCTTCATCTCGACCCGCGCTTCGGAGAGTTCGGGGCAGTGCGGATCGACGGTGTCGGAGAGCAGCGGACAGAGCGCGCCGATCCGTTCGTCCGCCGCGGCGTGGACGAACCGGCTGAAGGCCGCGAAGGAGTCCGGCTCCTCGGCGGTGGCCGCGTGGGCGTGCGCCACGATCCGCTCCATCACCTGGAGCGAGACCTCCTGGATGAGCATGGCGCGGTCCGCGAAGTTCCGGTACAGCGTGGCGTTGCCGACACCGGCCCGGCGGGCGATCTCGTCCAGCGGGGCCATCGCCCCGTACTCGACGAAGGCCTCCCGGGCGGCGGTCACGATGCGCGCCCGGTTGCGGGTGGCGTCCGCGCGCTGGCGGGGCGCGGTGGCGACGGTGGTCATGACGGCGCTCCTTTCGAGCGGCGGACGGAGTGGGGAGCGACTCCCCGTTTCGGTGCGGACAGAGGGATAAACGGGGAGTAGGTCCCCGGAAATTTCGTCGGATCGTGTGAGCTGCGTCACATCTGATGATCCCAGTCGCGTCAGAGTGGTGCGTCCACGGACGAGTGACCCTGCGGCGCGGCCGCACGCCGCCACGCCGGAGGGTCGCCAGGATGGCCCCATGAGCACCGCCAAGCCCCGCACCGAGCGCGCCGCCGAGGCCCGGGTGGCCGCCACCCGGATCGAAGCCGAGGGGGTGGACGGCGTGATCATCAGCTGGGTGGACAACGCCGGCGTCACCCGGGTCAAGACCGTACCGGTGCGTGGCCTGGAGGCCGCCGCCCAGTGGGGCGTCGGCGCCGCGCCCTGCTTCGACGCCTTCCTGGTCGACGACTCGCTCGCCCCGTCCGGCGGGCCGGTCGGCGACCTCCGGCTGATCCCCGACCTCGCCGCGCTGCACCGCCTGGCCGCCCAGCCCGGCTGGGCCTGGGCCCCCGGCGACCGCTACACCCAGCAGGGCGACCCGCACCCCGGCTGCCAGCGGCTGTTCGCCCGCCGGATGACCGACGCGCTCGCCGAACGCGGACTGACCGTACTGGCCGGCATCGAGGTCGAGTGGGTGGTGGACGGCGGCGCCCCCGGCCCCGCGTACGGCATGCGCCGGGTGATCGGCAACAGCGACTACCTGCGCGACCTGCTGCGCGCGCTGCGCGAGCAGGAGCTGACCGTCCTGCAACTGCACCCCGAGTACACCGACGGGCAGTTCGAGCTCTCGGTCGCGCCGGAAGGCCCGGTGGAGGCCGCCGACACCGCACTGCTGGTGCGCGGCACCGTGCAGGCGGTCTCCGCCCGGCACGGCCTGCAGGCCAGCTTCGCCCCCGTCTTCACCGCAGGGGGCGTCGGCAACGGCGGCCACCTGCACCTCAGCCTCTGGCGGGACGGCCACAACCTCGGCCACGGCGGCGCCGGACCGTACGGCCTGACCCGGGAGGCCGAGGCGTTCCTCGCGGGCGTGCTCGCCGAACTGCCCGCGCTGCTCGCCCTCGGCGCCCCGTCCGTCGCCAGCTACCTGCGGCTGGTGCCCGGCCACTGGTCCGGGCCGCACCGCTGCTGGGGACTGGAGAACCGGGAAGCCGCGCTACGGCTGATCACCGGCTCGGCACCCGAGCAGGCCAACGCCGAGGTCAAGTGCTTCGACGCCGCCGCCAACCCCTACCTCGCCGTCGGCGGCGTCCTGGCCGCCGGACTGGCCGGACTCGGCGCCGCGCTGCACCTCCCCGCCGAGACCACCGGCGACCCCGACGGTGCGGCCGAGCGGCTCCCCGCCACCCTCGACCAGTCCGTCGAGGCGCTGCGCAAGTCCGCGGTGCTCCGCGAGGCGATGGGCGAGCAGCTCTGGCAGTCCGTGATCGACGTCCGCGAGGCCGAGATCGCCCGCTTCGCCGACAGCGGCCCCGAGGAGATCGTCGCGGCCACCCGCTGGCGCTACTGACGCCCCGTCACCGGGCGACCCGCCCGCCATGGCCTGTCGCGGCGGACCGATAGCATCCGGGACCGCGGGGAGACACGCGTCGGTGGGGGAGCGGATGTTCTGGATCGGGTTGCTGTTGTTCGCGGGCGTGGGCTTCGAGCTCGGCCTGGTGCTGGAGGGGGCGACCGGGCTCGGGGACGCCTCCGGGGTCGCGCCGTTCGTGATCGGGGTCAACCTGGTGCCGTGGACGGGGGTGCTGGCCGGCGGGGCGCTGTGGGCCGGGAGCGAGAAGCGCCGCGGAGTGGCGGCCGGCCCCAAGTCGCCCGCCCTGGCCCGAGTGGAGAGTGCCCGGGCGACCGGCGACGGGCCGAACCACACCGTGAAGCTCGACCTGACGGTGGCCCCGAAGGGCGTCGCGCCGTACCGGGTGCACACCACCGCGCGGGTCAACGTGATGGACCTGGACGGCTACAAGGCCGGCCGGACGCTGGACGTGTCCTACGACCCGCAGCGCCCCTGGAAGGTCGAGGTCGCCGCGCTCGCCGAGAACGCCCCGCAGGTACCGCTGGACGGCGCCCCGGAGTCCACCCGGGCGTCCGAGCCGCCCACCGCCCGCCGGCGCGGCGTGCTGCCCGCCGCGGCGATTGCCCTGCTGCTCGGGTTCGGGCTCTACTTCTCGCTGTACTGGGGGAGTTGAGCGGTCTCGAGGGCCGGCTCGTGCAGCGCCATCGACTCGGTGTCGGCCCGGCACAGGGTCAGGCCGCGGACCGGGTGGAAGTGCAGCCGCAGTTTGGACGCGTCCCGCTGGGCGTACAGCACCACCGCGCCGGAGTCGCTGCGGTCCCGCGCCAACCGCCAGCCCGCCAGCAGGGACTCGGCGCGCTCCAGCAGGCCGGGGCCGTTCGGCGGCGGGTCGAGGGCGACCTGGCGGTAGTAGGCGAAGGTGCGCGGGTCGCCGAGCGCCGTCAGGTCGGGGTGCTCGGGCAGCTCCGCGACCGGGGCCCGGCCGGGGGCCAGCGCCTCCAGCAGGGCGGCGAACTCGGCGAACAGCCGCTCGCCGCGCCGCCGCAGCTCCTCCCGCGCACCGGGTATCTCCGCACCGCCCGTCATGCCGCCCGCCCCTCGCCTCGACGTTCCGTCAGCGGCCCGGCGCCTTCCGGGATGGTGCTCGGGCCGCGCCGGGCGAGCAGATTGTAGGCCGCGGCGATGACGAAAACAGCACCGCCGACCGACCCGCCGGTGTGGTTCACCCGCTGTTCACCACGGCCCGGCGGGCGGCCGGCGGTACGTCAGTTCACCGCGAGCAGGTGGTTCTTGAGGCCCTGGCCGAAGGCGGTCGGGGTGCCGTCGAAGGAGGAGATCAGCGACGGGCCCTGGCCGCAGTCCCAGGTGTTCCAGGTCCAGCCGAGGTAGGAGACCCTGGCCGCGTCGGCCCAGGACATCACCTGGTCGACGAAGGAGTGGGCGCAGTCGTTCTCGCCGATCTCGCCGATCACCACCGGGACCTGGGCGGCCAGCGGAGCCACCGTCGAGCTCCAGCAGGACTGGTTGGCACAGGTGTTGAAGTTGTACACGTGCCAGGAGGCGGCCAGGTTGCCGGTCGCGTCGGTCGGCTTGTGGGAGAGCCACTGGCCGAGGTCGTTGGAGTAGGCGAGGCCGCCGAGCAGGATGACGTTCTTCGCGCCGGTGGTGCGCACCGCGTTGACCAGGGTCTGCATGCCGCTGACCGGGTAGCCGATGCCGGGGCAGGCGCTGCCGCCGTCCCGCCAGCAGTTCCACGCCTGGTCGAGGCCGGAGACCGCGCGGTCCGCGTACGGCTCGTTCAGTAGGTCGAAGACGACCGAGGTGTCGCCCTTGAAGGTGTCGGCGACCGAGCTCCAGAAGGTCGCCGCGCCCGCGCCCGGCATCGGCTTCTGGCAGGTGGAGTTGACGTCCGCGCAGCCGGAGGAGTTGCCGGTGTAGACGCCCGAGGTCCAGTGCAGGTCGATGATCGGGGTGAGCCCGGCGTCCCGCAGCGCGGCGACGAAGTTCTTCACCGCGGTGCGGTAGTTCTCGCCCGCGTACTCGGGCTTGACATTCGAAGCGCCGTTCCAGCAGTCCTCGTTGACGGGGACTCGGACGGCGTTGGCCTTCCAGCCCTTGATCGCGGCGATCGAGGCGGCGTCCACCGGGCCGTCGGTGAAGCCGTAGCCCTGGACGCACATGAACTCCATGCCGGAGCGGTTCACGCCGCGCAGGATCACCTGCGAACCGGCCGCGTTCACCAGGGCGTTGCCCGAGACGTGCAGCTCGGGCGCCTTGCCGGAGCCGGTGCCGGTGCTGCCGGACGGCGACGGCGACGACGACGGTGAGGCGGACGCGGAGGGGGAGGCCGACGGGGAGGACGAAGCGGAGGGCGAGGCAGAAGCCGAGGGGGATGCGGAGGGCGAGGGAGAGGGCGACGGCGACGATCCCGCGCCGGTGCAGGCCGTCCCGTTGACGGTGAACGCGGTCGGGGCCGCGTTGCCGCCGCTGTAGGAGAAGTTGGCGCCCGCGCTCGCCGATCCGCCGACCGCGAGGGTGCCGTTCCAGGAGGCGTTGGTGACGGTGACCGTCTTGCCGGACTGGCTCCAGGTGCCGTTCCAGCCGCTGGAGAGCGTCTGGTTGCCGGCGTAGGAGTAGCCGAGGGTCCAGCCGTCGATCGCGGTGGTTCCGGTGTTCGTAAGTTTCACGGTGGCGGTGAAGCCGGTGCCCCAGTCGTTGCCGACGGTGTAGTCGACGGAACACTGGACCCCGGCCGCTGCCGCGGGACCCGCGCCGGTGAGCGCGAGGGTGGCCGCTGCGGTCGCGGCCAGCGCCGAGACCAGCGCTGTGGTGGTGGTGCGGACAGTCATGTCCGGCTCCTCGAAGGAGTGGCGAAATGGGCGCGCTCCCACAAGCCCGCCCCGAACCCTAGCCAGGGGTAAGGGAGTTGCCAACACTCGGGGCTGCGACGTCTCTTGACAGTCGGCATGCCCCTCCCGATATTTGGGAGCGCTCCCACAGCTCCACAGCTTCACCGTTCTCCATGGAGACTCCCCCACCCACCCCCACCCGAGGAGCCGTCATGTCCCCACCCCGCAACCGGGTCTCGGCGTTCACCGCAGCTCTGACACTGCTGGCCGCCGGCCTCTCCACGGCGGCCGCCGTCCCGGCCGCCGCCGCCGGCCTCCAGTGTTCCGTCGACTACACGGTCGGCACCGACTGGGGCAGCGGCTTCACCGCCAACGTGGCGATCAACAACAAGGGCACCGCCGCGATCAACGGCTGGACCCTCAGCTACTCCTACGCCGGCAACCAGACGCTCTCCAGCGGCTGGAACGGCACCTGGAGCCAGTCCGGCAAGACGGTCACCGTCGCCAACGCCTCCTGGAACGGGACCATCGCGGCCGGCGGATCGACCAGCGCGGGCGCCAACTTCTCGTACAGCGGGACGAACGCCGCCCCCACCTCGTTCGCGGTCAACGGGACCAGCTGCACGGGTGCGCACGCGGCTCCGACCACCACGCTGACCAGCCCGGCCCCGGGCGCCAACTACCAGTCCGGCGCGGCCATCCCGCTGGCGGCGACCGCCACCGCGGCGGACGGCGCGGCCATCAGCAAGGTGGAGTTCTACGACAACACCGCGCTGCTGGGCACCGCCACCACCGCGCCGTACACCTTCAACTGGAGCGGCGCCGCGGCCGGCAGCCACTCGGTCTACGCCAAGGCGTACGACAGCCTCGGCGCGAGCAGCGAGTCGACCCCGGCGGGCATCACCGTCGCGGCCGGTCCGGCGATCTCCGCCACCCCGGTGAGCCTCTCGGTCAACCAGGGCAAGACCGGCAGCTTCACCCTGAAGCTGTCGAGCCAGCCCGCCGCGAACGTCACCGTCACCACCACCCGCACCTCGGGCAACACCGGACTGTCCATCAGCTCCGGGGCGACGCTGACCTTCACGCCGAGCAACTGGTCCACCGCGCAGACCGTGACGCTCACCGCCGACGCCGCCTCCACGGGCGCCGCGACCTTCACCTCCGCCGCCACCGGGTACACCTCCTCGGCGGTCACCGTGACCGAGCTGACCGCGGCCACCGGCGTGTACAACGACCGGTTCCTGCAGCTGTACAACAAGATCAAGGACCCGGCGAACGGCTACTTCTCGCCCGAGGGCATCCCCTACCACTCGGTGGAGACCCTGCTGGTCGAGGCCCCCGACCAGGGCCACGAGACCACCTCGGAGGCGTACTCCTACCTGCTCTGGCTGGAGGCCCAGTACGGCCGGGTGTCCCAGGACTGGTCGAAGTTCAACGCGGCATGGACGCTCATGGAGACGTACATGATCCCGGGCCACGCCGACCAGCCGACCAACTCCTCGTACAACGCGTCGAAGCCGGCCACCTACGCCCCCGAGCACCCGCTGCCGAGCGACTACCCGTCGGCGCTGGACACCTCGGTGACGGCGGGCAACGACCCGATCGCCGGTGAGCTGAAGAGCGCGTACGGCACCGACGACATCTACGGCATGCACTGGCTGCAGGACGTCGACAACGTCTACGGCTACGGCAACGCGCCCGGCAAGTGCGAGGCCGGTCCGAGCGACACCGGGCCGTCCTTCATCAACACCTACCAGCGCGGCGCGCAGGAGTCGGTGTGGGAGACCATCCCGCAGCCCACCTGCGACAAGTTCGCCTACGGCGGCAAGAACGGCTACCTGGACCTGTTCGTCAAGGACAGCTCCTACGCCAAGCAGTGGAAGTACACCGACGCGCCGGACGCCGACGCCCGCGCGATCCAGGCCGCCTACTGGGCGGACACCTGGGCCAAGGCGCAGGGCCAGGGCTCGCAGGTGGCCACCACCGTGGCCAAGGCCGGCAAGATGGGCGACTACCTGCGGTACTCGTTCTTCGACAAGTACTTCAAGAAGATCGGCAACTGCGTCGGTGCCTCCACCTGCGCGGCGGGCAACGGCAAGGACTCCGAGCACTACCTGCTCTCCTGGTACTACGCCTGGGGCGGCGCCACCGACACCTCGGCCGCCTGGTCCTGGCGGATCGGCGACGGCGCGGCGCACGGCGGCTACCAGAACCCGATGGCCGCGTACGCCCTGGTGAACGACCCGGCCATGGCGCCCAAGTCGACCACCGGCAAGACCGACTGGACCACCTCGATGGGCCGTCAGGTCGAGTTCGTGCAGTGGCTGCAGTCCGCCGAGGGCGCGATCGCCGGCGGTGCCACCAACAGCTGGGAGGGCAGCTACGCCGCCCCGCCGGCCGGCACCCCGACCTTCTACGGGATGTTCTACGACGAGGCGCCGGTCTACCACGACCCGCCGTCCAACCAGTGGTTCGGCTTCCAGACCTGGGGTCTGGAGCGGATGGCCGAGTACTACTACGCGAGCGGCGACACCAAGGCCAAGGCGATCCTGGACAAGTGGGTGACCTGGGCGCTGTCCCAGACCACCTTCAACGCGGACGGCAGCTACAAGATCCCGTCCACCCTGGCCTGGAGCGGCAAGCCGGACACCTGGAACGCCACCAGCCCCGGCGCCAACACCGGCCTGCACGTGAGCGTCGTCGACTACACCAACGACGTGGGCGTGGCCGGCTCGTACGCCAAGCTGCTCTCCTACTACGCGGCGAAGTCCGGCAACACCTCGGCCAAGACCGCGGCGCAGAAGCTGCTCGACGGCATGTGGTCCACCAGCCAGGACGCGCTGGGCATCTCGGTGCCCGAGACCCGCACCGACTACAAGCGGTTCAACGACTCGGTCTCGGTGCCGAGCGGCTGGACCGGCACGATGCCCAACGGTGACCCGATCAACAGCAGCTCGACCTTCCTGTCGATCCGGTCCTGGTACAAGAACGACCCGTCGTTCGCCAAGGTCCAGAGCTACCTGAACGGCGGGGCCGCGCCGACGTTCACGTACCACCGGTTCTGGGCGCAGGCCGACGTCGCGACGGCGATGGCGACCTACGGGGAGCTGTTCGGCGGCTGAACCACCTGACGTGCCGTCAGAACAGCGCGAGTGCCCGGTCCGACTGACAGCGGACCGGGCACTCGCCCGTTCTGCGCAGATTGCGCGTCAAGTCTTGATTTTTATCATATGACCTCAATAGTCTCCGGCCCACTCAGCGCTTTCGATCACCCTCGATCGCGCCTGCCGAGACTCGGGAGGGTCAACCCCTATGAGAGTTCCCCGGATCAGCCGCACTTCACTCGCCGCGGCGACGGTCGCCCTCGCCACCACAGGAGCGCTCGCGCTTCCCGCGGTCAGCGCGTCGGCCGCCACCGCGGACGGCCCGCTGCTCAGCTATGTGGTCAACACCCGGGCCAACCACGGCCAGACCCAGAAGGCCGAGCGCGAGATCGCGGCGGCCGGCGGCACCGTGGTGGCCTCCTACGAGCAGATCGGCGTCATCGTCGCCCGCTCCACCGACCCCGGCTTCGCCGCGAAGCTCCGGACGTCCAAGACCATCGACTCGGTCGGTGCCAGCCGCACCGCCGGCATCCAGGCCGCCGACGTCGAGTCCACGGTCGAGGAGGCGGACGTCCCCACCGCCGCGCCCGCCGACGGCACCGAGCCGCTCTGGGCCAACCAGTGGGACATGCGGCAGATCGGCGTGGACACCGCGCACAAGACCACCCTGGGCAGCCGCTCCGTGGTGGTCGGCGTGCTCGACTCCGGCATCGACGGCACCCACGAGGACCTCGCCGCCAACGTCGACCCCGCGCTCTCCGCCTCCTGCCTCAGCGGCAAGGCCGACACCAGCTGGCAGTCCTGGCAGCCCACCAGCAGCGACCACGGCACCCACGTGGCCGGCACCATCGCCGCCGCCAAGAACGGCAAGGGCGTCGAGGGCATCGCGCCCGGCGTCCGGCTCGCCGCGGTCAAGGTGGTCGACGACGGCGGCTTCATCTACCCCGAGTACGCGATCTGCGGCTTCGTCTGGGCCGGCGAGCACCACTTCAAGGTCACCAACAACAGCTACTACATCGACCCGTGGATGTTCAACTGCGCCGGCGACCCCGACCAGGGCGCGGTCAGCGAGGCGGTCCGCCGCGCCGTCGACTTCTCCCGCCGCAACGGCGTGCTCAACGTCGCCGCCGCGGGCAACGAGAACATCGACCTGGCGCACAAGACCGTCGACACCAGCAGCCCCGACGACACCACCCCCGGCGACCGGCCGATCGACCAGAGCTGCCTCGACCTGCCCGCCGAACTGCCCGGCGTGGTCGCGGTCTCCTCCGTCGGCGTCAAGGGCGACAAGTCGTACTACTCCAGCTACGGCCTGGGCACGGTGGCCGTGGCCGCCCCCGGCGGCGACGCGCGCTACCAGCTGCCGGACACCCCCGACCACAACGGCCGGGTGCTCTCCACCATCCGCGGCAACAAGTACGCCTACATGCAGGGCACCTCGATGGCCTCCCCGCACGTCACCGGCGTCGCCGCGCTGCTCGCCTCCACCCACCCGTGGGCCGGCCCCGACGAGCTGCGCGCCCTGCTGGTGAAGCAGGCCGACCCGCACGCCTGCCCCGCCGGCGTGTACAACCCGGGCGGCACCGGCGCGTGGAACGCGACCTGCGAGGGCGACACCGCGAACAACGGCTTCTACGGCGCCGGCGTGGTCTCCGCCGCCAAGGCCGCCGACTGGTGGCGGAGCTGACGTAGCGTCGACCGGTCCCGGCGCGTCGCGCGGTGCGTCACTCGCCGCCGACGTGCCGGGACCAGTCCGCCTCGACCGGGGCCAGCCCCGCCCGGTTCGGCACCTGCTTCAGCCAGTTCGGACGGGCCGCCAGCCGCGCGGCGGCGGCCCGCTCCTCCGCGGCCCGGATCTGCTCCGGCGTGGCGAACCCCTCCGGCAGCCAGGCCGCCGAGTGCTCCACCCGGGCCGCCAGGTGCTCCACGTACGCGTCGCGCACCGCCGCGGGGGAGTCGAAGCCGGGCTCGTCGGCGAGCCAGGCGTCCGGCACCGAGGCGGTGACCTCGCGCAGCAGCTCGCGGGTGACCAGGGGGGCCAGTGCGGCGTCCGCCGCGGCCAGGTCCGGGCCGTAGCCGCCCAGCGCGTGGCCGCTCAGGTCGTAGCGCTTGTGCACCGAGGCGTGGGCGGAGGACCAGCGGTGATGGAAGATCAGCCCCGCGCCGTTGTCGATCAGCCAGAGCCGCCCGTGCCACACCATCAGGTTCGGGTTGTGCACGCTGCGGTCCACGTTGCCGGTCAGCGCGTCCAGCCACACCACCCGGCCGGCCTCGGCCGGCGAGACGTCGATCATGCCCGGCGTGAAGTCCCGGGCGCCCGGCAGCAGGTCCATCCCGAGATTGCGCCCGGCGCTCGCCCGCAGCAGGTCCTGGATCTCCTGGTCCGGCTCCGCCGCGGCCACCGCCGGGTCGAAGTCCACCAGCACCAGCGGAGGCACCCGCAATCCCAGCCGCCGCGCCAGCTCCCCCACGATCACCTCGGCCACCAGCGCCTTCACCCCCTGCGCGGCGCCGGTGAACTTCACCACGTACGTGCCCAGATCGTCCGCCTCCACCACCCCGGGCACCGACCCCCCGGCCCGCAACGGATCGACATACCGCACCGCGGTCACCACATCGAGCATCCGCCCACCCTAATTCGTCGTCAGCGGATCGGCCGACCCAGGGGCCACGCGTCGCAGTCCGACGGCACAACGCGGAGCATGAACGACATCGCCCCCGGACCCGAGATGGTCTGGGCCGAGTCCGGCGGCGGCCCACTGGTCGTCGTCCCCGCGTCCTCGCTGCACCACTGGGGCGGCTGCACCCCGAACGGCTCGACGCTCGGCGGCGGCCCACCGGACGACTACGACCGGGCCTGCGCGATCGAGGACTACGCCGGGGTGGTCACGGCGGAGGCCGTCCTGGACGACCCGGCGGCCCCGTGGGAGGACAGCGGAGTCCGGGTCACCGACGGGCCTGCCCTGCGTTCCACTCCTCGGCCGGCGAGTCCACCTGGGTCGGGGTGGTGCACCTTCGTCGGGAGGCGTGAGAGGGCCCGGGTTTGGTGGTCGGGGGTGGCGGTGGTTGGCTTGGCGCGGTAGGTGACCGTCGACTGCGTGATCGAGGAGAAGTGAGCTGATGGGCAAGGTGTACGCCACCACCGAGCGGGTGTACCAGGCCGCGCCGGCCCGGGTGTACGAGGCGCTGGCGGACTACGCGGTGACCCGGCCGAAGCTGCTGCCCGCGCAGTACAGCGAGTACGAGGTGCGGGCCGGGGGCACCGGCGCGGGGACCCAGGTGCACTGGCGGCTGCAGGCGACCGAGAAGCGGGTGCGGGACTGCCTGTTCACGGTCTCCGCGCCGAGCCCGGAGAAGCTGGTGGAGACCGACGGCAACTCCTCGATGGTGATCACCTGGACGGTGTCCTCGGTCGGCGAGGACGCCGCCAAGGTGACCGTCGAGGCGAGCTGGACCGGCGCCGGCGGCATCGGCGGGTTCTTCGAGCGGACCTTCGCCCCGAAGGGCCTGAACCGGATCCACGACCAGGTGCTCGCCAACCTGGCGGCCGAACTCGGCTGACCCCGAAGCAGAACCGGACACCCGTACGGCTCGTCAGCCGTACGGGTGTCGCGTTTCCCCGGACGGGTGAAGCGGGGCCGGGTCGGACGGGCCGTCAACCTAGGCTCCGGGCCGTGCAGATGACGATCCTTCATGTGTCCCAGCCGGTCGACGGCGGGGTGGCCCGGGTGGTGGTGGACCTGGTGCGCGGTCAGCGGGCGGCGGGCTGCCGGGTGCTGGTGGCGTGTCCGCCGGGCGGGCGGCTGGCCGCCGAGGCGGGCGCGGCGGGCGCCCGGGTGCTGGAGTGGCGGGCCGAGCGCTCGCCGGGGCCGAGCACCGCGGGCGAGGCCCTGCGGCTGCGCCGCATCCTGCGCCGGGCCGAACCGGACGTGCTGCACCTGCACAGCGCGAAGGCGGGCCTGGCGGGCCGGCTGGCCGCCCGCGGCAGGGTGCCGACCGTGTTCCAGCCGCACGCCTGGTCGTTCGCCGCGGTGGACGGCGCGCTCGCCGCGGCCAGCCTGCGCTGGGAGCGGCACGCCACCCGCTGGGCCCGCACGGTGCTGTGCGTGAGCGAGCAGGAGCGGGCGGACGGCGAGCGGGCCGGTCTGCTGGCGGACTGGCGGGTGGTGCCCAACGGCGTCGACCTGGCGCACTTCGCCCCGGCCGACGCGGCCACCCGGCGGGCCGCCCGGATGACCCTCGGCCTGGACCAGTCCGACCCGCTGGCGGTCTGCGTCGGGCGGCTGTGCCGGCAGAAGGGGCAGGACGTGCTGCTGGACGCCTGGGTTCGGGTGCAGGGCGCGGTGCCGAACGCCCGCCTGGTGCTGGTCGGCGGCGGGCCGGACGCGGAGGCGCTGGCCGAGCAGGTGCGCGGGCTGCCGGAGCCGTCCCGGGTGCGGATGGTGGGCGACGTGGCCGATCCCCGGCTGTGGCTCGCGGCGGCCGACCTGGCGGTGCTGCCCTCGCGCTGGGAGGGGATGGCGCTGGCGCCGCTGGAGGCGATGGCGAGCGGGCGGCCGGTGGTGCTCGCCGACGTGCCGGGTGCCCGGGAGTGCCTGCCGCCGGGTGAGGTCGGCCGTTCGGTGGTACCGCCGGAGGACCCGGTCGCGCTGGCCGAACGTCTGGCCGAATTCCTGGGCGATCGGATCGAGTGCGAACGGCGTGGTGCGGCGGCCCGGTCGCATGTAAGTGACAATCACGATATTCGCGGGGTGATTCAGCAGGTCGCGGCGGTCTATCGCACGATCGTTCGCATCGGAGAGGTCCCGGCGAGCCGCAAGGACCGTGTCCCGCAGCAGTTCTGATCGTTTGTCAGACCGTGAACGCCCGCCGGAGCAGGTGCGGCCTTCTTTCCAGAAAGTCTGATTATTGGGCGGGTGGAATGAAATGGCATGTCAGCTTCTCGCATGCACGGCACCGTTCGCTAATGTCTGATTCTGCCTGCTTCGTCTCCATTTTCGATATAGGAATGGTCGACAGCCTCCCACGGCGGCAGGTGCACACCTGGACCGCGGGTACAGCAGGGGAGTTCGTGCGCTGATGACCATTGACCACGAGAGTGTGCCGCGGCCGGGCAGACTGGCAGACCCGCGCCGCAACAGCACCGGCCTGCTGGACCGCCCGACCCGGACCGTCCCGTCGAGGACCTCGGGCGGTCTCGGCCGGCACCGCAGGCGGCTGCACTCTCGGGTCGGGCTCCCCCTCGCGCTGGCCACCGCCGACGTCCTCGCGGTCGGCCTGGCCGCCGCGGCCAGCACCGCGCCCGACACCCAACCCGCCTTCACCGCAGCCCTGTTGCTGCCCGCCCTGGTCCCGCTCAACCTGGCCGGCGGCCTGTACCGCAGCCGGCTCAGTCTCTCCGCACTGGACGAGTTCCCGGCCCTGGCCGCCCGGGCCGGCGTCGCCACCGCCGTCGCGATCACCGCCGACGCCTGCCTGGCCGGCCGCTGGCCCGCCCTCGGCGGCCCCAGCCCGCTGCGGCTGCTCGCCCTGCTCGCGCTGCTGCTGCCGCTCGCCGGCTGCGGCCGCGCCCTCGTCTACCGCTTCACCCGCCGGGCCCGGATCCGCCGCCCCAGCCCGGTGCTGCTGCTCGGCGCCGGCGAACTCGGCCAGCGGATCGCCGGCGTGCTCGCCGACCACCCCGAGTACGGCCTGCGTCCGGTCGGCTTCCTGGACCCGGACCCGGTGCTGCTGCCACCCGGGGGCAAGCTCCCGGTGCTCGGCGGCCGCGAGGTGCTCGGCCGGGTGCTGCGCCGCTACCGGATCCACCACGTGGTGGCCACCGCCGGCGCCGCCGACGAGGCCGAGACCACCGCCGCGCTGCGCCAGGCCGCCCGGCTCGGCTGCCAGGTCTGGCTGGTGCCCGGCCTGCGCGAGTACGGCTCGGTGGCCGCCCTCGGTGCCGCCGACCACCTGTGGGGCTTCCCCTGCCTACGGCTCGGCGCCCCGGCGATGCGCCGCGGCGGATGGATCGTCAAGCGCGCCTTCGACGTGGCCGCGGCCGGCCTCGGCCTGCTGCTGACCTCCCCGGTGCTGGCCGCCTGCGCCCTCGCGGTGCGCTGGGACACCGGCCCCGGGGTGCTCTTCCGCCAGCAGCGCACCGGCCTGGACGGCAGGGTGTTCACCGTCCTCAAGTTCCGCACCCTGCGCCCCAGCAACGAGCACGAGTCGGCGACCCGCTGGAACATCGCGCAGGACCACCGGATGGGCGCGATCGGCAAGTTCCTGCGCAAGACCTCGCTGGACGAGCTCCCGCAGCTGTGGAACGTGCTGTGCGGCGACATGAGCCTGGTCGGCCCGCGCCCCGAACGCCCGTACTTCGTCATGCGGTTCGGCCAGGCGTACCCCGAGTACCCGGACCGCCACCGGGTGCCGGTCGGCCTGACCGGACTGGCCCAGGTGAACGGCCTGCGCGGGGACACCTCGATCGAGGACCGGGCCCGCTTCGACAACCACTACATCGAGGGCTGGAGCCTGTGGCAGGACACCAAGATCCTGCTCCGCACCGCGGCCCTGGTGGTCCGCCCGGACGGGAGCTGAACCCGTGGCCCTCACCCTGCAACGACCGTACTCCGCCCAGGAGCTGACCCGCATAGTCCCGGCCCGGCCGAGCCTGCTGGCGGCGGCCACCGTGCTGCTGGTCTGCGTGCCGACCGGGGAGAAGGACGTCACCGCGGCCGTGCACGTCACCGCCGCCGACCTCGCCTCGCTGGCCCTGGTCGGGCTGATCACCCTCGACCTGCTGCGCGGTCGCGCCCCCCGGCTCGACCCGGCCGCCGCCCTGCTGTTCGGCGGCGTGGTGCTGGCCGCGGGCGTCGCCACCCTGCACTCCATCGACCCGTCGGCCAGCGTCACCGGCTTCGTCCGGCTCACCCAGATCTTCGTGCTGGTGCCCGCCGCCGTGCTGCTCGCCGTCCGGGACGCGCTCGACCAGCGCCTGGTGCTCGGCTCCTTCGTGCTCGCCGCGCTGATCCAGGGCGTGGTCGGCGCCCACCAGTACCTCACCCGCACCGGCGCCTCCTACACGGGGCAGCCGATCCGCGCGGTCGGCACCTTCGGCGCGCTGGACGTCATGGCGATGTCCACCGTGGTCTCCTACGGCCTGCTCGCCGCCCTCGCGCTCGCGCTGGCCGAGCGGCGACCCGGCGGCAGCCGGGCGCTGCGCGCCGCGATGTGGGCGGCCGCCGCGTTCCTGGCCTTCCCGCTGGCGGTCTCCTTCAGCCGGGGCAGCTGGATCGCCACCGCGGTCGCCGCCACCGTGCTGCTGCTGCGCGCCGACGCCCGACTGGCCGTCAAGGGCGTGCTGGTGGGCGCCGCCGCCGCGGTGGTGCTGGTCGGCGGGCTCGGCCTGGGCGCCTCCGGGGTGACCGAGCGGCTCAGCTCGATCGGCTCGGTCTCCGCCGCGCCCGACCAGTCGGTCTCCGACCGCTACGACCTGTGGGCCACCGCCGGGCGGATCTGGCAGGACCACCCGCTCACCGGTGCCGGCCCCAAGGCGTTCCAGCAACTGCGCGACAGCCACGCGCCGTTGCGGCTCTCCTCCGGCAGCGACGCGGCCGACCCCACCATCGGGTTCGAGCGCGAGCCGCTGCTCTCGCCGCACAACATGTACTTCCTGGTGCTCAGCGAGCAGGGCCTGCTCGGCGTGCTCGCCTACCTGGCGCTCTTCCTCACCCTGCTGCTCGGCTGCCTGCGCCGCGCCGCCGGTCCGGGCCTGGCCGCGCTCGCCCTGCTCTGCTGGGTGCTCTGGGACTTCCTCTACGCCGACATCGGCGGCACCACCACCGTGCTGACCTCCGTGGTCCTCGGTCTGGCCGCCCGCACCGCGCTGCCGGGACCCGACTCCCGTGGAGCGTCCGGAGCATGACGACCGATCAGCCGGTGGCCGAGGTCGCCGCGACCGTCCCGAGCCCGCGCCCCGCCGCCGCCGTGCCGCCCCGCCGGGGCGTCCTGGTCAAGGCGTTCGGGGTGACGGCGCTGCTCAGCGCGGCCGGGTCCGGCCTGGGACTCCTCCGCGACCTGCTGCTGGCCCGCTACTTCGGGGCCAACCAGGGCACCGACGCGTTCCTGGTCGCCTGGACCGTCCCGGAGACCGCCGCGCCGCTGCTGATCGAGGACGCGATGGCGTTCCTGATGGTCCCGGCCTTCAGCCTGGCCCTGGTGCTGCGCGAGGAGCGTACCCAGGGGCCGGATCCGGTACGGCAGTTGACCCGGGCCACGCTGCCCTGGCTGCTGCTCGCGCTGTGCACGCTGTCCGGCCTGGCCGCGCTCGGCGCCCCCCAGCTGGTGGCGCTGCTCGCCCCCGGCCTGGCCGACCCCCAGCTGGCGGTCACCTGCACCCGGATCACCGCCTTCACCATCCTGCCGTTCGGGGTGGCCGGCTACCTCGCCTCCGCGCTGCGCGCCCTGCACGCCTTCACCGCCCCGGCCACCATCTACGTGCTGTACAACCTGGGCATCCTGGCCCTGCTGCTCAGCGGCCACGGGCTGCTCGGGGTGCGCTCGGCCGCGCTCGGCGTGACCTTCGGGAGCCTGCTGATGGCCGGCGTGCTGGTGGTCCCGTTCGCCCGCCGGCTGCGCACCCGGCGGCGCCGCAGCCGCCGGCGCGCGGCCGCGCCCGGGCTGGTGCTGGTCCCGCTGGCGCTGTTGCCGGTCGCCGCGTTCACGCTGACCCGGCAGGCCCAGGTGTTCATCGAGCGCTACCTCGGCTCGGGGCTGCCGCCCGGCACCATCTCGCACCTCAACTACGCCGCGAAGGTCTCCCAGTTGGCGATGACCTCGGCGATCCTGATCGTCACCGTCACCTTCCCGGTGGTGGCCAGGGCGCTGGCCGCCGGGGACCTCACCGCCGCCCGCGACCGGGTGGAGAAGGACCTCAGCCAGGCCGCCGCGGTGGTGCTGCTCGGCACCGCCTTCCTGCTGGCCTGCGCGCCGGCCCTGGTCGCGGTGCTCTTCCAGCGCGGTGCGTTCGGCCCGGCCGACACCGCCGCCACGGCCGCGGTGATCCGGGTGTACAGCTTCGGGCTGCCCGCGCAGGCGATGATCGGCGTGATGGTCCGGCCGTACTTCAGCGTCCGGCCGGTGGTCCGCCGGGCCGACGCGCCGCGGGCCGAGGGCGACCGCACCACCTGGCCGGACTGGTACCCGGTCGGCGCGATGGGCCTCGGGCTCGCCGTCACCTTCGCGGTCGGCGTGTTCGCCACCCCGCGCTTCGGCGCGCCGGGCCTGGCCGCCGGGAACGCCGCCGGGATCACCACCACCGCCGCGCTGCTGCTGCGCGGGCTGATACTGCGCGGCGTCGCGCTGCGGCTGCCCCGGGTGCTCGGCGGCCAGGCCAGGCTGCTGGCCGCCGCCGTCCCCGCCGCCGCGGCGGGCGCGCTGGCCGCCCGCAGCCAGACCGCGCCGCTGCCCGCCACGCTGCTCGGCGGGACCACCGTCCTGCTGGTCTTCGCCGTCCTCGGCGCCCTGTTCGGCGCCGAGGCGGTGCGCGGCCCGGTGCTCGCCGTGGGGCTTCGCCTCGCCCGGGCCCGCCGACCGCACGCCCCGTCCCCTGCCGCCGAAGGGAAGCCGCCCCGTGGACGCTGACCCCCGCCTGCCGGCCCAGGCGATCGCCCCCCGGCTCGCGCCCTGGATCCTGATGTACCACTCGGTCGCCGAGGAGGACGAGGATCCGTACCTGCTGACCGTCAGCCCCGAGCGGTTCGCCGAGCAGATGGACTTCCTGCACCGCACCGGCCGACGCGGCGTCAGCATCCGCGAGCTGCTGGCCGCCCAGGCCCGCGGGCGGGAGGCCCGGCTGGTCGGGCTGACCTTCGACGACGGGTACGCCGACTTCGCCGGGCACGCCGTCCCGGTGCTGCGCGAGCACGGCTTCACCGCCACCGCGTACGTGGTCCCGGACCTGCTCGGCACCGAGAACGGCTGGGACGTCGAGGGCCCGCGCAAGAAGCTGCTGACGGTCGAACAGGTCACCGAACTCGCCGCCGCCGGCTGGGAGATCGGCTCGCACGGCCTAGGCCACCAGGCGCTGCCCGGGCTGTCCCCCGCCGCGATGGAGCGGCAGACCAGGGACAGCCGGTGCGCGCTGGAGGACCTGGTCGGCGGCCCGGTCACCGGCTTCTGCTACCCGTACGGCGCGGTCGACCTGCCGTCCAGCCGCGCGGTCGCCGAGGCCGGCTACGACTACGCCTGCGCGATCGAGCACTCCTCGCTGACCGGCCGGTTCGCGCTGCCGCGCTGCTACGTCGGCGACCGCGACGGTGCCTGGCGGCTGCGGGCCAAGCACGGCCGGCACCGCTGGCGGGACGCCGTCACCGGGCTGCGCTGGGCCCCGCCGAGAGTCCCGGCGGGGGAGCGGTGATGCGGATCCTGCACGTGGTCACCGGCCTGCACGCGGGCGGCGCGGAGCGCCAACTCGCCCTGCTGCTGCGGCACCTGCCGAAGGACCAGGAGCACGAGGTGGCCGCGCTGAGCAACCCCGGCACGGTCGCCCGGGAGCTGCGCGCCGACGGCTTCACCGTCCACGACCTCGGGATGCGCGGCAACCGCGACCTCGGCGTGCTGCCCCGGCTCACCCGGCTGATCCGGACCGGCCGCTACGACCTGGTGCACACCCACCTGTACCGGGCGATGCTGTACGGCCGGCTGGCCGCCCGGCTGGCCGGGGTACGGGCGGTGCTGGCCACCGAGCACTCGCTGCAGGCCGGCGTGATCGAGGGGCGGGCCACCTCACCCGGCGTCAAGGCGCTCTACCTGGCGGCGGAGCGGCTCGGCAGCACGACCGTCGCGGTCTCCGGCCAGGTCGCCGGGGTGCTCGCCGACTGGGGCGTGCCGCCCGCCCGGGTCCGGCTGCTGCCGAACGGCGTCGACGCCGCCCGGTACCGGCTCGACCGGGCCGCCCACCGGGACCGGATGCGGGCCGAACTCGGGCTGCCGCCAGACGCGTTCGTGGTCGGCGCGGTCGGCCGGCTGGTCCCCGGCAAGCGGTTCGAGGTGCCGCTGGCGGCCCTCGCCGACCTGCCCGGCGCCCGGCTGCTGCTGGTCGGCGCCGGACCCGAGCGGGAGCGGCTGCTCGCCGAGGCCCGGCAACTCGGCGTCCGGGAGCGGCTGGTGCTCACCGGCGAGCGCGACGACGTGCCGGAACTGCTCACCGCGATGGACGTCCTGGTCTCGCCGTCCCGCGGGGAGACCTTCGGGCTGGCCGCGCTGGAGGGCCTGGCCGCCGGGCTGCCGGTGCTGCACTCGGCCTGCCCGGCACTGGCCGAACTCCCCCCCGACGCGGCCCCCGACGCTCGCCTGCTGCCGTCCGAACCCGCCGCCTACGCGCGGGAGTTGGCCCGGCTGGCGGCCGGTCCGCGCGGTCCGGTGCCGGTGCCGCCCGCGGTCCGGCACTACGACGTGGCCCGGATCGCCGGCGAACTGGCCGCGCTCTACCGGGAGTCGGCCGCTCGGCTGCCCGGTCCCCGAGCCGATCGCGCCGCCCGGCGGCGTCCGGCGGCCCACTGAACCCCCCTGTCCGATCTGCCTCTTGGAGTCCCGATGTCCGATCCGCGCCGCAGCGCCCGTGCGCTGGCCCGTCGTTGGTGGCCGCTGGCCCTCGCCGTCCCGCTGGGCGCGGCGGCCGGGGCCGGGTACGCGCTGGTCTCGCACCCCTCGTACGCCGCCAACTCCTACGTGGTGGTGGTCCCGCAGAACCCCGGTGAGAACTCCACCGCGGTCAACTTCGCCCAGGCGTACGGCCGCCTCGCCGGGCAGCCGCAGGTGCTGGTGGCGGCCGCCGCCGAGTCCGGGCACTCGGTGACCACGCTGGCCGGGATGGTCCGCGGCACCACCTCCCCGGACGCGCCGATGATCGAGATCACCGGCACCGGCACCCGGCCCGAGGAGGCGGTGAAGAACGCCGACGCGGTGGCGAAGTCGCTGATCGCCTTCGGCAACGCCAGCAGCAAGGAGACCGGGGTCCGGCTGGTCCCGCTGGCCGCGGCGGCCGAGCCGGACGCGCCCTCCTCGCCGTCCGCGACCCTGGACACCGGGGTCGGCGCGGCGGCCGGCGTGCTGCTCGGCACCCTGGTGATGCTCACCCGCCGCCGCCCGCAGGAGAGCGCCGCCGTCGATGCCGCGCTGCCCGCCCAGGCCGAGCCCGCCGCCGTGCCCGAGCCCGCCGCCAAGAAGCCCGCCGCGGCCACCGCCGGCCCGGCCAGGACCGAGGCGGCGAAGGCCCGATGAGAGTCCGTCCGAACCCCCGCGCCGAGGCGCGGGTGCCCGAACAGGCCGACCGGTCCGGCGCCGACAGCGAGCGGTGGACCGCCGAGGTGCTGCGCGACGACGACGCCCTGGACCGGTACGCCGAGGAGTGGGACGACCTCTTCGACCGCTGCTCGACCGCCACCTCCTTCCAGGCCGCGCCCTGGCTGTCCTCCTGGTGGCGGCAGTACGGCCGACCCGGCGGGCTGGTGCTGGTGCTGGTCCGGCGGGACGGACTGCTGGTCGGCGCGGCCGCGCTGCGCCGCCGCGGCCCGTTCGGCGGGCTGACCAACCTCGGCGGCGGCCTGGTCGACTTCACCGACGTGCTGCTCGACGACGACTGCGCCGACCGGGCCGCCGCCCGGCTCGCCGACGCGCTGCCGCTGCGCCGCCCGTGGCACAGCCTGGAGCTGCGCGAGGTCCGCCCGGGCGCGGCCGTGCAGCGGGTGTACGCGCACTGGGCCGGCCGCCGGCACCGGTTCGCCGACTCGCTCTGCCAGTACCTGCCGGCCGTGCCGATGGAGGAGCTGCTGAAGCGGCTGCCCGGCAAGACCGCGCAGCGCAGCCGGGTCAAGCTGCGCAAGATCGCCCAGTCGGGCGTGGTGGTGCACGCGGCGACGCCGGAGGAGGTCCCGGAGACGGTGCGCGAGCTGCTGCGGCTGCACGTCCTGCAGTGGCAGGCGCGCGGCGTCACCCCGGAGCACCGCTCCGAGCGGTTCGCGCGGCACCTGAGCGAGTCGACCACCGCGCTGGTGGCCACCCGCCGGGCGGCCATACACCGCTTCGAGCTGGCGGGCGAGGTGGTCGCGGTGAACCTGGTGCTGCTCTGCGACCCGTTCGGCGGCCTCTACATGTACGGGGCGCACCCGGAGCTGCGCGAGCGGCTGGACATCGCCGGGCTGCTGTTCGGCGCGGCGCTGGACGAGGTCCGGGCCGAGGGCATCCCGCAGTTGAGCCTGCTGCGCGGCCAGGAGCCGTACAAGCAGCGCTGGCGGCCGGACCAGCTGCCCAACCAGCGGCTGGTGCTGGGCCCCGGGCGGCTGGCGCCGTTCGCGGCGGCCCGCGCGGTGCGGGTGCGGGCCCGGCTGGCGGCGGTGGAGCTGCTGCGGACCCGGCTGCCGCGGGTGAAGCAGGCGCTAGCGCGACTGCGTCTTCGGTGACGCGGCGACCGGGCCGACGGCGCCGGTCGAGCCGGACATCAGCTGCTTGAAGACCGCCGCCGACTTCGGGTTCTGCTTGCAGCCCCAGAAGCCGTGCGGGCAGTAGTCGGTGACGGTCTGGTAGGCGGTGTCGTGGGTGCGCATCCACTCCACCATCCGGCGGACGAACTCGGGGTTGTCGCCGTTGCGGAACAGCCCCCACTCCGGGTACGAGACCGGCTTGCCGCGCTTGGCGGCGAACTCGACCTGGTCCTGCAGCCCGTACGGCTCGGCGACGTACTGGTCGAAGGTGCCGCCGGCCGGCTGGTCGTAGCTGTCCATGCCGATGATGTCGACCACGTCGTCGCCGGGGTAGCAGCGGGTCCACGGGACGGCGTCGAGGCCGCGGGTGGGGGTGAAGTCGAAGGAGAAGTGCGAGCCGGGCACCGAGCGCATCACCGAGACGATCCGCCGCCAGTACGCCTTCCACGCCGTCGGGTCGGGCTTGCAGCGCGAGGTGTAGGTGACGCCGTTCATCTCCCAGCCGAGGGTGATGACGGTGTCGCCGCCGCCGAACGCGACCAGCTTGCGGGCCAGGCGCAGGAAGTGCTGGTCGAACTCGCCCTTGGTGCCGCGGGCCAGCAGCCGGGCCACCTCGGCGTCCGGGACGTTGCCCTCGTTGGGCACCAGCATCGGCACGCCGAGCACCAGCCGCCGGGTCGGGTCGGACTGCCGCCACAGCGACCACATCCCGAGCACCGTCGGATCGCCCTCGACGTCCTGCCAGCTGTTGCCCGCCAGGTAGGTGTGGCCGACCTGCATGTTGGCGTTGTTCAGCCAGGACGCCATCCGGGCGATGTTGGGGATGTAGTTGTCCCAGGAGCCGACGAACGCGCCGAACGGCACCTCGTGCCTGGTGCGCTGCACCACCGGCCGGGGCGCCGCGCCGCGCGGCTGGATGGCGTCCGAGGAGAGCACCGCGTCATGGCGCTCGGTCTGGCTCAGCGGGGTGCCGGAGGGCACGCTCGCGGTCGTCACGAGCAGTAGCAGAGCGGCGGCGGCCAGGGTGAGTCGGCCGAGGCGCATGGGCTCTCCGTCCGGTCCAGGGGACAACGCGGGTCCTGAGAGCCTAACCTGACAGACCGTCACAAATGCCTCATGTCACCCTAACGTGGCAGGTCGTACGGGTGTACCCAGGGCCCGGCGCCCGGGCACGCCCCGCCGGTCCTGCACCCGCGAGGAGTCCGGCGGTCGCCTCGTCGTCAAACTGAATCCTGTCTCACCTCTGTAACAGTCCGTCCGCCGTCCGGAGTCGTACCCCAACCGCCCCCGAGCGCCGCCGGTCCGCCGCAGCCGCAGGTCGGAGCGGGTCGTGTCGGAAGTGGATAAAGGTCTGGACCGCGACGCGGCGCGCCGTAACCAAGCTGACCCGGCGGGGGCCCGGACGGTACGCTCCGGCCGTGTCCTTCAATCCGCTGCGCAGTCTGTCGCCCCGATCGGCCCTGCCCGCCGCCGCCGTGCTGCTGGTCCTCGCGGCCGGCGCCGCCGCGCACGCCAACCGGCCGGAGCCGTTCGGCGACCGGGTGGCGCTGCCGGGCGCCGCGGACGCCAGCCCGGTCGGCGTGCAGTCGCTGAACGCGGGCGAGCTGGAGCTGAAGGTGGGCCCCGGCGTGGAGGCGTACGCCCAGGGCAGCGGCGAGCACCTGTGGTCCTACCGGCGCGAGGGCGCCACCGCGCTGTACCTCGCCATGGTCGGCGAGAACGCCGCGGTGGTCTGGGACGACGGCATGGTCACCTCCGTCCACCCGGCCGACCACTCGGTGCGCTGGCACCGCTCGGTCCCCGGCCTGGCCGACTGGCTGCGCGCCGACGGCGAGCCCGGCGCAGCCGACCGGACCGACGACCAGCGCCGGCAGACCGCGGTCCAGCGGGCCGCGGCCGCCCTCCAGCCGGTCAACGACGTCGAGCCCTGGGTCACCGTGGTCACCCCCGGCCTGACCATGGGATTCCGCGACCGGGACGGCGACCTGCGCTTCAACTCCCGCCCGCCGGCGGGCTGTTCGTTCGACCCGCTGCGCACCGTGCACACCGACGACGCGGTGCTCAGCCCGCGCACCTGCCCGCCCGCGGCCGGCGGCGCCCGCCAGCTCCCCGGCGGCATCACGGTCTTCTCGATGTCCGACCACGGCGGCCAGCTCGCCGCCGGACCCGACGTCACGCTGCGCCGGCTCGACAACCACCGGGTCGCCATCGAGGACGGCCCGGTGATCGGCACCCGGACCTTCGACACCTCCCTCGGCGTCCCCGAGACCCCGTGCGGCGCCACCTCCGTCCCGTTCGCGGCGATCACGCCCTTCTGCGAGCAGTAGGGCGGGCCCGGAAACCGGTTCGCGGGCTCCCGTAGACTGGAGGCTCATGGCTGAGTGCCATACCCACGTCTAGGAGTGCCCCAGCCATGATTTCCGCGAACGCCCTGGAGCTTCGTGCCGGTGCCCGCATCCTGATCGAGTCCGCCAGCTTCCGGATCGCCCCGGGCGACCGGATCGGCCTGGTCGGCCGCAACGGCGCGGGCAAGACCACCCTCACCAAGGTGCTGGCGGGCGAGGGCCTGCCGGCCGGCGGCACGGTCACCACCTCCGGCGAGGTCGGCTACCTGCCGCAGGACCCGCGCACCGGCGACCTCGACGTCCTCGCCCGCGACCGCATCCTCTCGGCCCGCGGCCTCGACACCGTGCTGAAGAAGATGCGCGAGAACGAGGAGCGGATGGCCAACGGCAAGGGCGCCACCCGCGACAACGCGATGAAGAAGTACGCCCGGCTGGAGACCGAGTTCCTCACCAAGGGCGGCTACGCCGCCGAGGCCGAGGCCGCCACCATCGCCGCCGCGCTGGGCCTGCCCGACCGCATCCTGGGCCAGCCCCTGCACACCCTCTCCGGTGGTCAGCGCCGCCGCGTCGAGCTGGCCCGGATCCTGTTCTCGGACGCCGACATCCTGCTGCTGGACGAGCCCACCAACCACCTCGACGCGGACTCGATCGTCTGGCTGCGGGACTTCCTGAAGACGTACAAGGGCGGCTTCATCGTCATCTCGCACGACGTCGACCTGGTCGAGACGGTCGTCAACAAGGTCTTCTACCTGGACGCCAACCGCTCCGCCATCGACATCTACAACATGGGCTGGAAGCAGTACCAGCAGCAGCGCGAGGACGACGAGAAGCGCCGCAAGCGCGAGCGCGCCAACGCGGAGAAGAAGGCCGCGACGCTCAACGCGCAGGCCGACAAGATGCGCGCCAAGGCCACCAAGACGGTCGCCGCGCAGAACATGGCCCGCCGCGCCGAGAAGCTGCTCTCCGGTCTGGAGCAGGCCCGGGTCTCCGACAAGGTCGCCAAGCTGCGCTTCCCCGACCCGGCCCCGTGCGGCAAGACGCCGATGACCGCCTCCGGGCTGTCCAAGTCGTACGGCTCGCTGGAGATCTTCACCGACGTCGACCTGGCCATCGACCGCGGCTCCAAGGTCGTCGTCCTCGGCCTCAACGGCGCGGGCAAGACCACCCTGCTGCGGATGCTGGCCGGGGTGGAGAAGCCCGACACCGGCGAGGTGATCCCCGGGCACGGCCTGAAGATCGGCTACTACGCGCAGGAGCACGAGACGCTCGACCCGGAGCGCACCGTGCTGGAGAACATGCGCTCCTCGGCGCCGGACACCGACCTGGTGCAGATCCGCAAGATCCTCGGCTCCTTCCTGTTCTCCGGCGACGACGTCGACAAGCCCGCCGGCGTCCTCTCCGGCGGCGAGAAGACCCGGCTCGCCCTGGCCACCCTGGTGGTCTCCAGCGCGAACGTGCTGCTGCTCGACGAGCCCACCAACAACCTCGACCCGGCCAGCCGCGAGGAGATCCTCGGTGCGCTGCGCTCCTTCACCGGCGCCGTCGTCCTGGTCACCCACGACGAGGGCGCGGTCGAGGCGCTCCAGCCCGAGCGGATCATCCTGCTCCCCGACGGCGTCGAGGACCTGTGGAGCCCCGCCTACCACGATCTGGTGTCGCTGGCCTGAACCCCGCCCAGCCGGCCGTGAGCACCGGACGGCGCAGCGGAGTAGACGCCGGATCGGCCCGTGGTACGAGAAGATCTGGTCTTCCGGCGAAACCGGGAACAGCTGAGCCCCGGCTTCCGTTTTCGGTCGGGGCGCTGACCGGCGTGCGCGGTTTGCCCGCTGACGGTCCGGGCTGAGCAGCGGATTCGCTCACCCAGCGGAGCACTTGGGGGGCGCGTGCACCCTGCGTGAGCGCCCTGGTGCGGAGCGAACACCACCGCAGGACTGCGCTTTCCCGCGACCGACCTTGTCGAATGGGTGGCCAGGAGCCTTGCAATGGGTGATCATGGGATTCTGACCGATCACCTCTACGAGGAGGCACGGGTGGCCGAGACTCTGAAAAAGGGCAGCCGGGTAACAGGTGCCGCGCGTGAGAAGCTCGCGGCCGATCTCAAGAAGAAGTACGACTCCGGCGCGAGCATCCGCGCCCTCGCGGAGGAGACGGGCCGCTCCTACGGCTTCGTCCACCGGATGCTCAGCGAGTCCGGGGTGAACCTCCGGGGTCGCGGTGGCGCCACCCGTGGCAAGGGCAAGGCGGCTGCGGTCGCCGGTTCCTGACGACCCATCACCTCCGGCGGGCGGCCTCCGAGCAGCCCCGGCCGCCACGGCTCTTGCACGCGCTGCTCGCCTCGCACCATGCTCCACAACGGATCGGCGGCCGGGTTCTCCCGAGCCGCCGACCGCCGTTTCCGGACCCGTGCGCACGCGTTCCTGTACGCGCCGGGACGGCTTTGTTACTCTCCAGTAGCCCGTCGGGGTCGGCGGGCCTTTCCCTGCCCAGTCGCTGGAGGTAGCACCGCCATGACCGACCACATCCCCGACGCCGACCGCCTCGCCTGGGAGCAGGCCGGGGTCCGCCTCGACCTGGACGGCGAGCTCGCCGTGGTCACCCTCTGCGACCCCAAGCGCCGCAACGCCCAGACCCCCGCCATGTGGCGCGCCCTCGCCGCGATCGGCCGCGCGCTGCCCGGCAGTGTCCGGGTCGCCCTGCTGCAGGCCGAGGGCTCCTCCTTCTCGGCCGGCCTGGACCGCGCGATGTTCACCCCCGAGGGCATCCCCGGCGAGACCACCTTCCTGCAGCTCGCCGCCCTGCCCGACGCCGAGCTGGACGCCGCCATCGCCGGCTTCCAGGAGGCCTTCACCTGGTGGCGCCGCACCGACCTGATCACCGTCGCCGCGGTCCAGGGCCACTCCGTCGGCGCCGGCTTCCAGCTCGCGCTCGCCTGCGACCTGCGGGTGGTCGCCGAGGACGTCCAGTTCGCCATGAAGGAGACCTCGCTCGGCCTGGTCCCCGACCTGGCCGGCACCAAGCCGCTCAGCGACCTGGTCGGCTACGCCCGCGCCCTGGAGATCTGCGCCACCGGCCGCCGGGTCGGCGCCCAGGAGGCGGTCACCATCGGCCTCGCCAACCTGGCCGTGCCCGCCGCGGACCTGGCCGGCGCCGCGAGCGACCTCGCCGCCGCCCTGCTCGCCGCCCCGCGCGGTGCCGTCATCGAGACCAAGGCCCTCCTGCTCGGCGCCGCCGCCCGCGACTACGACGCCCAGCGCGCAGCCGAACGCGAAGCCCAGGCCCGCCGCCTGCGCGAGCTGGCCGGCCTGGCCTGACCCCGCCCGACCGCAGACCGCGAGCCGGCCGTCCACCGCGTGGCACCCCGCCACCCGGTGGACGGCCGGCTCGCGTCGGTGGGGGTGATCCGGCTCTTGGTTGGCGGACTGACGGTGCGTGAGGTGTGGCGGAATGTCAGAGTTGGGGTGATTTGCGGTATAGCTGGAGTCGAACGTCAGGAGGCCCGTGATGGCGCAGAGCCCTACTCCCACCCCCGCCGATCTGCACAAGAGCGTGTCGGAGAGCCAGTCCGGTGATGAGCGCGGGCGGACGGCGCTCGCGGTCGGGGTGGTGGAGAAGATCGCCGGGATGGCGGCGCGGGAGGTGTCCGGGATCCATGCGCTGGGGTCGGGCTTCACGCGGACCTTCGGGGCGATGCGCGACCGGGTGCCCGGGTCGAAGTCGAGTGTCGGACGCGGGATCAAGGCCGAGGTCGGCGAGAAGCAGACGGCGATCGACATCGCGCTGGTGGTGGAGTACGGGGTGGTGATCCCGCTGCTCGCCAGCCAGGTGCGGGCCAACATCATCGAGGCGGTGGAGCGGATGACCGGCCTGGAGGTGGTCGAGGTGAACATCGCGGTCAACGACGTCCACCTGCCCGACGAGCCGGACGAGGAGGAGGAAGAGGTGCCCTCGTCGTCGGGACGGCGCCCGCGCGTGCAGTGAGAAGTGGTCCGGTCGCGAGAAACCCGAAGGAGTAGCGGATGAACCTGGCGTTGGTGGGCCTGCTCGCCGGCATGGCCCTCGGCTTCGCCGGCTACTTCGGCGGTTTCGCCGCGTTCCTGCTGGTCGCGGCGCTCGGCGCGGTGGGCTTCGTGGTGGGACGGCTGATCGAGGGCGACATCGAGCTCGGTGACCTCGGCGATCTGCTGCGCGGCCGGGACCGGCGGCGTTGATGGCGTACCCGGGGGTGGTCGCGAGCCCGCCCGCACAGCGCGGCGGTGAGCGGATCGCGGACCGGGTGTACCGCCGGATCGCGGCCCGGGCCGCCGCCGACGCGCTGGCCCCCGCCTGGGCGGAGCGTCCCGGCCCGCGGCCGTACCCGCAGGTCTCGGTGCTGGTCTCGCACGGCCGGGTCCGGCTCACCCTGCACCTCGAACTCCCCTTCCCCTGCGACGTGTCCACCCTCGCCCGCACCGCCCGCGAGGCCGCGTGCGCGCGGGTCACCGAGCTCACCGGCACTCCCGTCACCGTCGCCGACGTGGTCATCGACCGCCTCCACGCGGCGGCCGCCCGATGACCGCCCCGCCGGAGCCGGTCCCGCCGGAGCCGGTCCGGCCTGACGAGGCGGTGGAGGTCGAAGGCGGCGCACCCGAGCCGGAGCCCGAGCCGGAGCCGAAGCGGTGGTCGGGCGGGCGGTGGCTGCGGGCCGAGCGCGGGGTGGCGACGGCGGTCGTGGTGGCCGTCGTCGTGGTGGCGGCGGGGGCGTTGCTCTACGACGTGATCGCGGTGCGGGCCGGCGGGCACGCCAGGCCCTGGCGGCAGGACCTGGCGGACCAGTTGGCGACCCGTCACCTGGACGATCCGTGGGTGCTCGGGTTCGCCGCCGGCGCGGTCACGCTCGGTGTGCTGCTGCTGTGGCTGGCGTTCGCCCGGGGGCTGCGCGGCTGGCTGGCGCTGGAGCCGCGCGGGACGGCGATCCACCGCAGCGCGGTCACCGCGCTGATCGACCGGCGGGTCCGGGAACGCGCCGACGTGTACTCCTGGCAGGTGCGGGCGGGCCGCCGTCGCACCCGGGTGACCGTCGCCGGGACCACCGATCCGGCCGGGGTGGAACAGGAGTTGCGGGCCGAGCTGGCCCGCATCCCGTTCGCCGTGCCGTACCGGCTGGACGTCCGCACCCGGCCGGTGAAGGAACACCACCGCCACCGCCGGGACCTCGCCGAGCTGGAGCCGCCCCGATGAGCCGTCGCCGCCGGATCACCCGACGCGCCGTCAACCGCACCGTCCTGGCAGCGGTCGGGCTGGTCCTGCTGGTCGGCGGGCTGCTGGTGCTGCTCGGCGGCTTCGACGTCTACGGCCGGCTGGGGATCACCCCGCCCGGCTGGTGGCCGCTCACCTCGCCCGACCAGCCGGTGCTCAGCTCCGCCTCCCGCGCCGACTGGTCGTCCCGGTCCTGGTGGTGGCCGGTGGCCGTCGCGGTTCCGACGGTTCTCCTGCTGGGCGGCCTGTGGTGGCTGTTCTCCCAACTGCGACGCGGCGGCCCGGCCGGGGTCGACCTGCCCTCCCCGGCCGCGCCCGGGCAGCCGCACTTCGCCCTGCACGTGCGCAGCCGCGCGGTCGAGGAGGCGGTCGAGTCGGAGGCCGTCGCGCTCCCCGACGTCGACCGCGTCACCGTCCGGGTCACCGGCGCCTCCCACCGCCCCGAGCTGCACACCGCGCTCCGGCTGTCGCCGTACGGCGACACCGGCGCACTGGTCGACGCCTACCGCACCGGGCCGGTCGAGCACGCCCGCCACTCGCTGGGCCTGGCCGAGCTCTCCACGGAGCTCCGCATCCGGGTGACGAAGCCCCGCAAGGCGCGGACGAGCAAGACCAAGCGGGTCCGGTAGGCGGGGGACTACAGGCCGCGGAGGGCGCCGCCGTCGACCGGGAGCATCAGGCCGGTGAGGTAGGAGGCGGCGGGGGAGAGCAGGAAGGCGGCGGCCCGGCCGAACTCGGCGGGGGTGCCGTAGCGGCGCAGCGGGATGCCGGCGGCGGCCGCCTCGCGGGCGGCGGCGGGGTCGGCGGCGAGGGAGTCGAGTTCGCGGACGCGGTCCGTGTCGATGCGGCCGGGGAGCAGCCCGAGGACCCGGATGCCGCGGGGGCCGAGTTCGTCCGCGAGGGTCTTGGCGGCCATCGCGAGGCCGGGGCGCAGGCCGTTGGAGATGCCGAGGCCGGGGATCGGCTGGCGGACCGAGGTGGAGAGGACGAAGGCGATGACGCCGCCGTCGCCGAGATGTTCGGCAGCGGTGCGGGCGAGCCGGAGGGCGCCGAGGAAGACCGCGTCGAACGCGGCGTGCCAGGCCTCGTCGGTGGCGGTGGCGACCGGGCCCGCGGTGGGACCGCCGACGCTGATCAGTACGCCGTCGAAGCGGCCGAAGCGCTCGCGGGCGGCGTCGATCAGCCGCTGCGGGGCGTCGTGGTGGGCGTTGTCGGCGACCACGCCGTGCGCGTGGTCGCCGAGGGCGGCGGCCGCGGCGGCGACCGACTCGGGCGTGCGCCCGCTGATCACCACCCGGGCGCCCTCGGCGACCAGTTGTTCGGCGGTGGCGCGGCCGAGGCCCCTGGTCGCGCCGGTCACCACGTACACCCTGTCCTGCAGTCCGAGATCCATGCCGACCATTCTCCCCGGCCGGCCCGGCCCGGAGCGGGAGGGTCAGCCCACCGGGATGCCGGGGTTGACCAGGGCGGTGCCGCCGGTGACGGTGTTGTCCGCGGTGACGGTCACAGGGCAGGCGACGGCGTCGTAGTCGGTGACGTCGATCGCGTACTTGGCGGCGTTCGCGCCGCTCGCCCCGGTCAGGTCGGAGTGGTTGCCGCGGAAGACGGTGCCGCAGCCCCAGCCGGGCAGTTGGGCGTGGGTCTGGTAGCCGTCGTTCATGGTCCGGACGCCGGTGTTGTTCTCGATGACGTAGCCGTTGCCCTTCACGTCGACCCAGGAGTCGTCGTAGTTGACGTTCGTCAGGCCGTTGCCGTCGAAGCGGTTGCCGGAGACCAGGCCGCCGGTGGTGCCCTCCTTGAGGTCGATGTTCTCGCCGCCGATGTTCGGGCCGATCACGTTGTCCAGGATCTGCACGCGGTCGCTCCGGTCGGTGAGCGTGTTGGCGGTGCCGACGTACACCCCCTCGCCCTTGCCGTCGTGGGCGCTGCCGGTGTCGTGGACGGTGGAGTTGCGCAGCACCCCGTCGCTGCTGGAGTTGCGGAAGTGCACGCCCTCCATGCTGGTGTGATGGACCGTCACCCCGTCGATCACCACGTGGGTCGAGGCGTCCAGCATGATGCCCTTCTGGGCGCCGGTGAGGGTGATCCCCTGGATCGTCCAGTACGAGGCGCCGTTCAGGTACAGCGCGTTGCCGCCGCCGGTGGTGGTGGAGAGCACCGCGTTGGGCGAGCCGCTGAGGGTGATCCGGGCGGCGGCGGTGCCGGGCGTGGAGGCCTTGAAGTTGCCGACGTAGGAGCCGTCGGCGAGCTGGATGGTCTGCCCGGGGGCGGCGGCGGTCAGCGCGGCCTGCAGCTCCTTGCCGTTGGTGACCCGGACCGTGCTGCCGGCCGGGGAGGAGCTCGCGGTCGGAGTCGGCGTCGGCGTCGGCGTGGGTGTGGGCGTGGGGCTGGCGGTGGTGGTGGCGGACGGTGACGGGGTGGCGGTGGCCGTGCCGGTCGCGGTGAGCGAGACGTCGTCGGCCAGGTACGGGGTGCCGTACCAGCCGCTGAGCGTGACGGTGACCTGGGTGGTGGCGGCGCCGGTGGTGAAGGTGCGGGTGAGCTGCGCCCAGTCGGCGGCACCCGTCCAGGTGGAGGTGGCGACGCCGGTGCCGGAGGCGGCCAGGGTGACGTAGGAGCCCTTCACCCAGGCGGTCAGGGCGTAGGAGGTGTTCGGCTGCACGGTGACGGTCTGTGAGCAGGGTGCGAGGTCGCTCGCGCCGGGCGTGCCGCTGAGGGCGTAGCCGCCGGAGTGGGGGGTGGCGGCGGCCCGGGCGGTGCCGGTGCAGCTCCAGGGGGAGAGCGCGCCGGTCTCGAAGCCGGGGTTGGTGAGCAGTTCGGTGGCGGCGGTGGCCTGGCCGGGCAGCAGCGTGAGGGCCGCGCTGCCCAGGCAGAGGGCCCCGGCCGCGGCGAGGCCGCGGCGGGTGGTGTGCGTCATGACGGTTCGCTCCGTTGTGGGGGGAGAGCGGTTGCGGACGAGGTGCACCCAGCAATGTGGACTAGACCAATACGGGGCGTCAATGGGCGCGCCGCCAGCGGGCGGCAATGGCGCGCGGCCCGGAACCGTTCGAAGATGGGGGAGACCGGACCACCCACCCGAGGTGCAGCGCATGGACAGTCGGCGGTTGCCCGACATCGACGGCGTCGCGGCGGCCCTGGTCGACGGCGATGGCCTCGTCGTGGGCTGGAGCGGCGCCGCCGAGAAGCTGCTGGCGCTCAGCGCCGAGCAGGTCACCGGCCGTCCGGTGCGCGACCTGCTCGCGGAGGGCGAGGCCGCCGCGACCGGCCGCCGGGCCGGCGAGGTGCGGCTGCGCACCGGCAACGGCGAACCGCTCACCGTCGTCTACCAGGTGCTGCCGCTGGCCGCCGCGGACGGCGAGGTGCGGGTGCTGGTCCTGGTGGTGCCCGCCGACACGGTGGCCCGCCGGCGGCAGGACGAGGCGTTCACCCGGGAGCTGTTCAAACAGGACCGGCTCGGCCTCGCCGTCTTCGACCGCGACCTGCGGCTGGTGCGCACCAACACCCACCTGCTGCCGTACAGCGGCCTGCCCGCCGACCTGTCCGGGCACCGCCTCGGTGACTTCCTGCGCCCCGACGACGCGGCCGCCGCCGAGGCGATCCTGCGGCAGGTGGTGGCCACCGGGGAGCCGGCGGTCCGGGCCGAGCTGCTGATCCGCACCCTGGACGACCCGCGCGGCGGCGTGGTGATGGAGCTGCAGGCGTTCCGGCTGCAGGGCCTGGACGGGGCGGTGATCGGGGTGACCGCGCTGTTCGGCGACGTCACCGAGCTGCACCGGTACCGGCGGCGCGCCGACGTGCTGCACCGGGCCACTGCCGCGCTCGGCGGGTCGCTGTCCGTGGTCGGCACCGCCGAGGACCTCGCCGGGGTGCTGGTGCCCGGGCTCGGCGTGCGCGCCGAGGTGGACATCGCCGAGGCGGTGTTCACCGGCGACGAACCGGCGCCGGGACCCGACGGCCTGACCGCACTGCGCCGCACCGCCGCCGCCGGGCTGCCGAGCGGGCGGGAGTCGCTGCCCGACCCGACCTCGGTGCCGCCGAACGGCGCCGCCGTCCCGGCCGACGGCGACGGCCGTCCGCTCGGGCCGCTCGGCCTCGAACTGCTCGACCGCCCGGCGTCCCGCCGCGCCGACCCGCCGTCGATGTCCGCCCCGCTGCGGGCCCGCGGCGGGCCGCTCGGCCGGGTCACCGTCCGCCGCGACCCGGCCGACGGGCCGTACCAGCAGGAGGACCTGGACCTGCTGCGGGAGATCGCCGCGCGGGCCGCGCTCGCCCTGGACAACGCCCGCCGCTACACCCGCGAGCACCGCGCCGCCGTCAGCCTGCAGCGCAGCCTGCTGCCGCCCGCCGAGACCACCGTCACGGCCGCCACCACCGCCAGTGTCTACCGGCCCACCGACACCGCGACCGGCGTCGGCGGCGACTGGTTCGACGTCATCCCGCTCTCCTCCGCCCGGGTCGCGCTGGTGGCCGGCGACGTGGTCGGCCACGGCCTGCAGGCCAGCGCCACCATGGGCCGGCTGCGCACCGCCGTGCGCACCCTCGCCGACCTCGACCTGGAACCCGACGAGCTGCTGGTGCACCTGGACGACCTGGTCTCCCAACTGGTGGTGGAGGCCAGCGAGGAGGAGCGCGAACGCGGCGTCGCCGATCCGTCCGGCGCGACCTGCGTGTACGCGGTGTACGACCCGGTGACCGGGCTGTGCCAGGCCGCGAGCGCCGGGCACCCGCCGCCCGCGGTGGTGCACCCCGACGGGCGGGTGGAGTACCTGCGGGTCAACCCGGGGCCGCCGCTCGGCGTCGGCGGGCTGCCGTTCGAGGCCGCCGAGCGGGCGCTGCCGGCCGGCAGCGTGCTCGCGCTGTACACCGACGGGCTGATCGAGGGCAGCAGCGGCGACCTCGACGAGGGGATGGCGCAGCTGTCCGGCCGGCTCGCCGAGGCCGACCTGGCCGGGGACCTGGCGGCGGCGGGCCGGGCGATCGTCGCGGAGATGTCCACCGCCGGGCAGAGCGACGACGTCACGCTGCTGCTGGCCCGGCTGCACCCGGTGCCGCCGGAGGACATCGTCGCCTGGACGCTGGAGGCCGACCCGGCGGCGGTGGCCGGGGTGCGCGGGGAGGCCACCCGGGCGCTGGAGCGGTGGGGGCTGGACGAGCTGGTGTTCACCACCGAGCTGGTGCTCAGCGAACTGGTCACCAACGCGATCCGGTACGCGGGCGGCCCGGTCGTGGTGCGGCTGATCCGTTCCTCGGTGCTGACCTGCGAGGTCTCCGACCCGAGCGCCACCCAGCCGCGGATGCGCCGGGCCCGGCTCACCGACGAGGGCGGGCGCGGGCTGTACCTGGTCGCCCAGCTCACCGAGCGCTGGGGCAGCCGGTACACCCGCAACGGCAAGACCATCTGGGCCGAGCAGCCGATCGGCCGGTCGCCGCTCAGCTGGTAGCGGCCACCGCCTCCGGCGCGGGCGCGGCCTCGTCGGCGGGCTGCCGGGCCTCGCGGCGGGCCATCACCACCAGGCCGACCGGCACCAGCGCGGCGAACAGCCACCACTGGACGGCGTACGCCATGTGCGGGCCGATGTCCGAGTGGCCCGGCTCGGCGAGCAGCTCCGGCGGGTTGCCGGCCGGTGGGACGGCGGAGGCCAGCTCCAGGTAGCCGCCGAGCACGGTGGCGCCGGAGGCCTTGGCCTGCTGCTCGCTGTTGATCAGCTTGTACATCCGGTCGGGCAGGCCGCCGCGGTCGCGGATGCCGGAGGACGCGGCGGTCTCGTCGGCGCGCAGCCGCCCGGTGACGGTGACCTCGCCGCTCGGCGGGGCGGGCACCGCCGGGTAGCTGGTGGCGTCCGCGGCGGAGTCCACCCAGCCGCGGTTGACCAGCACCGAGCCCTTGCCGTCGGCGAGCACCAGCGGGGTGATCACGAAGTAGCCGATCGAGCTGCCGCCCGGCTCGGTGCGCCCGCGGATCACCACCTCGTGCGCGGTGTCGTACCGGCCCTGCGCGGTGACCGTCCGCCACACCCGGTCGGTGGGGACGGACCAGCCGGGCGAGGAGAGCGCGTCGAAGGCGACCGCCGGGCTGCCCAGGTTCTGCGCCACCAGGTGGTTGCGGGCCACCCGGGCCTCGTGCCGGTGGTACTGCCAGAACCCGAGCCGGACCATGGTCGGGATCAGTAGCAGCGCCACCACGGCGATCGCCGCCCAGCGCGCGGACAGCAGGAATCGGTACACACCCGGCACGCTAATCCTCCTTACCGCCGCGTCACGCACCGGGGTGCGGCGCGACCTCCCGCAACAGGTGCAGGAACGCGTCCTCGCCGAGCACCGGGGTGCCGTACTCGCGGGCCTTGCGGGCCTTGCCGCTCCACGAGCTCGGCTCGTTGGTGACCAGCAGGCTGGTGAGCCGGCTGACCGAGCCCGCGATGTGCAGGCCGGCCTCGATCGCGCGGTCCTCCAGCAGCTCCCGGTCGGTGGCGGTGTCGCCGGTGATCGCCACCCGCATGCCCTGCACCAGCGGGTTGCCGTCCGCCCAGCGGCCCGGGTTCGGGTACGGGCACGGCGGGCGCTTGCGGCTCGGCCGGTACGAGCTGCTCCAGGCGCGGCCGCCCGCCGGCGCGGCGTCGGACTCGCCCAGGTCGGTGACGGCCACACAGGTGGTCAGCGGCAGCGGCACCCCGCCGTCGCGGGCCAGCCGCAGCGAGGGCCGGAACACCTCGGCGAGCACCCGGGCGTCGTCCAGCGCGTGGTGCGCCTGGCGCTGGCGGACCCCGAAGTGCGCGGCCAGCGAGGCGAGCTTGCCGTTCGGCAGCGGCAGGGCCAGGTCGCGGGCGAGCACCATGGTGCACAGCCGTTGCTCGACCGGGGCGCGCAGCCCGGCCCGGGAGAACTCACGGGAGATCATGTTCCAGTCGAAGAGCGCGTTGTGAGCGACCATCACCCGGCCGCGCAGCTGCTCGGCGAACTCCTCGGCGACCTCCGGGAAGGTCGGCGCGCCCTCCAGCGCCTCGCTGGTCAGGCCGTGGATCCACACCGGCCCGGGGTCCCGCTCCGGGTTCACCAGGGTGTACCAGTGGCCGGTCACCTCGCCGTCCCGGTCCAGCTGGTAGACGCCCGCCGAGATCACCCGGTCCGAGCGGCCCAGGCCGGTGGTCTCCACGTCGACGACGGCGAAGCCGCGCGCCGCCCCCTCGCCGGGGCCGGAGCGCTGTGCCGGGAACGGCGAGGACGGGAATGGCGCGTGCATAGCGCACCACTCTACGTGCAGTGGCGGACGGCCCAGTGCGATTCCCGCAGACCAGTGGCGGCTTAGGCTTGGCACAAGGGTGCGACACCCTGGCACCTCTCCCCAGCACGAAGGACAACCCTCATGCGCGCCACCGTGATCCACGGACCCAAGGACATCAGGATCGAGGAGGTGCCCGATGCCCGGATCCAGCGGCCCACCGACGCGGTCGTGCGGGTGCTGAACGCCTGCATCTGCGGCAGTGACCTGTGGGCGTACCGCGGGGTGGCCGCCCGGGTCGCGGGGCAGCGGATCGGGCACGAGTTCCTCGGCTTCGTCGAGGAGGTCGGCCCCGAGGTGCGCGACGTCACAGTCGGCGACCTGGTGGTGGCCCCGTTCGTCTGGTCGGACGGCGTGTGCGACTTCTGCCGCGAGGGCCTGCAGACCTCCTGCCCGCACGGCGGGTTCTGGGGCGAGGTCGGCTCGGACGGCGGACAGGGCGAGGCGGTCCGGGTGCCGTTCGCGGACGGCACCCTGGTGAAGCTGCCCAAGGAGGCGGCCGGGGACGAGCAGCTGCTGCCCGGGCTGCTGGCGCTCTCGGACGTGATGGCCACCGGCCACCACGCGGCGGTCTCGGCGGGCGTGCGGCCCGGCGCCACCGTCGCGGTGGTCGGCGACGGCGCGGTCGGGCTGTGCGGCGTGCTGGCCGCGCACCGGCTCGGCGCCGGCCGGATCATCGCGCTCGGCCGGCACCCCGCCCGGACCGAGATCGCCCGCGCCTTCGGCGCCACCGACGTGGTGGCGGAGCGCGGCGAGCAGGCGATCGAGGCGGTGCGCGAGCTGACCGGCGGTCAGGGCGCGCACGCCGTGCTGGAGGCGGTCGGCACCGAGGAGTCGATGCGCACCGCGATCTCGATCGCCCGGGACGGCGGCGCGGTCGGCTACGTCGGCGTGCCGCACGGCGGCAGCGCCGGTGTCGACATCGGCCAGATGTTCGGCCGGAACGTCCAGCTGCGCGGCGGCGTGGCCCCGGCCCGGGCGTACATCCCCGAGCTGCTGCCGGACGTGCTGTCCGGCGCGATCGACCCGGGTCGGGTGTTCGACCGCACGGTGGGCCTGGACGAGGTCCCGGAGGGGTACCGGGCGATGGACGAGCGGACCGCGCTCAAGGTGCGAATCGCCTTCTGAGACAGCCCAATTGACGGATCATCACACCGGGGCGGCCCTTTCCTGGCCGCCCCGGTGGCGTGTTCTGGTCAGTTTTCGGCCACATCGCGCGGGGAAGCTATCCGCTGCTCGGTCATCGATCTAGCATGCAGCGCACTCAATGTGACGTCCCTCACGTCCATCTGATCGTCCGCCGTACCGAAGACGTCAGGAGTCCCGCGTGGCACGCCCCCCTGAGACCGTCCCCGAATCGTTCCAACGTATTGAGGAATCCCCCGAGTTCCAGCAACTGCGCGGATCCTTCCGGGGGTTCGCCTTCCCCGTCACCGCCGGTTTCCTCCTCTGGTACCTGCTCTACGTCCTGCTCTCCTGCTACGCGCCCGGCTTCATGGGCACCAAGGTCGTCGGCAACGTCAACGTCGCGCTGGTGCTCGGCATCCTGCAGTTCGTCAGCACCTTCGCCATCGCCGCCTGGTACGCCCGCTACGCCGGTGCGCGGCTCGACCCGGCCGCCGACCGGATCCGCCAGGGCGCCGAGGCCGCGCTCCCGGCCCAGCCGGTCGACCGTCCCGCCGTGGCCGAGGAGGCTGCCGAATGAACCTGGCCAGCTCCGCGAGCGACCACCGCACCCTGATCATGATCCTGTTCGGGGTCTTCGTGCTCGCCACCCTCGGCATCACCGTCTGGGCCGGCCGGCAGACCAAGGACGCCGCCGACTTCTACGCCGGCGGCCGCGGCTTCACCGGCTTCCAGAACGGCCTGGCGATCTCCGGCGACTACATGTCCGCGGCGTCCTTCCTCGGCATCGCCGGCGCCATCGCCCTGTTCGGCTACGACGGCTTCCTCTACTCCATCGGCTTCCTGGTCGCCTGGCTGGTCGCGCTGCTGCTGGTCGCCGAACCGCTGCGCAACTCCGGCCGCTACACCATGGCCGACGTGCTGGCCTTCCGGATGCGCCAGCGCCCGGTGCGCACCGCCGCCGGCATCTCCACCATCGTGGTGTCGATCTTCTACCTGCTGGCCCAGATGGTCGGCGCCGGCTCGCTGGTCGCCCTGCTGCTCGGCGTCAGCGGCGAGGGCGCCAAGCGCTGGACCATCCTAGCGGTCGGCGCCCTGATGGTGATCTACGTCGCCGTCGGCGGCATGAAGGGCACCACCTGGGTGCAGATCGTCAAGGCCGTGCTGCTGATCGCCGGCACCGCGCTGATGACCGTCCTGGTCCTCGCCAAGTACCACTTCAACCTCTCCGAGCTGCTCGGCGCCGCCGCGAGCGCCAGCGGCAAGGGCAGTGCCTTCCTGGAGCCGGGCCTCAAGTACGGCGTCACCGGCACCACCAAGCTGGACTTCATCAGCCTGGGCCTGGCCCTCGTCCTCGGCACCGCCGGACTGCCGCACATCCTGGTCCGCTTCTACACCGTCCCCACCGCGCGGACCGCCCGGAAGTCCGTGCTCTGGGCGATCGGCATCATCGGCGTCTTCTACCTGATGACCCTCGCCCTCGGCTTCGGCGCCGCCGCCTTGGTCGGCCCCAAGACCATCAAGGCCTCCAACGCGGCCGGCAACACCGCCGCGCCGCTGCTCGCCGAACAGCTCGGCGGCGGGGCCGGCTCCACCGGCGGCGCGATCCTGCTCGCGGTGATCTCCGCGGTCGCGTTCGCCACCATCCTCGCCGTGGTCGCCGGACTCACCCTGGCCTCCTCGGCCTCCTTCGCCCACGACCTGTACGCCAACGTGATCCGCCGCGGCAAGGCCAGCGAGAAGGAGGAGGTCGCCTCCGCCAAGCTCGCCGCCGTCGCGATCGGTGCGATCGCGATCCTGCTGTCGATCTTCGCGGACAAGCTGAACGCCGCCGCCCTGGTCGCCCTGGCCTTCGCGGTGGCCGCCTCGGCCAACCTGCCGACCCTGCTCTACTCGCTGTTCTGGAAGCGGTTCAACACCGTCGGCGCGGTCTCCTCCACCTACGCGGGCCTGATCACCGCGGTCACCCTGGTGATCTTCTCCCCAGTGGTCTCCGGCGGGAAGAACTCGCTCTTCCCGCACAGCGACTTCCACTGGTTCACGCTGGAGAACCCCGGCCTGATCTCCATCCCGGTCGGCTTCCTGGCCGGCTGGCTCGGCACCCTGCTCGCCAAGGAACAGGCCGACCCGGCCAAGTACGCCGAGCTCGAGGTCCGCTCGCTCACCGGCCTCGGCGCGCACTGACCGGTCGGGGCGGCCGGCGCCCACGGGCCGGACCGCTCCCGGGACTCGTCCCCGTCCCTCGCTAAGCTGGCCCGGTCGCCTCCCCGGCGACCGGGCCGGCGGCGTTCCCGCCGCTCCCAGCGGAAAGGCGGGCCGGGATGCTCCTCGACACCTACGGCCGGCAGGCGGTCGACCTGCGGGTCTCCCTCACCGACCGGTGCAACCTGCGGTGCACCTACTGCATGCCGGAAGAGGGCCTCCAGTGGCTCGGCAAGCCGTCGCTGCTCACGGACGAGGAGATCGTCCGGCTGGTCGGCCTGGCGGTGGCGGAGCTGGGCGTCCGCGAGGTCCGCTTCACCGGCGGCGAGCCGCTGCTGCGGCCCGGGCTGGTGTCGATCGTCACGGCCTGTGCCGCGCTCACGCCGCGACCGGAGATCTCGCTCACCACCAACGGCATCGGGCTGGCCCGGGTCGCCACCGGACTGCGCGACGCCGGACTGGACCGGGTGAACGTCTCGCTGGACACGCTCGACCCCGAGACCTTCTTCGCCCTGACCCGGCGCCGGCGGCACGCGGACGTCCTGGCGGGGCTCGCCGCGGCGGAGGAGGCCGGGCTGCGGCCGGTCAAGCTCAACGCGGTGCTGATGCGCGGCGTCAACGAGCACGAGGCCGCCGGGCTGCTGGAGTGGTGCCTGGAGCGGGGCTACGAGCTCCGCTTCATCGAGCAGATGCCGCTCGACGCGCAACACGGCTGGGACCGCTCGCAGATGGTCACCGCCGCGGAGATCCTCACGCTGCTGCGCTCCCGTTTCGACCTCACCCCTGAGCCGTCGTCAGTCCGCGGCGCCGCCCCCGCCGAACGCTGGCTGGTCGACGGCGGCCCCGCCCGGGTCGGCGTGATCGCCTCGGTCACCCGCCCGTTCTGCCGCGCCTGCGACCGCACCCGCCTCACCGCCGACGGCCAGGTCCGCAACTGCCTGTTCGCGGAAGGGGAGACCGACCTGCGCGGCGCACTGCGGGCCGGCGCGACCGACGCCGAACTCGCCGAGCTGTGGCGGGCGGCGATGTGGGGCAAGAAGGCCGGCGCGGGCATCGACGACCCCGAGTTCCTCCAGCCGCAGCGCCCGATGTCGGCGATCGGCGGATAGCCGCGACGCCCTCCGATCAGAGCAGCAGCCCGGCGGCGGCCGCGCCCCGCGCTTCCACGTCCGTCCCCCGCAGGTCGTGGAGGCAGGCCCGGGCCACGTCGACTATCCCCCGGGCACCCGGGACGTCGAGGAACTCGGCCACCAGGGCCGCGATGTCGGTGTCCTCGACGATCAGGCCGTAGACGAACACGCCGAACGCCTGGCTGCCGGCCGCTCCGGGGTCGTCGCTCCGCATCGCGTCCCGGAACGCGCTCCAGGCCGTGGCCGACCCTTGCCTCCCCACCTCGTGCAGGTGCAGAGTGGCCTCCTCCAGCAGGAGGTCGAGGTTGGTCGGATCCTGTGCGGCCGCCTCGTCCAAGGCCTGGCGAGCCTCGCCGAGCCGCCCCTGGAGGCGGAGGACCGACGCGGCGTCGCACCGGTGTCCGGGATTCGTGGGATCAAGGGCCGCGGCGGCGGTGAAGTCGGCGAATGCGTCGTCGAGCCGACCCGCCAGACGGTGCGTCAGCCCGCGCGCATTCACGGCCGCTACGAACGATGAGTCGATGTCGAGCACGGCGGTGAAGTCGGCGACGGCGTCGTCGAGCCGCCCGGCCAGACGGTGCGTCAGCCCGCGCGTGAGTTGTACCCAGAGATCCAGGCTACCGGCCGCCGAGGCGGCGAGGGCGGCGTCGAGGTCGGACATGGCCTCGTCCAGCCGGCCGACGGCGCGATACGCATCGCCCCTGACGCCGAGGGGCACGGTGTAGCCGGGGTCGACGGTGAGTGCGGCGGTGAGGTCGGTGATCGCGTCGTCGTACCGTCCGGCCCGGCGGTGGGCGGCACCGCGCCGGGTCAGAGTGACGGCGTTGGCGGGGTTGATGGCGAGTGCGGCGGTGAGGTCGGTGATCGCGTCGTCCGGCCGGTCCGCGAGTCGGTGGACCTCGCCGCGTTCGCTGAGAGCCCATGCGTAGTCGGGGTCGATGGTGAGTGCGGCGGTGAGGTCGGTGATCGCGTCGTCGTACCGTTCGGCCTGACGGTGAGTGGTGCCGCGTTCGCTGAGGGCCCATGCGTAGTCGGGGTCGATGGTGAGTGCGGCGGTGAGGTCGGTGATCGCGTCGTCGTACCGTTCGGCCTGGCGGTGGGTGGCGCCGCGCCGGGCGAGGGCGGTGGCGTTGGCGGGGTTGACGGCGAGGGCGGCGGTGAAATCGGTGATCGCGTCGTCCAACCGGTCCGCGAGTCGGTGGACCTCGCCGCGTTCGCTGAGGGCCCATGCGTAGTCGGGGTCGATGGTGAGTGCGGCGGTGAGGTCGGCGATCGCGTCGTCGTACCGCTCGGTTTGACGGTACGTCAGGCCGCGTACGCCGAGGGCCCAGGTGTACGTGGGATCCAGGATGAGTGCGGCGGTGAGGTCGGTGATCGCGTCGTCGTACCGCTCGGCCTGACGGTGCGCGGCGCCGCGTTCGGCCACGGCCCACGCGTAGTCGGGCTCCAGGGCGACGGCGGCGGTGAGGTCGGTGATCGCGTCGTCGTACCGTTCGGCCTGGCGGTGGGTGGCGCCGCGTCGGGCGAGGGCGGTGGCGTTGGCGGGGTTGACGGCGAGGGCGGCGGTGAAATCGGTGATCGCGTCGTCGAACCGGTCCGCGAGTCGGTGGACCTCGCCGCGTTCGTACAGGGCCCAGTCGTCGTGGCCCCGGCTGACGCCCACCGTGAGGTCCGCGAGTGCCTCGTCCAGTCGGCCGGCCGCCCGGTACGTGGTACCCCGCTCGATGTACAGGGAGGCATCCGACGGATCGATGGCCATGGCGGCGGTGTAGTCCGCGATCGCCTCGGGCCAGCGCTGCGCCGCATGGTGTGCGGCGGCGCGGAACCCGAGCACCGCCGGGTCGCCCGGTTCGATCGCCAGTGCGCGGTCACAGTCGTCGACGGCATCGTCGGGGCGGCCGCTCGCGGTGCGGACCATGGCCCGGGCCATGAGGGCATCGGCGGAGTCCGGGACCAGTCCCAGCGCCGCGTCGAGATCGGCCGCCGCCGCTTCCCGCCGCTCCAGGAAGTGGTGGGCGAGGCCTCGGTGGATCAGCGGCTGAGGGAGCCCCGGGGCGAGCGCCACCGCCTGGTCCAGCAGCTCGAGCGCCTCGGCGTCCGATCGCCCGACCATGAGGTAGCGCGCCTGCCACGACAGGGCGTGCGCGCGGACCCGTGGCGGCAGTTCGGGGGAGACGAGCACGGCGAGCGCCTCCTCCTCCGGGTCCCAGTCGTCGACGGCCTCGCGGATCCGGTCGGCCCAGTGCGTCAGGGCCGGGTCGGCGCTGTCCCGGGCGGCGAGGTCGAGGGTGTCGGCCCAGGCGGGGAGCAGGTCGGCGTGGCGGCCGGCGGCCTCCGCGGTGCGTTCGAGTGCCACGGACAGGTTGGCCACCGGGTCGGCGCAGAGCAGGTGGTAGGTCTCGTCGAGGAGGTGGCGGCGGTGTCGGGCGTCGCCACCGAACCGGTTGCCCGGCAGGGTCTGTTCGAGGGCGGTACGGGCGTCGGTGTGGTGCCGCGCCAGGCGGGTGTGACCGTCGTGCCACTGGCGCGATGAACGGATCCGGCGGTGGCGGACCAGGCTGGCCCGGACCACCGCGTGGTACTGGTGGGAGGCGTCGTGGCCGGAGACGAAGGGTTGGGCGAGCAGCCACTCCCAGTGCGGTGCGGCCGGGTCGTCGACGCTGCGGCGGAACAGGTCCTGGTCCAGCCGGGGCGGCAGCGCCGCGGCCAGGATCGTCTCGCGGAGTTCTGGCTCGGGTATCCATTGCAGGAAGCGCTGGACGGCCTTGTCGACCGCGTCCGTCCCGGCGTCGGTGACCTCGTCCGCGGTGCCGGGCTCGGTGCCGGCCAACAGGGCGAGCAGCAGCGGGAGCCCGAGGGACATCCGGATGATGGCGTCCACCGCCTCCGGGGCGTGCACGCCGCGACCGGCGAGCAGGTCGCGGGCCTCCTGTGCGGAGAAGGTCTCCAGCCGGACGTCCACCACGACGTCCCGCAGCTGGGCCCAGTCCCGTTCGGCGAGTTCGTCTCGGCCGGCCAGCACGATCAGGACCTCCAGCGGGAGGTCGCCGAAGGCACCGGTGATCAGGTCGCGCAGCCAGCTGTCCAGGTGGCGGCCGGTGATCTCCCAGGTGTCGAGGAACAGGGCCACCCACGGGGTCCGGTCCGTCCGGCAGATCCGACCGAGCTCGGTGACGAACGCCCGGCTGAGCAGGGTGAGTTCGGAGTCACCGGTGGGGCGGCGGCGGCGCACGGCCGCGAGCACCCGGTCCGTTCCCTGGGCGACCGTCTCCGGTGTGGTGAACGCGGCCGCGCCGGGGACGAGGGTGTTGGCCGTGCCCAGGGCCGCCTGGGCCACCACCCGGGCCGGGAGCGAAGGCGATCCGTCGGCCGAGGCGGGGTCCAGGGACGCCTGGGTGCGCTGGTATCGCTCCAGGGCCTTCTCGAAGTCGCGCAACGGTCCGGCTTGGTCGGCGAGTTGGGCGGCCAGGGCGGTGAGGGCGGTCTCCACGCCGTGGACTGCGGTCTCGTCGACCACGGCGGTCACGCCGCCGGCTCGGCGGGTGGCGGTCTGCCACTGGGCGAGCAGCGTGGACTTGCCGACTCCGCCGACGCCTCGGACGTGGAAGAGGAATTCGGCCGGATCGGTGCCGGCGTCCGGGTCGGGGTTCTTGGCGAGGTTGTCCGCGAACAGTGCCAGTTGGGCGCGTCGGCCGACGAACTGGGCGTCGACGCGGCGGCGCAGGGCCTCGGCGCGGGACATCCGTCCCGGTGTGCGTGCCATCTGGTTCCCCCCGGAAGCCGAGCACTGTAGGACCGACGGTAGCGAGCGGGGGAGGGGCCTGTCAGCCGTACCGGGCGGTCAGAACCGCTCGGTTTCCTTGAGGAAGCCGCGGACCGCGAGGAACTGGCTGAGGGACTCGCGGTGGTCGTCGCAGGCGAGCCAGGTCTTGCGGCGGTCGGGGGTGTGGAGCTTGGGGTTGTTCCACAGGAGGGACCAGACGGCGGCTTCGCGGCAGCCCTTGGCGGAGCAGACCGGCGGGCCGTCGGGGCCGGTGGGGGTGCCGAAGAGGGGGTGTGCGCCGGTGTCCATGGTCCGATCCTATGCCCGGACATGACGACGCCGGGCAGCCACGGGGGGAGCTGCCCGGCGTCGGTCCGTCGCTCCGACGGGGGATGCGGAGCGCTAAGGAAGTATGGCACGGCGGGAGCCCCGGAAGTGCGTCCCTCTGATGATTAATTTGAGGATCGTCTGAGCTTTCCACCAGTCATATCACTGCATAAACGGACATATGATCCGCGCGAGTTGAGGAACCCTCACTCCGAAGGACCGGTTTCGGTCGCCCCGCCGCGTCCACCGCCACCGGTGCCGCCGGGGCCGAGCATCAGCGGCGTGTCGGGGGCGAAAGCAAAGGTGGAGGGCAGTCCGGGGGCCCGCTCGCGGCCGGCGTTGGCGATCAGGACCGCGAAGTAGGGGAGCAGGACGCCGCCGGTCAGCGCCACGAAGGCCAGCCAGCGTTCGATGTCCCAGAGGATCACGGCGAGCAGGACGCAGGCCGTCCGGATCAGCATGGAGATGACGTAGCGGCGCTGCCGCCCCTGGACGTCCTCGGACAGGCTGCTGCGGGCTCCGGTGATCCGGAAGACCTCGCCGTCCGCGCTCTTGCGCATGTTCCACCCGCTTCGTCAGTGAGCGCACCCTACGGTCGACCACGGTAACCCCGCTGACGCCCGGCGGACCCACGCGGGGTCGGCCGAGTCGCCGCGGGCGTCAGCCGAGCGGGGCGAGGTACTGCGGCGGAACCTCGCCGGTGAGCCAGACGCCGTTGTCGCTGACCCGGAACTCGTGCCCGTCGGCGGCCATCGCCGCCGCGTCGACCCGCAGGACGACCGGGCGGCCGTGCCGGGAGCCGACCCGGACCGCGGTGTCGGTGTCGGCCGAGAGGTGGACGTCCTGACGGGCCATCGGGCGCAGGCCCTCGGCCAGGATCGGGCCCAGGGTGCGGGTGGCGGTGCCGTGGTACAGCACCTCGGGCGGGACGGTGACGGGCAGGCCGAGGTCGACCTCGACGGTGTGGCCCTGGCTGGCCCGGATCGAGCGGCCGTCCGCGGAGTAGGCGAAGCGGCGCTTGTTGTTGGTGGCGACCACGTGGTCGAGCTCGGCCCGGGTCAGCGCCCGGCCGTGCCGGGCCAGCGCGGCGAGCAGGGTGTCGATCTCCACCCAGCCCGCCGCGTCCAGGGAGACCCCGACCGCTCCCGGGTCGTGCCGCAGGATGCGTGACAGCATCTTCGACGTCTTGACGGTGCGTTTCTCGTCCATCGGGGTCCCCCGTTGTCGTTCGACGGCCGGTCAGGAGGCCTGACTGACCGAGCTCATGTTGAAGTCGGGCACCCGGACCGGCGGCATCGCCGCCCGGGTGAACCAGTCGCCCCACTCGCGGGGCAGGCAGCGTTCGGTGCGGCCCGCCTCGGTGATCCGGCCGAGCAGGTCGACCGGGGACTCGTTGAAGCGGAAGTTGTTGACCGCGCCGACCACCTCGCCGTTCTCGACCAGGTAGACGCCGTCCCGGGTCAGGCCGGTGAGCAGCAGGGTGGCCGGGTCGACCTCGCGGATGTACCAGAGGCAGGTGAGCAGCAGGCCGCGCTCGGTGGAGGCGATCATCTGGTCCAGGGTCGGCGCGTCGGGCGCGCCGGTCTCCAGCACCAGGTTGTCGATCGGCGGGGTGAGCGGGAGGTCGGCCAGGCCGGCCGAGTGCCGGGTGGTCAGCAGGTTGGCGAGGCGGCCCTCGCGCAGCCAGTCGGTGGCGGCGAGCGGCGCGCCGTTGTCGAAGACCGAGTCGTTCTCGCCCGAGGAGCGGGTGAGCGCGAACGGCGCGGCCTGCAGGCCGGGTTCGGCGGGGTCGGAGCGCAGGGTGAGCGGCAGCGGGCTGAGCTGCTCGCCGATCCGGGTCCCCCCTCCGGCCTTGGAGAAGACCGAGCGGCCCTCGATCGCGTCCCGCGCGCCGGACGACCAGGAGAGGTAGACCATCAGGTCGGCGACGGCGGACGGCGGCAGGACGGTCTCGTAGCGGCCGGCCGGCAGGTCGATCCGCTTGCGGCCCCAGCCGAGCCGGCGGGTGACCTCGGCGTGCAGGGCGGTGACGTCCACGTCGGTGAAGTCCCGGGTGGCCGCGCCGACCCAGGCGGAGCCGGCGAGGTCGGCGGTCTTGCCGTTCAACTCGACCGAGCCGGTGGGCTGGTCGTGCCGCAGCCGGACGCCGGTGGAGGTGCCGAGGTAGCTGGAGAGCACCTCGTGCCGGGCGAAGCCGTACAGCAGCTCGCCGCCCGCGCGGGCCCGGGCGAAGGCCTCGCCGAGGGCGGGGGCGAAGTCGGCGAACACCTCGACGGAGGTGGTGGCCGGCGGTTCGGTGAAACGCGGGTCGACGCCCTGGGCGGTGATCAGCGGCTGGGCGTCCTCGGCGGGTTCGGCGGCCCGGGCGGCGGCCTCGGCGGCGCGCACCAGCTGCTCCACCTCGTCGAGGGTGGCGGCCTCCTGGGCGACCACGCCGGCCGCGGTGCCCTGCGCGCCGTCGACGGTGGCGATCACGGTGAGCCGGCGGCCGCGGGTGACGCCGTTGGTGGTCAGCGCGTTGCCGGCCCAGCGCAGGTTGGCGGTGGACTCCTCGTCGGCGATCACCACGCAGCCGTCCGCTCGGGACAGCTCCAGGGCGCGCTCGACCAGCTCGTGGGGGTGCGTGAGGGACATCAGTGACCCGCCTCCTGCTGGGTGTTGAGCACGTTGACCTGACGGAACAGCGCGGACGGGCAGCCGTGGCTGACCGCGGCGACCTGGCCCGGCTGGGCCTTGCCGCAGTTGAAGGCCCCGCCGAGCACGTAGGTCTGCGGGCCGCCGACGGCGCTCATCGAGCCCCAGAAGTCGGTGGTGGTGGCCTGGTAGGCGAAGTCCTTGACCTGGCCCGCGAGTTCGCCGTTGCGGATGGCGTAGGCGCGCTGGCCGGTGAACTGGAAGTTGTAGCGCTGCATGTCGATCGACCAGGAGCGGTCGCCGACGATGTACAGGCCGTTCTCCACCTGGGAGAGCAGGCCCGCGGTGTCCGGGCCGTCGGCCGCGGGCTGCAGCGAGACGTTGGCCATCCGCTGCACCGGGACGTGCGCCGGGGAGTCGGCGTAGGCGCACCCGTTGGAGCGCCCGAAGCCCTTCAACTGCGCCATCGGACGGTCGAGTTGGTAGCCGACCAGGACGCCGTCGCGGATCAGGTCCCAGGACTGGGTGGCCACCCCCTCGTCGTCGTAGCCGATGGTGGCCAGGCCGTGCTCGGCGGTCCGGTCGCCGGTGACGTGCATCAGCTCCGAGCCGTACTTCAGCGAGCCCAGCTGGTCGAAGGTGGCGAACGAGGTGCCCGCGTAGGCGGCCTCGTAGCCGAGCGCCCGGTCCAGCTCGGTGGCGTGGCCGATCGACTCGTGGATGGTCAGCCACAGGTTGGACGGGTCGATCACCAGGTCGTAGCGGCCCGCCGCGACGCTCGGCGCGGCCATCTTCTGCGCCAGCAGCTCGGGCAGCTCGGCCAGTTCGGCCTCCCAGTCCCAGCCCACCCCGCGCGGGCTGCGATCTTCGGGGGATGACCCCCGAGCCCCCGCGAGATATTCCCAACCGCGGCCGGCCGGCGGCGCGATGGTGCGCATCGAGTCGAAGGCGCCGGTGCGCTCGTCCACGCTGGTCGCCTCCAGCCACGGGTGCAGCCGCACCCGCTGCTGGGTGGTGACGGTGCCCGCGGTGTCCGCGTAGAACTTGTTCTCCTGGACCGTCAGCACCGCCGCCGACACGTGCGAGACGCCGTCCGCCGCGAGCAGCCGCGAACTCCACTCGGCGAGCAGCCCGGTCTTCTCGGCGTCCGGCACCTCGAACGGGTTGACCTCGTACGCGGAGACCCACGAGGCGTCCGGGTACACCGGCTCCGGGGCCAGCTCGACCCGCTCGGCGGAGCCCGCCGCCCGGCTGATCCCGCCGGACAGCCGGGCCACCGCGACCGCCTGCTCGGCCACCGCCGCGGCCGCCTCCGGGGTGAGGTCCACGCCCGCGGCGAAGCCCCACGCGCCGTCCAGCAGCACCCGGACGGCGAAGCCCAGCTGCACGGTGTCCGAGGAGCCCGCCGGGCGGGCGTCGCGCAGCCGCCAGGCCGCCGAGCGGACCCGCTCCAGGCGGAAGTCGGCGTGCGCGACGCCGAGTTGCCGTGCCCGGGAGAGCGCGGCGTCGGCCAGCGGCCGCAGCGGATAGGCGAGGAACTGGGGGTCCAGCGCGGAGGGGGGCATCGGGCTCCCTGGATCGAGGGTGCGTCAGGCCGCCCCCGGGCCGAGGGCGCCCGATCGCATCATCCCCGGCCAGCGCGGTTTCGGCCAGCAATTATCCCCGCGCGCCCTGACGGACCGTCAGGCCAGTGCCTCCCACCAGCCGTCCAACTCCGGCGGGTTGGCCACCTCGACCCGCTGACCCGGCCGCGGCACCGCCAGCGGCACGCCCTGCGCCTTCGCCTCCGCCAGCAGCCGCTCCACCGGCTCCGCCCAGCGGTGCGGCGCCAGGTTGAACGTGCACCAGTGCACCGGCAGCAGCAACCCGCCGCGCAGCTCCAGGTGCGCCCGGACCGCCTCCTCCGGGTTGAGGTGGATGTCCGCCCAGGCGTCGTCGTACGCGCCGATCGCCATCAGCGCCGCGTCGAACGGGCCGTGCTGCTCGCCGACCCGGGCGAAGCCCTCGAAGTAGCCGGAGTCGCCGGTGAAGAACACCTTGCGCTGCTGCCCGGCGATCACCCACGAGCCCCACAGCGTGGTGTTCCGGGTCAGGCCGCGGCCGGAGAAGTGGTGCGCGGCGGTCAGCGTCAGCGTCAGCTCGCCGAGCGTGCAGGTCTCGTCCCAGTCCAGCTCGATGATCCGGTGCTCCGGCACGCCCCAGCGGCGCAGGTGCCCGCCGATGCCCAGCGGCACCGCGAACGGCGCCGACTGCAGCTCGACCAGCTGCTGCACGGTGTCCAGGTCCAGGTGGTCGTAGTGGTCGTGCGAGATCAGCACCGCGTCCACCGGCGGCAGCGCCGCCAGCTCCACCGGCACCGGGTGCAGCCGCTTCGGGCCCGCCAGGTGCGAGGGCGAGCAGCGGTCCGACCAGATCGGGTCCACCAGCACCCGGCTGCCCTCGACCTCCAGCAGCGCCGAGGCGTGCCCGAACCAGGTCACCGCCACCCCGTCCGAGGCCTGCTCCACCGGCTCCGGGCGGACCACCGGCACCGGCAGCTCCGGCACCCGGCCGTCCCGCTCGAACAGCATCCGCCGCAGCGTCGCCGAGTCCGGGAAGCCCGGCGCGGACCTGGCCAGCTCGGACGGCGCGTTGTGGAACACCCCGTCCCGGAACTGCGGCGAGGTGCGCACCCGCACGTCCAGCGGGTCGGGACGGCGCCCGAACTGCGCCGGCAGCCCGCGCAGCGCCCACGCCGCGGCGCCCGCCACCGCCAGCCCCGCCGCCAGCACCAGTGCCCGACGGCCCGACCGGCCAGGGTCTGCACCACTCATCGCGTCCGCTCCGATCGGCTCGCTCTTCGGCGCCCGGACTCTCCGACACGCCTCCGGGCCAACGGCCGCCGAGCACTCCGCGTTCCCGCCCCGGACCGGGCCACCCATTGTCGGATTGCCACAGATCTCGCCCGGCGCGCCTGTCGGAGGCCGCTTCGCCCAAGCTCGCACCCTACCGATAGCGTCGCAGGTGGCGTATGCGCGCACGTCGCCCGCGCGCACATCTAGAGAGAAGGTGGACCGTTGAGCCGCTCGGTACTCGTCACCGGAGGTAACCGGGGCATCGGCCTGGCCATCGCGCTGGCCTTCGCCGAGGCGGGCGACAAGGTCGCCATCACCAGCCGTTCGGGCGAGGTCCCCGCGGAGCTGGCCAAGTACGACGTCCTCGCGGTCCGCGCCGACATCACCGACGCCGCGCAGGTCGAGGCCGCGTACACCGAGATCGAGGCCGCGCACGGCCCGGTCGAGGTCCTGGTCGCCAACGCCGGCATCACCCGGGACACCCTGCTGCTGCGCATGTCCGAGGAGGACTTCACGTCCGTCCTCGAGACCAACCTCACCGGCACCTTCCGGACGGTCAAGCGGGCCGCCGCGAAGATGCTGCGCGCGCGCAAGGGCCGCGTCGTGCTGATCTCCTCGGTCGTCGGCCTGAGCGGCTCGGCGGGCCAGGCCAACTACGCCGCCTCCAAGGCCGGCCTGGTCGGGTTCGCCCGCTCGCTCGCCCGCGAACTGGGCTCCCGCAACATCACCATCAACGTGGTGGCGCCCGGCTTCGTCGACACCGACATGACCGCAGTGCTCAGCGAGGAGCGCCGCAAGGAGATCGTCTCCGGCGTCCCGCTGGGCCGCTACGCCGCGCCCGCCGAGATCGCCTCGGCCGTGCGGTTCCTGGCCTCCGACGAGGCCGCGTACATCACTGGTGCCGTCATTCCCGTGGACGGCGGATTGGGCATGGGTCACTGACCATGACTGGAATTCTCGAAGGCAAGCGCATCCTGATCACCGGCGTGCTGATGGAGTCCTCCATCGCCTTCCACACCGCGAAGCTCGCCCAGGAGCAGGGCGCCGAGATCATCCTCACCGCCTTCCCCCGGCCCAGCCTCACCGAGCGCATCGCCAAGAAGCTGCCGAAGCCGGTCACGGTCCTCGAGCTCGACGTCTCCAGCGCGGAGCAGCTGGCCGGCATCGCCGACCAGGTCCGCGAGCACCTGCCCACCCTGGACGGCATCGTCCACTCCATCGGCTTCGCCCCGCAGGACGCGCTCGGCGGCAACTTCCTCGACACCCCGTGGGAGTCCGTCGCCACCGCCATGCAGGTCTCCGCGTACTCGCTGAAGTCCCTCACCATGGCGCTCCTCCCGCTCATGCAGGACGGCGGCTCGGTGGTCGGCCTGACCTTCGACGCGCAGTTCGCCTGGCCGCAGTACGACTGGATGGGCCCGGCGAAGGCCGCCCTCGAGTCGACCAACCGCTACCTCGCCCGCTACCTCGGCGAGCGCGACATCCGCTGCAACCTGATCTCGGCCGGCCCGCTCGGCACGATGGCCGCCAAGTCGATCCCCGGCTTCCCGGCCCTCGCCGCCACCTGGGAGACCCGCTCCCCGCTCAAGTGGGACCTCACCGACCCCGAGCCGGCCGGCCGCGGCGTGGTCGCCCTGCTCAGCGACTGGTTCCCGAAGACCACCGGCGAGATCGTCCACGTGGACGGCGGGTTGCACGCCATCGGCGCCTGAGGCACACGGGTAGGTAGTCAGGGGCTCTGGGGGGATGCCCCCAGGGCCCCTGTTGTGGTCTCCCTGAGTGCATCACTTTTCCGTCTTGCAGAAGCCGATCGCGCGGCCCGCTTCGGTGGAGGCGCGTTCGGGGTCGCCGTCGCGGATGGCGTCGAGGATGGCGGTGTGCGGGACCCAGCGGTGGGGGAGCAGGGCGGGGCCGACGTCGTGGCGGAGGTGGGCGCGGAGGACTTCGCCGAGGTCGGCGTAGACCGCGGCGAGGACGTCGTTGTGGGCCGCGGCGACGACGGCCTGGTGGAATGCGGCGTCGGCCTGGATGAAGTCCTCCGGGTCGCCCGCGTGCCAGGCGGCATCGCGTCGCTCGAGTGCCGAGCCGAGCAGTTCGAGGTCGCGTGCGGTGCGGCGGACCGCGGCGAAGCCCGCGGCCGAGGTCTCCAGGGTGGCGCGCAGCTCGGCGACCTGGTCCTGGTCGGCGTCGGCGAACCGACGGTGCATCACGCCGGCGAGTTCGCTGGTGGCGAGGACGTAGGTACCGGAGCCCTGGCGGATGTCGAGCAGCCCGTTGTGGGCGAGCGCTCGGACGGCCTCGCGAATGGTGTTGCGGGCGACGCCGAGCTGGTCGACCAGTTCCGCCTCGGTGGGGATGCGTGAGCCGACCGGCCATTCGCCCGAGGTGATCTGCGAGCGCAGCTGGGCGATCACCTGGTCGGAGAGCGGGGTGCGGCGAGTGGTCGACAGCGCCAAGGTCGGACTCCTTCTGTGGTCTACGTCATCAGGATACCGGCGTGCGATAAGTCATCCCATGATTCTATGATTACGCCCATGCCGACCGCAGCCGACCGCACCGCCACCCAGCCGAAGACCGTCGACCTCCCCTCGTCCGCCCCCGCCCGCAGCGGCGGCGCCGCCGTGCTGCTCGCCGTGGCGGTGGCCGCCGCCGCGCTCAACCTGCGCCCGGTGGTGACCAGCCTCGGGCCGCTGCTCGACCGGGTCCGCGAGGACCTGGGGATGAGCGCGACCATGGCGGGCCTGCTGACCGCCGTGCCGCCGCTGTGCTTCGCCGCGGTGGGCTTCGCGGCGCCTTCGCTGGCCCGCCGGATGGGCCCGCTCACCGTGGTGACCGCGGGCATGGGGGCGATCGCCGCGGGCGTGCTGGCCCGCTCGTTCACCGGGTCCGCCGCGCTGTTCCTGCTGCTGACCGCGGTGGCACTGGCCGGGGTGGCGCTGGCGAACGTGCTGCTGCCGGTGGTGATCAAGCGGTACTTCCCGGACCGGGTCGCCCCGATGATCGGCCTCTACTCGATGGCGCTGTCGGTCGGTACCTCGCTGGCGGCCGCCGCGACCGTGCCGCTGACCAGCGCGCTGGGCGGCAGCTGGCGGGTCGGCCTCGGGCTGTGGGGCGTGCTGGCGGTCGCCGCGCTCGGGATCTGGCTGGTGGTGTGGTTCCTGCGCCGGGAGCGCGGCGGCCGGACCGCGGCCGGTGCGCACACCCGGCTGCCGATCGTCCGCAGCCGCACCGCGTGGGCGCTGGCCGCGTTCTTCGGACTGCAGTCGACCAGCGCGTACAGCGCGATGGGCTGGCTGCCGAAGATCTACCAGGACGCCGGGGTCTCCGAGTCGGCGTCCGGCGTGCTGCTCGCGGTGGTGATGGCGATCAGCGTCCCGGTCTCCTTCCTGCTGCCCAACCTGGCCGCCCGCCGCGGCGACCAGCGCCGGTACGTGGTGGCGCTGGGGCTGTGCGGGATCACCGGCTTCCTGGGCCTGCTGTTCGCGGCCGGGACGGTGCCGTGGCTGTGGGCGGTGCTGGTGGGCCTGTCGATGTGCGCCTTCCCGCTCGCGCTGACCATGCTCGGCCTGCGCGCCCGCACCCCCGGCGGGGTGACCCAGCTGTCCGCGTTCGCGCAGAGTGTGGGCTACCTGATCTCCATCCCCGGCCCGATCCTGGTCGGCGCGCTGTACCAGCGCACCGGCGACTGGTACCTGCCGCTGGGCCTGCTGGCCGCGCTGCTGGTGCCGCAGATCCTGGTCGGCCTGCGGGCGGCCAGGGCCCGGCACATCGAGGACGAGGTCGTCGGCTAGGCTCGCGGGCATGCCCGTACTCGACCCGAACCCCCAGAACGGCCAGAAGAAGCTGCTGCAGATGCTCGGCCTGATCGCCGCGATCGTGGTGGTCATCTCGATCGTGGCCACCGTCGCCCGGAACCTGGGCTGACCCGCAGTTCGGGGCCCTTTGCCGAAGCCGCCACCCCTGCGGGTGGCAGCTTCGCGGACCACGCGACCCGGCGGCGGTTTTCTGCGAAGCTCTAGGGGTATGAGCGCCGACACTCCTCGTAGGATCATCGTTCTCCGCCATGCCCGGGCCGACTGGCCCAACCAGGTCACCGACCACGAGCGGCCGCTGGCCGACCGCGGACGCGGGCAGGCCACGGACGCGGGCCGCTGGCTCACCGACTCCGGGATCAATCCCGACCACGTGCTCTGCTCCGACGCCCTGCGCACCCGCGAGACCTGGAAGCTGGTCGCGCACGAGCTGCCCAAGCGGCCCCGCAGGACGGTCTACGAGGACCGGGTCTACGAAGCCCAGCCCGGGCAGCTGATCGAAGTGATCCAGGAGACCCCCGAGGAGCACACCGACCTCCTGCTGGTCGGCCACAACCCCGGCGTCCTCGGCCTCACCCAGGTCCTGGCCGGCGACGAGGGCGACACGGAGGCCCTCAACCGCCTGCGCCTCAACGGCTTCCCCCCGGCCGCAGTCGCCGTCCTGAGCCTCAACGCCTCCTGGAAGCAGGTCGAACCCGGAATCGCCCGGCTCGACTCCTACTTCCTCCCCCAAGACTGAGAGCCCCGAAAGGGGCCCTCCGGGGCCCTTCAGGGGCCCGGGGAACGGCGGGAGTGCGTGACGGTGGGGGTACGAGGGCGCTGCGAGGTCCGGGCGCATGGAGGTCTCCAAAAACCACCAGCCAAGCCGAGACCGTCAGACACTCGCCTCGCAGTTCTCCGAGCCCCTGAAATGCCCCCTCAGTGGTCAGTGGCCCCGTCCAGCTCGTCCGCCGCCTCGACCTCTTCCCGGGTGACGCCGAGCAGGTAGAGCACGGTGTCGAGGAACGGCACGTTGACCGCGGTGTCGGCCTGCTCCCGCACCACCGGCTTGGCGTTGAACGCCACGCCCAGGCCGGCCGCGTTCAACATGTCGAGGTCGTTCGCGCCGTCGCCGATCGCCACCGTCTGCTCCAGCGGCACGCCGGCCTGTTCGGCGAAGCGGGCCAGCCAGCGGGCCTTGCCGGCGCGGTCGACGATCTCGCCGGTGACCCGGCCGGTGAAGCGGCCGTCGACCACCTCGAGGGTGTTGGCCGCCGCGAAGTCCAGGCCGAGGCGTTCGACCAGGTGCTCGGTGACCTGGGTGAAGCCGCCGGAGACGATCGCCACCTGGTAGCCGAGTCGCTTCAGGGTGCGGATCAGGGTGCGGGCGCCGGGGGTGAGGCGGACCTCGGCCCGGACCTTCTCGGTGACGGTGGCGTCCAGGCCGGCCAGCAAGGCGACGCGGGCGCGCAGCGACTCGGCGAAGTCCAGTTCGCCGCGCATCGCCTGCGCGGTCACCTCGGCGACCTGCTCCTCGCAGCCCGCGTGGGCGGCGAACAGCTCGATCACCTCGTCCTGGATCAGCGTGGAGTCGACGTCCATCACCACCAGGCGCTTGGCCCGGCGGTGCAGTCCGGCCTTCACCACGGCGATGTCCACGCGCTGGGCGGCGGCCTCGGCGGCCAGCACGGTGCGCAGTTCCTCGGTGGGGACGCCGGAGACGGCCAGCTCGACCGCGGTCACGGGGTACTTGGCGAGGCGGAACACGCGGTCGATGTTGCCGCCCGCGGCGGAGACCCGGCTGGTGAGTGCGGCGACGGCGGCGGCGGTGAGCGGGTGGCCGAGCACGGTGACGTGCGAACGGCCCTCGCGGCGCGGGCGGTTGTCGCCGGTGCCGGAGATGATCTCGGCCTGCAGGCGGTTCTCCTCCGCCCAGCGGTGGACGGTGACCCGCAGGGTGCCCTCGACGCCCGGCGCGGGCGGCGGGGTGACCAGGGCGCACAGCGTTATCCGGCCCCGGGTGACCACCTGCTCGATGTCGATGACCTCGACGCCGAAGTCCGCCAGGGTGGTGAACAAGCCCGCGGTGATGCCCGGGCGGTCCTTGCCGAACACCTTGACCAGCAGCGTGCGCTCGTCCTCGGAGCTCCGGGACGGGGCGGCGGGGAGGGCCTGAGCGGCCGGATCTGTTCCGTTCATGGTGCGTCCCACGCTACCGGGCCCGCCCGCGCGGCCACGCCACCCGTCCGCCCCGTGGGACGCCGGGCGTACCCCCGCCGGACACCCGTAGGCCCTTTGCGACATGCTCCGGACAGTGTTGCCGGGCGGTCACAGTCCAGCGGCCCGACTTTCGAGGGGAGCGCGGCGGCTGGAATGATTCCCCCCGTCAGATGCACATCCTGGGGCCGGAGAGCGGGGCGGGCGGACAGTTGCCGCAACTCGTACTAGAGATTGACGGCCGGCAGCGGGTTCTGGAGCCCGGCCGGTCCTACACCATCGGGCGCGACCCGAACTCGGACTTCCCGTTCGACGACGCCAGGGTCTCCTGGCGGCACGCCAGCCTGACCTTCGACGGCACCGGCTGGCAGCTCACCGACCACGGCTCCACCAACGGCACCTTCGTGGGCGGCGCCCGGGTCGCGCAGACCGCCGTCCACCCGGGCGGGGTGATCCACCTCGGAAACGGGCAGAACGGGCCCCGGCTGGCGTTCAGCGCCCCGGCCGGCGCGCCGGCCGCGCCCAGCGACATCCACGAGGCCGCCACCAGCCGGGCCACCCCCGGGCAGCAGGCGCCGTACCAGCAGCAGCCGTTCCCGGGCGGGCCGGCCGCGCCGCAGGGCCACCGGCCGCCGCCGGTGCAGCAGCCGATCCCGCAGAGCTGGGACGCCCCCACCCCGCGGCCCGGCTTCCCGCAGCAGCAGAGCGCGCCGGTGCAGCAGCCGGCCGTGCCGCCGCAGGCGCCGTACCAGCAGCCGCCGGTGACGCCGGGTCAGCCGCCGGTCCAGCCGCAGCCTCCGGTCCACCCGCTCGGCGGGCAGCCGCAGCAGGGCGGCGGTCTGGGCAACCCGACCATGGTGCGCAGCCTGGCCGCCGGGATGCGCACCATCCGGATCGGCCGCGCGCTGGACAACGACATCGTCGTCTCCGACCTGCAGGTCTCCCGGCACCACGCCGAGCTGCGGCAACTGCCGGACGGGCGCTGGGAGATCGTCGACCTCGGCAGCCACAACGGGATCTTCCTGAACGGCCAGCCGGTGCAGCGCCAGCTGATGGGCCCGCAGGACCGGCTCACCGTCGGCCACTCCTCCTTCGTGCTGGTCGGCGACCAGCTGCAGGAGTTCGTCGACAACGGCGCCGTCACCTTCTCCGCGCACCACCTGACGGTGGAGGTGGAGCACAAGGGCGGCAAGAAGATCCTGCTCAACGACGTGAGCTTCTCCGTCCCGGAGAAGTCGCTGGTCGCGGTGATCGGCCCGTCCGGCTCCGGCAAGTCGACCCTGCTGCGCGCGCTGACCGGCTACCGGCCCGCCGACCGCGGCGAGGTGCTGTACGACGGCCGCAACCTGTACCGGCAGTTCGCCGAACTGCGGTCCCGGATCGGCCTGGTGCCGCAGTCGGAGATCCTGCACAAGGAGCTGACCGTCCGCACCGCGCTCAAGTACGCGGCCCGGCTGCGCTTCCCCGGCGACACCGAGTCGGCCGAGCGCGAGCGCCGGATCGACGAGGTGCTGTACGAGCTGCGCCTGGACAAGCGCGCCGACAACCGGATCACCGCGCTCTCCGGCGGCCAGCAGAAGCGCGTCTCGGTCGCCCTGGAGCTGCTCACCAAGCCGTCGCTGATCTTCCTGGACGAGCCGACCTCCGGCCTCGACCCGGGCATGGACCGCGAGGTGATGCAGACCCTGCGCGGCCTCGCCGACGACGGCCGCACCGTCCTGGTGGTCACCCACTCGGTCGCCGAACTCGCGCTCTGCGACCGGCTGCTGGTGATGGCCCCGGGCGGCTCGGTGGCGTACTTCGGCCCGCCCGGCGAGGCGCTGCACTTCTTCGGGTACGAGACCTGGGCGGACGTCTTCCAGGCGTTCGAGAACTACCCCGACCACGACTGGGCCGGGCGCTACCGCAACTCGGTGCACCACCGGCAGTACTCGGCCGACGTGGACGCGGTGGCCACCCAGGCGCAGCCCAACGTGCACGCCCAGATGCGTCCATCGAAGCCGCAGAGCTGGGGCTCCCAGCTGTGGACGCTGATCCGCCGCTACCTGTCGGTGATCGCCTCCGACAAGGGCTTCATCGCGCTGTCGGTGCTGCTGCCGCTGGTGCTCGGCGCGGTCTCCGCGGTGATCCCCGACAAGTGCGGCCTGGCACCGTGCGGCAACGGCCGCAACGACGTCGCCCGGCTGATCCTGATGGTGGTGGCGTTCTCCGCCTGCCTGTCCGGCTCGGCCAACTCGGTCCGTGAGCTGATCAAGGAACGGGCGATCTACGAACGCGAACGCGCCACCGGGCTCTCCCGGTCCGCGTACCTGCTGTCGAAGATCATCGTGCTGGGCGCGATCAGCTTCCTGCAGGGCGGCATCATCTCGGCGATCGCCTTCAAGGTCCGCACCCTGCCCGCCGAGGGCCTGCTGCTGAAGCACATGCCGGCCGCCGAGATGGCGATCGGCGTGATCCTGCTGAGCTTCTCCTCGATGATGGTCGGCCTGGCGATCTCCTCGCTGGTGAAGACCGCCGAGAAGACGATGCCGCTGCTGGTGATGTTCGCCATCGTGCAGATGGTCTTCACCGGCGCGATCTTCCAGCTCTTCGACAAGCCCGGCCTGGAGCAGTTCGCCTGGCTGATGCCCGCCCGCTGGGGCGTCGCCGCCAGCGGCAACACGCTCGACCTCGCGCACATCTCCCCGGTCGTGGTGGCCCGCCCGCCGGAGACCTCCCCGGTCGACCCGCTGTGGGACCACTCGATCGGCTACATGATCCTCAACTGGATCGCGATGATCGTGATCTCGGTGGGTCTGGCCTTCGCCATCCAGCGCTTCCAGAAGCGCCACGAGCCGGAGGTCATGCAGAAGGGCTAGCCGCTCTGACCTACGACGTAGGTCCTGCGGCCGAGGCGGCGGGCGTGATCACCGGGGTAGCGTGTGGCGGTATGGACACCCCGGGACGCGACCCGTCGCTTCGCGCGATCGAGGCGGTGAGCGCCGCCGTCCTCGCGATGAGCCGCCCGCTGGAGGTGCGGGAGGTGCTGCAGCGGATCACCGCCTCCGCGCGCACCCTGCTCGGCGCCGAGTACGCCGCCCTCGGCCTCCCGGACGACCACGGCGGCTTCGCCCAGTTCGTGGTCGACGGCGTCAGCGACGAGCAGTGGCGCGCGATCGGACCGCTGCCCCGCCAGCACGGGGTGCTGGCGACGATGCTGCACGACCGCGGCCCGACCCGGCTCGGCGACGTCCGCACCGCTCCCGACTTCGGCGGCTGGCCGGACGCGCACCCCGAACTCACCGACTTCCTCGGCATGCCGATCATGGACGAGGGCGAGATCGCCGGTGCGCTGTTCCTGGCCAACAAGCCGGGCGGCTTCACCGACCAGGACGAGGAACTGCTGCGCATCCTGGTCGCGCACGCCGCCCTCGCCCTCGCCAACGCCCGCCTGTACGAGCGCAGCCGCGAACTGACCCTCTCCGGCGAGCGGGCCCGGATCGCCCACGACCTGCACGACGCGGTGTCGCAGAAACTGTTCTCGCTGCGGCTCACCGCCCGCGCCGCCGCGAAGCTCGTCGACCGCGACCCCGCCCGGGCCCGCGCCGAACTCGCCGAGGTGGCCCGGCTGGCCGCCGAGGCGGCCGACGAACTGCGCGCGGTGGTGATCGAGTTGCGCCCCGCCGCGCTGGAGGAGGACGGCCTGGTCGCCACCCTCGCCTCCCAGGTCCAGGTGCTGGACCGCGCCCACACCGCCAAGGTGCACTTCACCGCCACCGGGGTGCGGGCGCTGCCCGCCGCGCAGGAGGCGGCGCTGCTGCGGGTCGCCCAGGAGGCGCTGCACAACGCGCTGCGCCACGCGGAGGCCGGGCAGGTCGCCGTCACCCTGACCGCCACCCCGACCCGCGGGGTGCTGCTGACGGTCCGTGACGACGGCCGGGGCTTCGACCCGGAGTCGGTGCGGCGGGCCGGCCGGCACCTCGGCCTGGTGTCGATGCGCGACCGCGCGGCCGCGGTCGGCGGCCGGCTCACCCTGGAATCCGCCCCGGGCCGGGGCACCCTGGTCGAACTGGAGGTCCCCGGTGCCTGACACGACGTCACCGATCCGCGTGCTGCTGGTGGACGACCACCAGGTGGTCCGCCGCGGCCTGCGCACCTTCCTGGAGGTGCAGGACGACATCGAGGTGGTGGGGGAGGCCGCGGACGGCGCGGAGGCGGTCGAACAGGCCGCCGCGCTCGCCCCCGACGTGGTGCTGATGGACCTGAAGATGCCGAACGTGGACGGCATCGAGGCGCTCCGGCTGCTGCGCGAACGCGGCAGCGGGGCCCGGGTGCTGATCGTCACCAGCTTCACCGAGCACCGCACCATGGTCCCGGCGCTGCGGGCGGGCGCGGCCGGCTACGTGTACAAGGACGTCGACCCGGAGGCGCTGGCCGGGGCGATCCGCTCGGTGCACTCCGGACACGTGCTGCTGCAGCCGGAGCTGGCCGCCGCGCTGCTCGCCGAGGACACCCCGGCCGTCCCGCAGGGCCGGGGCGGCAACCTCACCGACCGCGAGCGCGAGGTGCTCTCGCACATCGCCGACGGCCGCTCCAACCGGGAGATCGCCCGCACCCTGCACCTGTCCGAGAAGACCGTGAAGACCCACGTCTCCAACATCCTGATGAAACTGGACGTCGCCGACCGCACCCAGGCCGCCCTCTGGGCCGTCCGCCACCAGGGCTGACGCGTCCTCAGCCGCGCTGCGCCCCAGGGGTGACCTGGTGTCAGCCGCGTTCGTCGACCGCGGCGTTGTAGGCGGCTACCTGGGCGCGGCGGGCGGTGCGGTCCAGGGGGGCGAGGATCTCCCGGCGGGCGGCCATCTCGGCGGCGGAGACCGCTGCGCCGTGCCCGTCGGAGGCGATCGACAGCAGCGCGGCGACCTGCCGGGCGGACTCCAGCACCCGTACGGCGCGCGGCGGGTAGCCGGGGGCTAGCAGCTCGCTGTGGCCGCGGCGGCGGAAGGCCTCCAGCGCGCGCAGCGTCTCCGGACCGGCCCCGGCGACGTCGAGCCGGGTCAGCAGCGCGGTGGCCTCGCGCAGCCCGTCGGCGAGTTCGCGTTCCGCCTCGTCCAGTGACGGCACGTCCGCGGGCCGCCCGTCGTCGACCGGCAGGCACTGCCACAGCACCCGGACGCCCTGGTCGCCGGCCGGGCCGTACACCTCGACCTCGGGGACCAGGCCGAGCGGGGCGCCGACCGCGAGGACGGCCTCGCCGGCGCCCATGGCAAGGGAGTTGAAGGCGGGCGGCCCGCACAGCCCGAGCGGGTGTCCGGCCACCGGGAGGGCCAGGCGCAGGCCGGTGACGCCCTGGGCGCGCAGCCGGCCCAGCGCCCAGGTCAGCCCGTGCAGCGAGTCCGGCGGCTCCCCGGGCAGCCCGGTGACGCGGTGCGCGTCGTCGACGCCCTGGACCGCGGTGACCGCGTCGTCGGGGGAGGCGGCCCCGGCCAGCAGCGCGTTGCCCCACGCGGTGAGGCGTCCCGAACGGGGTTCTTGGTACGGATTGTCGGCAGGAGTGGCGAGCATCGGACCAGCCTACGGACAACCGGGCCAGGCGGGTGGCGTAGGTTTGGCCTGACACAGGTGGACCGCACCCCGAAGGACCGTACCCGCAGGTCCCACGGACGGCCGGATTCTTGCATTTGGGGAAGGCGTAGGCATGAGCGACGTGCTGGAGCTGGTGGACGTTTCCGTGGTCCGGGAGGGTCGCGCACTCGTCGATCACGTGTCCTGGTCGGTCAAGGAGGGCGAGCGCTGGGTGGTGCTCGGCCCGAACGGCGCGGGCAAGACGACGCTCCTCCAGGTCGCGTCCACCTACCTGTTCCCGACCTCCGGCGAGGCGGCCGTGCTCGGCGAGAAGCTCGGCAGCGTCGACGTCTTCGAGCTGCGCGCCCGGGTCGGCCTGGCCAGCGCCGCGATGTTCGACAAGCTCCCGCCGGAGCAGACCGTGCTGCAGACCGTCCTCACCGCCGCGTACGGGATGACCGCGCACTGGCAGGAGACCTACGAGCAGTCCGACGAGGACCGCGCGCTGGTGCTGCTCGACCGGATGGGCATGGCGGCGTTCACCGACCGCAAGTTCGGCACCCTCTCCGAGGGCGAGCGCAAGCGCACCCTGATCGCCCGCGCCCTGATGACCGACCCCGAGCTGCTGCTGCTCGACGAGCCGGCCGCCGGCCTCGACCTCGGTGGCCGCGAGGACCTGGTGCGCCGGCTCGGCGCGCTCGCCCAGGACGAGTTCGCGCCGTCCATGGTGATGGTCACCCACCACGTCGAGGAGATCGTGCCCGGCGTCACCCACGTGCTGATGATCCGTCAGGGCAAGGTGCTGACGGCCGGTCCGATCGAGACCGCGCTCACCTCGCGCAACCTGTCGCACTGCTTCGGCCTGCCGCTGACCGTCGAGCGGCACGGCGACCGGTGGACCGCGCAGGGCCTCCCGCTCGGCTGATTCCCGCCGTTCGGCGCGGCGGCGGAAACCGATCGTACATACGGCCGGTTTCCGCCCGTCCACCTGCGGGAAGCCACACGGGGAGAGCCCGCACCTCCCTAGGATGGATCTGTGGACAACTGGATCTGGTGGCTTCTGCTCGCCGTCGGCCTCGGCATACCGCTGGTGGTCACCGCGATGCCCGAGTTCGCGCTGTTCGCGGCCGGCGCCGGCGCCGCCGCGCTGACGGCCGGTCTGGGCGGCGGCGTGGTACCCCAGTTCCTGGTCTTCGTCGGGGTGTCGGCGGCGCTGCTGGTGTTCGTCCGGCCGGTCGCCTACCGCCTGCTCAACAAGGGCCCGGAGTACCGCACGGGCGTGGCGGCGCTCACCGGCGCCACCGCAGTCGTACAGGAAACAGTCGACGGGAACGGCGGCCGGATCAAGCTCAACGGCGAGATCTGGTCGGCCCGTGCGCTCAATCCGGGGGCGGTCTTCGAACCCGGGCAGCAGGTCGACGTCGTGGAAATCCAGGGCGCCACCGCCCTGGTCGTCTAGGGGAGAAGCGTTGGAACCCGTCCTCATCGTGCTGGTCGTCCTGGTCGTGGTGGCCTTCATCGCGCTGATCAAGACGATCCAGGTGATCCCGCAGGCGAGCGCGGCGATCGTGGAGCGCTTCGGCCGCTACACCCGCACCCTCAGCGCGGGCCTGAACATCGTCGTCCCGTTCATCGACACCATCCGCAACCGGATCGACCTGCGCGAGCAGGTCGTCCCGTTCCCGCCGCAGCCGGTGATCACCTCGGACAACCTGGTGGTCAACATCGACACCGTCATCTACTACCAGGTGACCGACCCGCGGGCGGCGACCTACGAGGTGGCCAGCTACATCCAGGCCATCGAGCAGCTCACCGTCACCACCCTGCGCAACATCATCGGCTCGATGGACCTGGAATCCACCCTGACGTCCCGTGAGGTGATCAACGCCGGCCTGCGCGGCGTCCTCGACGAGGCCACCGGCCGCTGGGGCATCCGGGTCAACCGGGTCGAGCTGAAGGCGATCGAGCCGCCGACCTCCATCCAGGACTCGATGGAGAAGCAGATGCGCGCCGACCGCGACAAGCGCGCCGCGATCCTCACCGCCGAGGGCGCCCGGCAGGCCCAGATCCTGCGCGCCGAGGGTGAGAAGCAGGCCGCCGTGCTGCAGGCCGAGGGTGAGGCGCAGGCCGCCGTGCTCAAGGCCGACGGTGAGGCCGCCGCGATCCGCACCGTCTTCGAGGCCATCCACGAGGGCGACGCCGACCAGAAGCTGCTCGCCTACCAGTACCTGCAGACCCTGCCGCAGCTCGCCCAGGGCGACTCCAACAAGCTGTGGATCATCCCCAGCGAGGTCGGCGACGCGCTCAAGGGCCTCGGCGGCGCCTTCACCGGCATGGCCGGCGGCAACGGCAACGGTGGTGGCGCGGCAGCCGTCCCGCCGCCCGCCAGCCGCGTCCCGGTCGACCCGGCCAGCGGTCCGCGTCCGGTGGACACCGAGAACAAGACCGCCCGCCCGCGGGTCGAGCCGACCCGCGAGTACCCGAAGATCGACGAGTAGTCAGCCGCCCCGCAGGCCCCGTCCGACCACGCGTCGGGCGGGGCCCGCGCGCGTTCCGGATCGCGGACGCCCCCTGGCCAAGCGCTGAGACGGTCCGGCATGATCAACCGGCCGACAGCACCAACCGAGGGGAAAGCAGATGACAGTCTGGGAGGCGCTCGCCGTCCTGCTCGCCGGAGTCGCCGCCGGCACCATCAACACCATCGTCGGCTCCGGCACCCTGATCACCTTCCCCACCCTGCTGGCCGTCGGCCTCCCCCCGGTCACCGCCAACGTCTCCAACACCCTCGGCCTCGCCCCCGGCTCGCTCGCCGGCGCCCTCGGCTACCGCGCCGAACTCGCCACGCAGCGCCGCCGCCTGCTCCGCCTCGGCACCGCCTCGCTGATCGGCGGCCTGACCGGCGCCGTCCTGCTGATCACCCTGCCCAGCAAGGCCTTCGACGCCATCGTCCCGGTCCTCATCCTCACCGCGCTGGTCCTGGTCGTGCTGCAGCCCCGGGTCGCCCGCGCGATGGCCGCCCGCCGCGCCGCCGGCACCGCCCGCCCGGCCGGCGACGGCGGCTGGCTGCTCACCGTCTGCGTCGGCCTCACCGGCATCTACGGCGGCTACTTCGGCGCCGCCCAGGGCGTCCTGCTGCTCGCCCTGATGGGCATGCTGCTCCCCGACGACCTGCACACCATCAACGGCATCAAGAACGTCCTCGCGCTGATCGTCAACGGCGTCGCCGCGGTCTTCTTCGTCTTCACCTCCACCATCGACTGGACCGCCGCCGCACTGATCGCCGTCGGCGCCACCCTCGGCGGCGTGCTCGGCGCCAAGGTCGGCCGCCGGCTGCCCCCGCCCGCCCTGCGCGCACTGATCGTGGTCGTCGGCCTCGCCGCCGTCACCAAGCTGCTCTTCCTGTGACCGGCGCGCCGCGACCCGACGTAGGCTCGGCGATGGAAGCCGCCTCCCGCACCGGACGGAGCCACGCCATGAGCCGCACCCGCCTGACCGAGGACCAGATCACCGCCGCCCTCGCCGAACTCCCGGACTGGCAGCGCACCGGAGAGGCCATCGCCCGCACCGCCGAGACCGCGAGCTTCCCCACCGCGATCCGGGTCGTGGACGCCGTCGCCGAGCAGGCCGAGCGGCTCGACCACCACCCCGACATCGACATCCGCTGGCGCACCCTCACCTTCGTCCTCTCCACCCACAGCGCAGGCGGCCTGACCAGCCTCGACGTCACCCTCGCACACCTGATCGACCAGGCCCTGGAGGCCACCGCCTGACCCCGGCCCACCCCCGGGCCCGCAAAGTTCCGGCAAAACCCGTGCCCCGACCGTGAGATGCTGGCTGCTTGCCAGACCGCAGTCGGGACGGACGGAACGCATGGCTCAGGACCCCACGACGCCCGGGTACGACCACCAGCAGCCCTGGTACCCCCCACCGCAGCAGCAGGTCTACGGCGAGCAGCAGGCCGCCTACCAGGACCCGCAGCAGCAGGCCTACGGCGGCTACCAGCAGCCCGGATACGTGGACCCCGACACCCAGCTCTACTACCAGCAGCAGGTCTACGGCGAGCAGCAGCTGTACGCGGACCCGCAGCAGGCGTACCAGCAGCCCTTCCCCCAGCAGCAGGGCTACGCCGAGCAGGCGTACCCCGCGCAGGCCTACCAGGACCAGGCCTACCAGCAGCAGGCCTACGCCGACCCGAACCACGGCTACCAGCAGCACACCGGCTACCAGGACCCGGCGGCCCAGCTCTACACCGCCGCCGCCCCCGGGCAGCAGCAGGCCGAGCCGGCCCCGCAGACCACCGACCCCGGACCGGTCACCGCCACCGACTACCCGCAGACCAGCGCCGCGGACCCCTTCGCGCCCGGATCCGACGGAACGTCAACCATCTACCAGGACACCGCCGACAGCCCCGCCGGCCGCCGCCGCGGCGGCGGCAAGCCGGCCCTCGGCCGCCGCGCCCTCGCGGTGCGGGTCGGCGCCGGCGTCGCCGCCCTCGCCGTCCTGGTCACCGCCGGCGTGCTCGCCACCTCGGGCGGCGACGACAAGCCCACCGCCAAGGGCGACCAGGGAACCACCCAGAACATCGCCGTCGCCCACACCAAGGCCTGGACCGCCGCCGTCGACCCCGCCGCCGCGCAGGGCGCCGACGACACCCTCGCCGGCAGCTGGCTGCTCGCCGACACCGTGGTCCGCGCCGACGCCACCGGCGTCCGCGCCTACGCCCTCGCCGACGGCAAGCCCGCCTGGACCCTCGCCCCGCCCGCCGACGGCGCCGTCCCCTGCGGACTCTCACCCACCGTCAACCCGTCCGGCCTCGGCGCCGTCGTCTACCGCGGCAGCGCCGACCCCAAGAGCCCCTGCAGCACCGCCGTCGCCGTCGACACCAAGACCGGCAAGGCCGCCTGGAGCAAGGGCTTCTCCGACGCCAAGGAGAACTACGCCGCGCACGTCGCCGTCACCGACGACAAGGTGATCGCGATCGGCGACGACAAGGCCGTCGCCTGGGCCGCCGCCGACGGCAAGGACGCCTGGCAGTACGCCGGCCAGGGCAAGTACTGCACCCTCTCCGGCGGCGCCGGCGGCGCAACCGTCCTGCTGCACAGCAGCTGCGCCGACTCCAACCCGGTCGACCAGGCCGTCGCCCTCAACGCCGCCGACGGCAAGGTCAAGTACTGGCGCGGCCTCAACAACCAGCCCAAGACCGTCACCGTGCTCTCCGCCGAACCCGCCGTGGTGCTCACCACCGGCGCCCAGCCCGCCGACGACCGGGTCTTCGCCTGGGGCGCCGAGGGCGACCCGGCGGTCGAGATCCCGCTCGCCGTCGAGGGCGGCGGCCGGCTGGACGTCGCCCACGGCACCTTCGCCGCCGTCCCCGGCGTCTACTTCCACGACCACACCATGTTCACCGGGGTCGTCCCCGGCGGCGGCGGCAGCCCCGCCGCCGTCGCCGCCTACGACCTCACCACCGGCAAGCCGCAGTGGCGCACCCCCATCGCCGAGAAGGGCAAGGCCCGCCCCGCCGGCGTCGACGCGGGCGGCCTGCTGCTCGCCGTCGACGAACGCCTCGACCAGCCCGCCCACCTCAGCCGCTTCGCACTGGCCGGCGGCCAGGAGACCCAGGGCGGCGCCTTCCCGCAGGGCACCGGCTCGCTGCTCGGCGCGGGCCGGGTGCTCAGCGGCGGCGGCCACCTGGTCGCGGTCCCCGAGCACTCCACCAACTTCGGCATCGCCACCGGCTTCACCAGCAAGGGCTGACCCCCCGTCAGCCACCGCACGGCCCACATGGAAGACGGGCCCGACCTGTCCCCTGATCAGGTCGGGCCCGTCGGCCTCTCACGCGCTCGCCGGCAGCCAGGCGGCGAGCTCCCCGAGCTCGCCCGCCCGCAGCCCGAGCGCAAGCATCAACGTGGCCTCCGGCGTCGGCTCGAACGGCCGCCGCAGCAGCCGCATCCCCGCCTGCTCCGGCGTCCGGTCCGCCTTGCGCTGGTTGTCCTCCGCGCAGGCCGCCACCGTGTTCAGCCAACTGTCCGCGCCACCGCGCGACTTCGGCACCAGGTGGTCCACCGTGGTGCCCCGCCGCCCGCAGTACGCGCAGCGGTGCTGGTCCCGTGCCAGCACGCCCCGCCGCGACCACGGCGCCTGTTGTCGGAACGGCACCCGCACGTACCGGTTCAGCCGGATCACCCGCGGCACCGGCACCTGGACGCCCGTGCCCCGCACCACCCGCAGCGGATGCGCCTGCTCGACCACCGCCTTGTCCTGGAGCACCAAGACCACGGCGCGGCGCAGCGGCACCGTGGTCAGCGGTTCGTAGCTCGCGTTCAGTACCAATGTGTTGCGCATCCCGGGCCACCTCCAGTGCTCACCCCCCGCCGCTCGGCGGTGGCACCACTCTGAACGCCCGCACCCCGCCCGACAACGGAATTTCCGACCCGCCCGGCCCGGCACCCGCCCTGCGCGGAAACCCCCTGGCCCGGAACGCGTAGGCTCTACGACGCTGGAGTCGTCCAGGCGCGGGCCCGACGGGCCGCCGGCGCGCCGGACCCCCGACCGAAGGAGAAGCGGGACCGTGACCGACATCGTCGACGAGCTGCAGTGGCGCGGGCTGATTGCCCTGTCCACTGACGAGGACGCACTGCGCAAGGCGTTCGCGGACGGCCCGGTCACGTTCTATTGCGGCTTCGACCCGACCGCGCCCAGCCTGCACCTCGGCAACCTGGTCCAGATCCTGACCATGCGCCGCATCCAGCAGGCCGGCAACCTCCCGCTCGGCCTGGTCGGCGGCGCCACCGGCCTGATCGGCGACCCCAAGCCCACCGCCGAGCGCGTCCTCAACGACCCCGAGACGGTGGCCGGCTGGGTCGACCGCCTGCGCGGCCAGATCTCCCGATTCCTCGACTTCGACGGCCCGTACGCCGCCCGCATGGTCAACAACCTGGACTGGACCTCGGGCATGTCGGCGATCAGCCTGCTGCGCGACGTCGGCAAGTACTTCCGGGTCAACAACATGATCGCCAAGGAGGCGGTCGCCCGCCGCCTCAACTCGGACGCCGGCATCAGCTACACCGAGTTCAGCTACCAGATCCTCCAGGGCATGGACTACCTGGAGCTGAACCGCCGCCACAACTGCACCCTGCAGACCGGCGGCAGCGACCAGTGGGGCAACCTCACCGCCGGCACCGACCTGATCCGCAAGGCCGACGGCAAGTCCGTGCACGCCCTCGCCACCCCGCTGATCACCAAGGCCGACGGCACCAAGTTCGGCAAGACCGAGTCCGGCACCGTCTGGCTCGACCCCGAACTCACCACCCCGTACGCCTTCTACCAGTTCTGGCTGAACGCCGACGACCGCGACGTCGCCAAGTTCCTGCGCATCTTCTCCTTCCGTTCCCGTGAGGAGATCGAGGAACTGGAGCGCGAGACCGCCGACCGCCCCGCCGCGCGCCTCGCCCAGCGCGCCCTCGCCGAGGAACTCACCACCCTCGTCCACGGCGCGGACCAGTACGAGCGCGCCGTCGCCGCCTCCAAGGCGCTCTTCGGCCAGGGCGACCTCGCCGACCTGGAGTCCGACACCCTGGCCGCCGCCCTCGCCGAGGTCCCCAAGGCCACCGTCACCGAGCTCGGCCAGCTCGTCGACCTCCTGGTCGAATGCGGCCTGGCCCCCAGCCGCTCCGCCGCCCGCCGCACCATCAAGGAAGGCGGCGCCTACCTCAACAACGCCAAGGTCACCGACGAGGAGGCCACCGCGGCCGACTCCGACCTGCTGCACGGCCGTTGGCTGGTCCTCCGGCGCGGCAAGCGCAACCTCGCCGCCATCGAACTCACCAGCGCCTGAAGGTAGTTGAGAGTTCCCATGAGTCCGGATCGAACCCGAACGGACCATCAGGTGGCTTGAAACACACGCCAGTTGACCTGCTGACCCACCAACGACGGGCCGGATCCAGCCAGATCCGGCCCGTCGTGTTTGACTCTCCCGGATCCGTCACCTAACGTAGTCCGAGTCGCCTCTTCCGGCCGTGACCGGGAGGCGGAACCCCAAACCCTGCTGAGCGATCCGTCGCGCGCCCATTCGAATTCCGACTGGGAAATGCGGACCGGATAAGTCTGCTAGAGTTCGGGGGCGCCGAAAGGGAAAAACCTTCAAAGGGAAACCCCAGGGCGAAAGCGAGTCGGGAAAGAGCACAAGCTCGGATCTGATAAGCTGGAAACACGAAAGAACGAAGCGCCCGGAGGGTCGGTCGGAAGGCCGCCTGAAGGAAGTGTCCGTTCCTTGAGAACTCAACAGCGTGCCAAAAGTCAAC
>NZ_JBFAQR010000024.1:0-106182 GCF_040678815.1 Kitasatospora sp. NPDC049285 | reverse complement strand
TGCAGAAGTCCTTCGACCTCTCGGCCTTCGCCGGCCAGACCGTCACGGTGAAGTTCACCGGCACCGAGGACTCCTCGCTCAAGACCAGCTTCGTGATCGACGACACCGCGCTCAACGTCTCCTGACGCACTGTCACCCACGGCTGCCGGAAGGGTCCCTCGGGCCCTTCCGGCAGCCGTGTGTCAGGAGTGTTTCCTATCCGATCCGGCACATAAATGCTTGTCGTGACCACTGTCATATGTCCTGATTGATGACGTAGCCTCTCAACCTGCGTAGGGTTCCCACACGCTCGGCGGCTCTCCTCCGACGCACCGGGGAGCCGGAGCGAACCCGCCGGGTGGGGAAGGTGTCGCATGGGCTCACAGCAACCACAGCACGCCGGCCGGCTTCGTCTGGTCGGCCAGCGCGAGAACAGCGGCGAGGCGGGCCCGCAAGCAGGCCCGGCCGAGCCGCCGCAGCCCGCCGACCCGGTGACCGTCGCGGCCACCGCCGCGGCCGCGGCCGCCCAGGGCGGCTTCGCCGAAGTGCTCAACGGCGCCATCGAACACAGCGGACTCAGCCTGGACCGGATCCGCGCCGCCCTCGCCAAACAGGGCGTCAGGGTCAGTGTCACCACGCTCAGTTACTGGCGTCGAGGCCGCAGCCAGCCCGAACGGGCCACCTCGCTGCGCGCCGTCCACCTGCTCGAGGAACTCCTCGGGCTGCGCCACACCACCCTCACCGGCCTGCTCGGCCCGCCGCGTCCGCGCGGCCGCTGGGTCGCCCAGGGTCCGGCCGTCGACGGCCTGCGGGTGGAACAGGTCTGGCCCGGCGAGGCCGAGATCGCCGAGGTCTTCGAGGAGCTCGACGCGCCGCCGTCCGGCCAGCTGGAACGCCAGTCCATCCACGACGCTTACTACGTCGACGCCTCCCGTCGCGGCCACCTGCTGAGGATGCGCCAGGTGGTGCGCGCCACCGTCGACAACATCACCCGCCACGTGGTGGTCCACAAGGCCGACGAGGGCGTCGAGGTCTGCCCGGAGATCACCTCCGTCCGGCACGCCCGGCTCGGCCGGGTCCGCCGCCGCCCCGCCAGCGGCCTGCTGGTCGCCGAACTGCTGCTGGACCGGCCGCTCGCGCTCGGCGACTCCACGGTCCTGGAGTACGAGGTGCAGATCCCGGACTCCGGCCCCACCACCGACTACGGCCGGTTCTTCGCCGCCCCGGTCCGCGAGTACGTCCTGCAGGTGCACTTCGACCCGTCCGCCGTCCCGGTGCAGTGCGAGCGCTTCGACCGCTCGCCCGCCGCCGAGGTCGACCGGAGCCGCGAACCGCTGTGGATCGGCGCCTCCGCCAGCGCCCACGTGCTGACCGCCGATCAGCAGCCCGGCCAGGTCGGCATCCGCTGGCAGTGGGAGTAGCCGCCCGGCCGCTCCCTCGACCCGCCGGCACCCGACGGCGCGCGCCGTCGGAACCCCCGCCACGCCCGACCTCGCGGTGCGGGGGTTCACTCGAACCGCCCTGTTCAACGCCCCATCAGGTGGTCGCGTGCCGCCCTTCCGAGGAATCTGAGTCCCACTCACCGAGGAAAGGCAGGACCTCCCGTGCTGATGGAGTTCAGCGACGTCGAACCCGATGACACCTGCGCCTGCGGCGGCTGCGCGAACCGCCGCCGGGCGCGACTGCACGCGGCCCGGGTCGAGCACGGCGGCCACCCGGCCGCCCGCGGGGCGCGCCGCGCCGCGGTGCTGGTCGCCGCCGTCGGCAGCATGCTCGGCGGCGGGGGAGCGGCCGCGATAGCCACCGCCGTCCCGCGCACCGACGCCGGCCCGCAGATACCCGACTCCCCCCAGGGCGAGGTCTCCGGACTCCACGGCGGGAGCGCCGCCCAGCCGTTCGCCAAGGCCGCCGAGCAGCCCGCCACCACCCGCGCCGAGATCATGCAGCGTGCCCAGCACTGGGTCGACCAGAAGGTGCCGTACAGCATGAGCCGCTACTGGTCCGACGGCTACCGCCAGGACTGCTCCGGCTTCGTCTCGATGGCCTGGGGCCTGGGTAGCAGCCAGACCACCTGGACCCTGCCGGACTTCGCCGAGCGGATCACCAGGAACGACCTGCAACCCGGCGACGCGCTCGTCTACAACAACCCCGGCGACCCCGAGGGCGGCTCGCACGTGGTGCTGTTCGGCGGCTGGACCGACGCCACCCACACCCGCTACACCGCCCTGGAGCAGACCCTCCCGGGCACCACCGAGCGCTCCACCCCGTACGCGTACTGGAGCCACGCCGACGCCTACGTCCCCTACCGGTACAAGGGCCTGAACGCGCCTCAGCCGCTGCCCGACGCCTTCCCCGGCGCGGACGCCTTCGGCCCCGGAAAGGTCAACGCGTACGTCACCCGGCTCGGGCGGATGCTGGTGGACCGCGGCGCCTCCCGCTACTACCACGAGGGGCCAAGCGCGGACTGGGGCGAGGCCGACCGGAAGGCCACCGAGGCGTTCCAGCTCGCCCAGGGCTGGCGCGGCGGCGAGGCCGACGGCTACCCCGGCAAGGACACCTGGGACCTGCTGGTCAACCACAAGGGCAAGGACATCCCGCCCGGCGCCGTCCAGCCCCCGCCGCCCGGGCCGACCACCACCCCGCCCCCGGCCGGCGTCCCGCCGTTCCCCGGCGCGGACAGGTTCGGCCCCGGGCAGGTCAACGACTACGTCACCCAGCTCGGCCGACAGCTCGTCAAGAAGGGCTACGGCGCCTCCTACCGGGAGGGCCCGAGCCCGGACTGGGGCGAGGCCGACCGGAAGGCCACCGAGGCCTTCCAGCGCGCCCAGGGCTGGACCGGCGCCGAGGCCGACGGCTACCCCGGCAAGGACACCTGGCGGCTGCTGTTCTCCTGACGCCGGGTCGGCTCAGCGGTGCGGGCGCACGCCTCAGAACGTCCCGTGCGCCCGCACCCAGCTGTGCATGGCGATCGCCGCCGCGGCGCCCGCGTTGATCGAGCGGGTCGAGCCGTACTGGGCGATCGAGCAGACCGCGGCGGCGTGCTCCCACGCCTGCTCGGTCAGGCCCGGGCCCTCCTGGCCGAACAGCAGCACGCAGCGCTCCGGCAGCGGGTAGGTCTCCAGCGGCACCGCGCCCGGCAGGTTGTCGATGCCGATCACCGGAAGCCCGCGCTCGGCGGCGTACGCGGCCAGCGAGGCCACCGACTCGTGGTGGCGCACGTGCTGGTAGCGGTCGGTGACCATGGCGCCGCGCCGGTTCCAGCGGCGGCGGCCGACGATGTGCACCTCCTCGGCGAGGAAGGCGTTGGCGGTGCGCACCACCGAGCCGATGTTGAAGTCGTGCTGCCAGTTCTCCACGGCGACGTGGAAGCCGTGCCGCCGGGTGTCCAGGTCGGCGACGATCGCCTCGTGCCGCCAGTACCGGTAGCCGTCGGTCACGTTGCGCCGGTCCCCCGCGGCGAGCAGCTCCGGGTCCAGCCGGGCGTCGTCGGGCCACGGCTCGGGGTGCGGGCCGACGCCGATCTCGCGGTCGTCGGCGAGGAAGCCGTCGTCGTACTGCTCGCCCAGCTGGGGTACCGAGGTGTCGCTCACGCCCTCGAGGGTACGGGCTCCGGGCGGGCCGGCTGCGGGCGCGTCCGGACGGCCTTCTCCAGGTCGGCGAGGGCCTGCATGACCAGCCGGGCGCCGGCCCGGGCGACCGCGATCCGGTCGTCGGCGGGCAGCGCGGCGAGCCGGTTGTCCCAGTCCCGGTGGGCGTCGCGCAGCCCGCCGAAGTCGACGTCCTGGCCGAGCAGCACGGCCGCCGCGGCGATCGCGGTGGCGTCCCGCAGCTCCTCGCCGAAGGCCTCCGCGCCGGGCACCGGCGGGGCGTCCTCGCCCGGCAGGTGAGCCTCCATCAGCACCGTGGAGCGGCCCAGCATGCCGACCGCCGAGCGGGCCCGGTCGAGCTGCTTGCGGGTCAGCTCCGGCACCTGGCTGTCGTGCCGGACCGGCTCCACGTCGGCCCGGTCCAGCGCGGCCAGCATCTCGCCGCGGGTCTCCCGGACGTCCAGCAGCGCCGGCCGCACGTCCCGCTCGGCGTGCCCGCCCGCCGGGTCGCCGTACGCGGTGAACACCGCCGCCGCGTACCGGCCCGCCGCGGCCAGCCACTCCGCCAGCCGCTCCGGCAGCCGGGCGGTCTGCCAGGTCGGGAACAGCGCGTACGCGCCGAGCGCCACGAAACCGCCGAGCAGGGTCATCACCAGGCGGTCGACCGCGGTCTGCACCGGGTCGCCCGGCTGCAGGCCGAGCAGGAACACCACGTACGAGGAGATCGCCACCGTCGCCACCGCGTAGCCGGTGCGCAGCGTCAGGTAGGCGAAGCCCATGCAGGTGACCGCGAGCGCCGCCAGCACCCAGTCGCCCGGGTGGAAGGCCTGCACCACGGCGGTCGCCGCCAGCACCCCGACCGCGGTGCCCGCCACCCGGGCCACGCCCCGGCTGAAGGTCTGCGCGAAGTCCGGGCGCATCACCATCGCCGAGGTCATCGGCGCCCAGTAGCCGTGCTCGATGCCCAGCGCCCGGGCCGCCAGGTAGGCGGCGGTCACCACCGCGGCGAGCCGCACCGCGTGGTGGAAGACCGCGGAGCGCTTGTGCAGCTGGCGGCCGACCGCGCCCAGCACGGTCGGCGCGACCTTCACCAGCGGCGGACGGCGCAGCCCCGCCTCCCCGCCGGACGGGACGCTGACGGTGGAGCGGTCCTGCTGGTCGAGCCGGTCGGCGGCCCGGGCGAGCAGGCTGCTCAGCCGGCGCCCGGCCCGCCGGGCGGCGCCGCGCAGCAGGTCCTCGCCGGCGCCGGGGCGGGCCAGCGCCAGGCCCGGGGAGTCCTTCGGCATCCGGAACGGGTCGCCGGAGCGGATCGCCCGGGCCTGCGCGTCCAGCACCTCGGCGGCCGCCGCCAGCACCTCCCGCGCCCGGTCCCGCTCCGCCCCCTCGGCGGCGGCGCCGACCCGCGGATCGGCGAGCGCGGCCAGCGCCGGACGGATCTGCTCCGCGATGGTGCGCAGCCCGCGCAGCTCCGGCGGGCGGCGCCGGGCCTGCCAGCCGGTCAGTCTGGCGGCCTGCCGGGCGACCACGAACGGCTCCGGGTCGATGTGCGCGACCGGGTCGTGGCGCAGCCGGCGGGCGTAGTCGCCGAGCGCGGCGTAGATGTCGGCGAGCGCGTCGCGCTGCGCCCGCCAGCTGCCGATCGGCCACACCGTCACCACCAGTGCCTGCACCGCGCCGCCGACCGAGCAGAGCAGCCCGTGGCCGATCGCGGTGGGCACCGACACCGGCAGCTGCACCACCACCATCATCACCGCGAGGGTGTTGGCGGCCACCACCCCCGCGGTCGGGCCGACCGCCCACGCCATGCCCGCGCCGAACGCCCACAGCGCCAGCAGCACCGGGAACGCGCCGGGGATGCCCACCGCGACGTAGCCGAGGAAGGTCGACGCGCCCAGGCCCGCGGCGGCCGCCAGCGCCAGCGAGGCGCGCGGGCGGAAGGAGCGCTGGAAGGTCGCGGTGCCGGCGATGAACGCGCCCATCGCCGCCGAGGTGGCCTGCGCCGGCCCGTAGACCGCGAGCACCGGGAAGACCACCAGGGCGGCGGCGAGGGCGCCGCGCAGCGCCCGGCGCGGGTCGGTGAGCGAGCGGTCCACGGTCAGCCCGGCCCTCGCGGTGTCACGGAGGGCGGCGAACCAGGACATATCGGGAGCTTATCGGCTCCCCGGCGGCCCGCCCGTCGGCTGCCGACCGGTCAGCCGCCGCTCCACGGCGAGCAGCGCCGCGGTGGGCAGGAAGACCGCGTCGGCGGCGATCATCGCCAGCGAGAAGAACGGCAGTCCGAGCACCACCGCGATCGCCAGGTGCTCGCCGATCATCACCGCCAGCAGCGCGTTCTTCAGCCGCCGGTTGGCCAGCGTGAACGGGAACGCGACCTGGGCGATCACCGTGCCGTAGGAGAGCAGGAAGGTCACCACCAGGCTCGCCCCGAGCAGCGCGGACAGCTCCGGCCAGGGGGAGAAGTAGCCCAGGTGCAGCGGGTAGTGCACGGCGGTGCCGTCCTGCCAGCGCGAGCCCTGCACCTTGTACCAGCCGGCCGTGGCGTACACCAGCACCACCTGCACGGCGACCACCAGCATCGCGCAGTTGTGCAGCATCGCGGCCAGCGCGTCCAGCACCGCCCGCGGCTCGCTCCAGGCGGTGGGATCGTCCGCGCCGCGGCGGGCCCGGCGGCGGGCGTCCAGCGACCAGACCGCGCCGCAGCGGGTGAACACCAGGTAGATCGCCATCAGGTGGACCACGTTGTCGCCGCCGTCGCCGACGAAGACGTCGCGGTTCTGCAGCGAGAGCACGGTCAGCGCGAACACCGCGGAGCTGGCCCGGGTCCGCCAGCCCAGCAGCATCGCCGCCGCGGCGGCCAGCGCCAACAGGTACACCGCCTCGAACCACCAGCGGCCGTCGTTCCAGGCCAGCAGCGTGAAGGCGTGGGTGTCGGCGAGCAGCCGGGCGTTCAGCTCCGCCGACCAGGGCGAGCGGTCGCCGTACAGCACCCGGCGGTTCGGCCATTCGCGCAGCAGGAAGCCGCCCCAGGCGGTGGCCACGCCGATCCGCAGCACCGCCGCCTGGTACGGGGCCAGGGTGGTCAGCAGGCGCGGCAGCAGGTCCCCGACCGGCCGGGCCCCCGTCATGACAGGCCCCGGTAGTCCTCGTCGTTCACCGGCCACCAGGCCAGCTCGCGGTAGTGCACCGAGGTGTCGACCTGCTCGGTGCTCCAGGCGGGCGGGGCGACGGTGGCCGCGCCGACCCGGAACTGGATCTGCAGCACCCGCTCGCCGGCCACCGTGCGGCCCAGGCGCTGCAGCGCTATCCGCTTCAGGTACTCCTCGGCGAGCTTGCCCCGCGGCCCGGCCGCGACCGCCTGGTCCTCACCGGGGTGGGTGGTCTCGTAGAAGTCCCAGGCCCGGCGCAGCAGATTCTGGTCGAGGTGGCTGGGCGCCGGGTTGTGCCGGACCGCCGCGAGGTCCCGCGCGGTCAGGCCCAGCCAGTCGCGGGTGGTGACGGCGCCGTCGTCGGCGATGGTCTGCACCCGGGCGTCGACGGTGACGTTCTGCTGCAGCGGGTTCGGCGCGAACAGCTTCCAGTTCTGCTCGAACTCCGGGTAGACCACCGCGTCGACCTGGCCGCGGTACGCGCGGGAGACCGAGTTCTCGGGTGCCACATGCAGGAACAGCGCGGCGAGGAACGCCAGGGTGCAGGCCGCGAGTCCCACCCCGGCGGTCACCAGCACCACCCGGGCGGGCTTCGACCAGACACGCACGGCGGTCATCCTGCCGCACCGCCCGTGCGTTCGAACAGGGGCGGTGCGTGCGGGAGCGTCAGAGCACGAAGGCGTCCTGCCCGCCGCTGCTCACCATCGGGCGGCCCGCGGCCTCCCAGGCGAACATCCCGCCGTCCACGTTGACCGCGTCCCGGCCGCCCGCGACCAGGTACTGCACGACCTGCGCGGAGCGTCCGCCGACCCGGCAGAGCACGTACAGGCGCTCGTCGGGCAGCTCCTCGATCCGGGCGACCACCTCGCCGATCGGGATGTGCAGGGCGCCGTCCACGTGCCCGGCGTCCCACTCGTCCTGCTCGCGGACGTCGAGCAGGACGGCGTCGGCGGGCACCGCGGCGGCGTCGGTGGTGGGCAGCTGGGCGAACATCGGATCCGTCTCCTGGGGTCGGGGGGCGTTTCGGCCGTGGTCGGACGTGTCGGGAAGCAGGGCGGCCAGCCGGCCCTGCCGGTCGGCGGCGGTGGCCAGCAGTTGCTCGGCGAGCTCCTCCAGCAGCCGCTCCGGCTCCCGGGGGTTCAGCAGCAGCAGCTCGCCCATCGGGGTGCGCTCCAGCCGGACCTGCTCGGTGGCGAGCGCCGCGATCCGGCCGGTCAGCCACTCCAGGCGGTGGTTCAGCCAGGCCAGCCGGTCCGGGGAGCCCGCCGCGGGCGCCGCCTCCGGGGCGGCCGACCACTCCTCGGCGAGCTGCTCCAGCGCGGCGGCGTCGCCGAGCGCGTACGCCTCGTTGACCCGGGCGATGAACGCCGAGCGGCGCTCCTGCTCGGCCGGCTCGGTGGACAGGTCGGGGTGGGCCCGGCGGGCCAGCTCGCGGTAGACCCGCTGGGCGTCCTTGTCGGGCCGCACCCGGCGGGCCTCCGGCTCGCCCTCGCGCGGCCCGGCCTCCTCGACCGGCTCGACCCGCTCCCGGGCCTCCCGGGCCCGGCGCAGGTCCTCCGGGTCGCCGCTGCGCGCCGCGACCGCCTCCGCGATCAGCGCGTCCAGCTCGTCGAGCCGGGCGTACAGCGGGCCCAGCAGCTGGTGGTGGACCAGGGCGAAGTTGTCGATCTCCACCCGCAGGGTGGCCACGTCGACGTCCAGGGTCAGCCAGGCCAGCTCGGCCGCCGCGACCCGTTCCTCCAGCCACTGCCGCTCGGGGTCCGCCCACACCTCGACGCTCGGTACGCTCACCCGCGCCACCCTACCGGGGCTCGGCCCTTACCCGATCGGGTGAAGCCGAAGCACCTCGGGCGACACGCAACTGATACTGACGAATCTGCCCGATTCGCTACCTGCCGCCACCCCGTCCGTGCTTCGCTGGAAGGTGCTGCGGGCAAGGACGCGCGCAACGGGCCAGGAGGAGCAGCAGGAGACAAGGGGCAGACCGATATCCATGGTGGACCAGCCCAACTCCACACCGGATCAGGACGACGCGCCGGGCAGCCATCCCGCCGGGGTGGTGGCCCTGCTCCGCGTCGCCGCCGTGCTGGTCGACCCGGACGGCCGGATCGCGCTGTGGAACCGCACCGCGGAGGAGCTCTTCGGCCACCGCGCCGAAGTCGCCCTCGGCCGCACCGCCCACGGCCTGCTGCCCGCCGTCGAACCCCGCCCGGAGACCGCCCCGCCGCCACCCGCCGGCGCGCGCCGCTGCGACGCCTTCGACACCCTCGACGACCTGACCCAGCTGAACACCCCGTGGGCCGGCTCGATGGCCGTGCACGACCGCGAGGAGCGGCTGCGCGACGTCCTGTGGTGGGTCTACCCGCTGGTCGAACCGGCCGGCCGCTCCCTGCTGGCACTGGCCGCCGACGCCCGCCCGCTGCGCTCCGCCGGCCCGCGGATCGCCCTCGGCGAGCGGCTCGTCCCGTACGCCGCCGCGCCCGCCGCCGGCCGCCCGCACCGGGTCGCCGCGGCCTTCGCCCCGGCCACCGCGCACCCCCCGCAGGCACTCGCCGGACTGCTGCCGAACGGCTCCGAGGAGCGCCGCCGCCGGCTGCTCGACCAGCTCGCCGAGGCCGGACCGCCCGCCCTGTGGGTGGACGCCGCGACCCGGCTGCCGGTGGTGCCCTACCAGACCTCCCCGGGCGGGGCGGCCGGCACCGCCCGGCTCGCCGCCGGGATCGGCCGCCGCTACCCCACCCCGCAGCAGCGCGCCGCCCAGCAGCGCGAGCGCACCGCCCGCCGTCCGGCGGAGCCGCCGCACGGCACGGGTGCCAGGGCCTCACTCGGGGTACGGATACAGGCTGCGGAGTCCGCGTCCCCGCTCGGCGGCACCATCCCCGGTCAACGCGAAGCCGCCGCCCACGTCCAGCCCCCGGGAGGCCCCGTCATCGACGCCGCAGCCAACGGCCGCGCACCCGCCGTCCCCGAGCCGCACACCGTCCCCGTCCCCGAGCTGCCCACCCAGCCGACCGGCCCGTCCGGCGCGGTCGAGGTGCTCCGCGGCCTGCCCGTCGACGGCGACCTGGCGCTGCTGGCCACCGTCGGCAACCAGGTCGGCACCACCCTCGACCTGGACACCACCGCCCGCGAACTGTGCGAGGTGCTGGTCCCCCGGGTCGCCGACTTCGCCTGCGTCGACCTGCTGGACGGCCTGATCTCGGACGCCGAGCTGCCCGCCGACCAGCCCGACGACCGCACCATGCTGCGCCGGGTCGCCCGCACCTTCAACGCCGCCTCGCAGCAGTGGAACCACGTCCTGGACGAGGGCGCGCTGCTCGCCATGCCGCGCTCCACCCCGCCGGGCCTGGCGCTGCAGGAGAACCAGCCGGTGCTGGTCCCGCTGATCACCCCCGACGTCGCCGCCGACTACGCCGTCTCGCTGGGCGGCCCGGAGCTGGTGCCCGCCGTGGTCGGCCGCTCGATGCTGGTGCTGCCGCTGTCCGCCCGCGGCACCGTGCTGGGCATCCTCAAGCTGCTGCGGCTGCCCGACCGTGCGCCGTTCACCCGCGGCGACGCCGACACCCTCAAGGAGATCGCCGCCCGCGCCGCGCTCTCGCTGGACAACGCCCGGCTGCACCGCGCCGAGTCCAAGGTCGCCACCACCCTGCAGCGCTCGATGATCCCGACCCGCCCGCCGCGGATCCCCGGCGTGCAGATCGCCCACCGCTACATGCCCGGCGACCGCAAGGCCGAGGTCGGCGGCGACTGGTTCGACGCGATCCAGCTGCCCGGCAGCCGGGTCGCCCTGGTGGTCGGCGACGTGATGGGCCACGGCCTGCACTCGGCCGCCGCGATGGGCCGCTTCCGCACCGCCATGCAGACCCTCGCCGCGCTCGACCTGCCGCCCGGCCAGCTGCTGCGCCACCTCGACAACCTGGCCCACAAGCTCGGCGACGACCACCTGGCGACCTGCCTGTACGCGGTCTACGACCCGATCAACCGCACCTGCGAGCTCGCCTCGGCGGGCCACGTCCCGCCGGTGCTGGTCCACCCCGACGGCCGCGGCGAACTGCTCGCCATCCCCGAGGGCGCCCCGATCGGCGTCGGCGGGGTGCCGTTCGTCGCCAAGAAGATCGACGTCTCGGACGGCTCGATGCTGGTGCTGTGCACCGACGGCCTGGTCGAGGTCCGCGGCGGCGACATAGGGGAGGGCCTGGCCGCGCTGTGCGGCAACCTGATCGACCCCAAGCAGACCCCCGACGAGGCCTGCGACACCGTGCTGAACACCCTGCACTCCGACGACCGGCAGGACGACATCGCGCTGCTGGTGGCCCGCTTCGACGGCGTCCCGCCGACCGAGGTGGCGACCTGGCAGCTCGGCGTCACCGAGCTGGAGGTCGGCCGGGCCCGCCGGCTGGTCCGCGACCAGCTCGCCACCTGGCAGCTGACCGCGCTCACCGACACCGTCGAACTGCTGGTCAGCGAACTGGTCACCAACGCGGTGCGGGTGGCCCGGGCCGAGGTGCAGCTCCAACTGATCCGGGTCGACAAGCTGCTGGTCGAGGTCAGCGACGACAACCACAACCTGCCGTCGCTGGAGCCCGCCGAGTCGCTGTCCGAGCACGGCCGCGGCCTCAACCTGGTCAGCAAGCTGTCCGAGAAGTGGGGCACCGCCCGCAAGGCGGTCGGCAAGGTCGTCTACTTCGAGATGCCGCTGCCGCGCGGCTGAGCGCGGCCCACCGGCCGGGTCAGGACGTCAGCGCCCTGGTCCGGCCGGCCGCGTCCGCGGCCACCGAGGCCGCCGCGCCCACCCCGGACAGCACCCGCGGCCAGAAGTCGCCGAACACCTCGACCGCCACCGCGATCAGCACCGCCGTGGTCAGCGCCACCACGTGCTCCAGACCGGCCAGGTTCGGCAGTACCACCGCCTCGCCGACCATCGCCGCCACCACCGCCGAACCGGTCACCCAGGCCCGGCACCGGAACGCGATCACCACCGCCAGCGCCACCACCGCCGCCGACGGGCCGGTGTCCCGGACGTGCGCCATCCAGCGCGGGAAGCCGAACAGGTGGTCCGGCCCGATCATCACCCCGACCCGGGCGAACAGCGTGCCCGCCAGGGTGCAGGCGTACGCCACCAGCAGGGTCAGCCGGCGGCCCAGCACGATCTCGGCCACCCCGAAGACGAAGAACACCTGCGCCAGCGCGCCCCACACCGGCAGGTCCAGCGCCGGCACGTACAGCGACAGCGGGGTGCGCAGCAGCGACACGTCCAGCGGCAGCGCCGCCTTCACCACGCCGATCTCGTTCACGAACCGGGCCCCGCCCGGCAGGTGCTGGACGATCGAGAACAGCAGCACCAGGCCCGTCGCCACGGTCGCCAGCGGCACCGCGGCGAACTTCCGGCGCAGCACCCGGTCCTTCACCGTGCCGACCAGCGGCCCCCACTCGGCGACCGCGGCCCGGCGGACGACCGTCCACGGCCCCGATCGCACGCCCCCCGCGTGGGTGATCTGCTCCACGACCCGTCTCCCCGTTTCCCAGTGGACTTTCCGATGGCTTTCCCATGCCACGTTTTCGACCCTACGCACCGGATTCCTCATCAGCATCAGCATCGAAGCCGAACCATGTCATCCCAAGGGCGTATGTCGATCGGCCCGCTCCGCCCCCCGGCGGAGGGACCACCTCTGCCCGGGCCGCCGATAACGGCCCGGGAAGCCTTGCCGCGGTAATTCCCACTAGTCCTGGCGGACGTGCCGGCGGCGGAACAGGGCGGGCATGCTCGGCACCGTGATGAAACCCTCCGCCCGGGCCGAGGCGATTCCGATCCGGGGAATCTCGCTGCTCTTCTCGAACAGCAGATAGCGCGGTTCCCAGATCGGCCGGTATTTCGCGTTCGCCCGGTACAGCGACTCGATCTGCCACCAGCGGGAGAAGAAACCCAGCACCGAACGCCACAACCGCAGCACCGGCCCGGCGCCCAGCCTCGAACCGCGCTCGAAGACCGACCGGAACATCGCGAAGTTCAGCGACACCCGCTCCAGCTCGACCTCCTTGGCCCGCTGCAGCAGCTCGATCACCATGAACTCCATCAGGCCGTTCTCGCTGTCCCGGTCCCGCCGCATCAGGTCCAGCGACAGGCCGTGCGCGCCCCACGGGACGAAGCTCAGCAGCGCCCGCAGCTCGTCCTCCCCGTCGAAGCACTCCAGCATCACGCAACGCCCGTCCCCGGGGTCGCCGAGCCGGCCCAGCGCCATCGAGAAGCCGCGCTCGGTCGCGCCGTCGCGCCAGTGGTCGGCCTTGGCCACCAGCTCGGCCATCTCGTACTCGGGAATGTCCTCGTGCCGGCGGATCCGCACCGTGTACCCGGCCCGCTTGACCCGGTTGTACGCCTGCCGGACCACCCGCATCGCCCGGCCGTCCAGCGAGAACTCGTCCAGCTCGACGATCGCCTCGTCGCCCAGCTCCAGCGCGTCCAGGCCGTGCCGGGCGTAGATCACCCCGGCCTCCTCGGAGGCGCCCATCACGGCCGGCACCCAGGCGTGCTCGCGGGCCTCCGCCAGCCAGGCGTCGATCGCGCCCGGCCAGGCCTCCGGGTCGCCGATCGGGTCGCCCGAGGCCAGCGTCACCCCGCCGACCACGCGGTAGGCGACCGCCGCCTTGGCACTCGGCGAGAAGATCACCGCCTTGTCCCGGCGCAGTGCGAAGTAGCCCAGCGAGTCCCGCTCGCCCTGCTTGTCCAGCAGCTCGCGGAGCCGGCGCTCGTCCTCGTCGCTCTGCAGCTCCTCACCGCGCGGGCTGCGGAAGGTCACGTACAGCACGGCCAGGAACAGCAGCGCGCCCATCACGTTGATCGCGGCGTTCACCCAGGTCGGCACCGAGACCACGTCGGCCACCCGGTCCGAGGGGGTGACGGTGATCATCCGGTGCACCGCGTAGCTGAACCGGCTGCCGAAGCTCGCGCCGGAGATCTCGTTGGTCAGCTGCACCAGCAGCGAGCCGACCAGGCCGCCCAGCACCAGGCCGCCCAGCGCCGCGGCCACCGCGGTCTTCGGGTTCGAGCGGTCGCCCTTGGAGGTGAACTCCTTGCGGGAGACCAGCAGGGCCAGCAGGAACAGGCCGGTCAGCGCGATCGAGAAGTAGTTCCACGGATGGGCCGCGAACCGGTCGCCGAACGCCATCAGCAGCACGTAGCCCAGGAAGGTCAGACCGGCCAGGCCCACGTTGAAGATCCACGCCGCGCGCTTGCGCCGGCGCATCGCCACCGCCAGGAACAACGACAGCGCCACCGTGGTCAGACCGGCGGTCACCAGATAAGGGGTGAAGTACTCCCCCTCGTTGTGGCGCTGCACCTGATCCCGGAACGGCACGGAGAGCACCGCCACCAGGTTCAGCAGCGCCATCAGCCGCAGGTACCAGACCGTGGAAGAGGCCGCCCGCGGGCGCCACTTCCCCAGTGGACCGGGGTCTTCTCCTCGCGACGAGGGCACGGCCGAGGCAGCCGTCTTCACAGTGGACACAGCAACCATTCCAGACGATCGATCATCGGGGCGCATCCGCTCGCGGTCGCGGGCTTCCGCCCCGATTTCCATGGTTGCCCAGCCCAGATGAGAATTGCGTGAATCCGGTAGCGGATTCCCACCCCCGCCGATCGGCGGGGGTCACCCGGCACCGGCCCCGTACCCTCGAACTGCCGCCCGCCGCACCCACCAGGGAGAGACATGCCGCCGACCCGGGTCCTGATCGTGGACGACGAGGTGCTGGTCCGCTCCGGGCTCGGCCTGATCGTCGGCTCCGCGCCCGACCTCGAGGTGGTCGGCGGCTGCTCCGGCGGCCAGGCCGAGCAGCAGGCGGTGGCGCTGCGCCCGCACGTGGTGCTGCTCGACGTCCGGATGCCCGACCTGGACGGCCTGACCGTGCTGCGCCGGCTGCGCGCCCTGCCCGACCCGCCGGCCGTGGCGATGCTCACCACCTTCGACACCGACGAGTACATCGGCACGGCGCTGCGGGCCGGCGCCGCCGGGTTCCTGCTCAAGGACACCGCCCCCGAGCAGTTGGTGCACGCCGTCCGGGTGCTGGCCTCCGGCGGCAGCGTGCTCTCGCCGACCGTCGCCGGCACCGTGATCAGCGGCTACGTCGACGGCGGCGGCCCCGACCTGGCCGCCGCCGCCCTGACCCGGCAGCTCACCGGCCGCGAACTCGACGTCCTGGCGCTGCTCGGCGAGGGCCTGTCCAACGCCGAGATAGCCGACCGCCTGTTCCTCGGCACCGGCACCGTCAAGGACCACATCAGCGCCATCCTGGCCAAGCTCGGCGCCGCCAACCGGGTGCAGGCCGCGGTCATCGCGCACCGCGCCGGACTGGTCCGGGAGAGCCGCCGGGACGAGCGGTGAGCGCCGAGCCGCCCGCCGGCCGCTGGGCCTGGCTGCGCTCCCCGCGCACCACCCTGCTCGTCCCGGTCGGGCTCGCCGCGATGGACTCCGCGCTGGTCGCCAAGGACTCCACCGGCTGGCAGCTCGCCCTCTCCGCGCTCTCCGTGGTCGCCCTGCTGCTGCGCCGCCGCTACCCGCTGACCGTGGTGCTGCTCACCCTCCCCGGCGCCTTCGTCAACGACATCTGGCTGGCCCCGCTCACCGCCGTCTACTCGGTCGCCGCCGCCTACCCGAAACCCCGCGTCCCGGTCGCCTGCGCCACCGCCTTCGCGCTGGTCGAGTTCTTCCACTGGCCGCTCTCCCCCGCCATCTTCGAACTCAGCCGGGACAACGTCCTCTACGCCATCCAGTCGGTGATGCTCGGCGCCGGCCCGGCCGCGCTCGGCATGCTCGCCCGCACCCGCCGCGAACTCGCCGAGCGGGTGACCGAACTCACCGAGGGCCGGCAACGGGAGAGCCGGCTGCTGGCCGAGAAGGTGCTCGGCGCCGAACGCGCCCGGCTCGCCCGCGAGATGCACGACGTGGTCTCCCACCAGGTCAGCCTGATCTCCGTCCAGGCCGGGGCGCTGCAGGTCTCCACCGCCGACCCGGCCGCCCGGGAGACCGCCCGCACCATCCGCGAACTCTCCGTCCGCACCCTCGACGAACTGCGGCAGATGGTCGGCGTGCTGCGCGCGGCCGGGGTGAGTCCCGTCACCCCGCTCGCCCCGCAGCCCCGGCTCGCCGACCTGCCCCGGCTGCTCGACGGCAGCGGGCTCGACGTCACCGGCGCCCTCGACCCCGGCGACCGGGACTGGCCCGAGGCGGTGGAACGCGCCGCCTACCGGACCGTCCAGGAGTGCCTCACCAACATCAGCAAGCACGCACCGGGCGCCGCCGTCACCGTCACGGTCACCGCCCGCGGCCACCGGCTGCACGTCGACGTCCACAACGGCCCGCCGCCCGCGCACGGCCCCACCCCACTGCCCGGCGGCGGCCACGGCCTGGTCGGCCTGCGCGAACGCGCCGCCCTCCTCGGCGGCACCTTCACCGCCGCCCCCACCCGCGACGGCGGGTTCAGCGTCCACGCGGAACTCCCGGCCACCGCCGAGCGCGCGGCCCAGCCGTAGCGCTCCGGTGTCGGCGGCCCGGGCGGGGCCGCGCGGGCGGCGCGGTCGGCCCCGGGGAAACGAGAAAGCCCCGCAGATCCGAAGATCTGCGGGGCTTCGCTGTGCGCGAGGGGGGAGTTGAACCCCCACGCCCTTTCGGGCACTGGAACCTGAATCCAGCGCGTCTGCCTATTCCGCCACCCGCGCATGGGTGTCGCCGTAAGATGCTTACCGCTCTTCCGACCTGCCGAGAAGCTTAGCGCATCTCTTGGGGTCTTCCGTCCGGCTCCCTCTCGGGCGCCCCTTCCGACATGGAAAACATTAGCACGCCCCGCGGGCCACCTGCGAATCCATTCCCCGTACCCCCGCAACCGGGGCGAGCCGAACGAGTGAGCGGGCCCCGCCGCGGGTAGCCCTCGGGGGCGCGACCTACCGGGGGAACCGTACGGAAGGGCCGCGCGTGGATACGATCAGTACGGAAGTACCGCTTTCAAGCCGACGAGCCGGCCCGACCGACGCCCTGAGAGGGGGTGCCCCGTGGGAGTCCTGAAGAAGTTCGAGCAGCGACTCGAAGGTCTCGTGAACGGCACCTTCGCGAAGGTGTTCAAGTCCGAGGTCCAGCCGGTGGAGATCGCGGGCGCGCTGCAGCGCGAGTGCGACAACAACGCCACCATCTGGAACCGGGACCGCACGGTCGTCCCCAACGACTTCATCGTCGAGCTCAGCCCGCACGACCACGAGCGGCTCAGCCCCTACGCCGCCCAGCTCGGCAGCGAACTGGCCGGCATGGTCCGCGAGTACGCCGAGGCCCAGCGGTACAGCTTCATGGGCCCGCTGCAGGTCAACCTGGAGAAGGCCGACGACCTGGACACCGGCCTGTACCGGGTGCGCAGCCGCACCCTGGCCGCCGAGCAGCCGCCGCAGGCCCCCGCGCCGCCGGCCGCCCCGGCGGGCTACGGCCGCCAGCCCACCCCGCACGCTCCCGGCGCGCCCTGGCAGCAGGGCACCGCCGCGCCGTACGGCGCTCCGCCGCCGCCGACCGCGCCCCCGGCGATGCCGCCCGCCCCGCCGGCCCAGGCCGGCAACGTCCGCCCCTTCCCGGGGGCCGGGCACGGCGGCGCCGGTACCCGCCGGTGGGTCGAGGTGAACGGCGCCCGGCACCAGATCGGGCAGAACGCCGTGGTGCTCGGCCGCTCGACCGAGGCGGACATCCGGGTCGACGACCCCGGGGTCTCCCGCAAGCACGCCGAGATCCGCCCCGGATCGCCCGCCATGGTGCTCGACCTCGGGTCCACCAACGGCATCGTGGTGGACGGGCAGCACACCCAGCGCGCTACGCTCCGCGACGGCTCCCGGATCGTCCTGGGGTCGACCACCATCGTCTACCGACAGGTCGAAGGGTAGAGCGGGCCGGATATGTCAGACCTGACCCTGACGGTCATGCGGCTGGGTTTCCTCGCCGTGCTGTGGCTGTTCGTCATCGTCGCGGTGCAAGTGATCCGCAGCGACCTCTTCGGCACCAAGACGACCCCGCGCTCCGGGCGCCGGGCCGCCCCCGCCGGGGCGCCCGCCGGGCAGAGCCGCCCCGCGCAGGCGCAGACGTCGGCCGCCGCCCAGCAGCAGGCCGCCGCCCGGCAGCGCCGCGGCCAGCCCACCCACCTGGTGGTCACCCAGGGCTCGCTGGCCGGAACCACGGTCGCGCTGCAGGGCCAGACCGTCACGCTGGGCCGCGCGCACGACTCGACGATCGTGCTCGACGACGACTACGCCTCCTCCCGCCATGCCAGGATCTACCCCGATCAGACTGGGCAGTGGACGGTGGAGGATCTAGGCTCCACCAACGGCACGTATCTGGACCGGCAGCGGCTGACCACGCCGACTCCGCTCCAGCCCGGCGTGCCGATCCGAATCGGCAGGACCGTCATCGAGCTGCGGAAGTAGTCAGCGCATGAGGACCAGCTCCACCCGAAGGAGGGCCCGGACAGCATGAGTCTCGTGCTGCGCTTCGCCGCCGGCTCGCACAAGGGCCTGATCCGCGAGGGGAACGAGGACTCCGGCTACGCCGGGCCCCGGCTGCTGGCGGTCGCCGACGGCATGGGCGGGGCGGCGGCCGGCGAGGTCGCCTCCTCCGAGGTGCTCGGCTCGATCGTCCGGCTGGACGAGGCCGACCCCGGTGCGGACCTGCTGACCCTGCTCAACGACGCCGTGCAGGTCGCCAACGACCGGCTGCGGCAGATGGTCGAGGACGACCCGCAGCTCGAGGGCATGGGCTGCACGCTCACCGCGCTGCTGTGGGACGGCCAGCGGATGGGCATGGTGCACATCGGCGACTCCCGCGCCTACCTGCTCCGCGACGGCCGGCTCAGCCAGATCACCCAGGACCACACCTGGGTGCAGCGGCTGGTCGACGAGGGCCGGATCACCGCCGAGGAGGCCGAGACCCACCCGCAGCGCTCGCTGCTGATGCGCGCCCTGGACGGCCGCGGCCAGGTCGAGCCCGACCTGTCGATCCGCGAGGTCCGGGCCGGCGACCGCTACCTGATCTGCTCCGACGGCCTGTCCGGCCCGGTCAGCCACCAGACCCTGGAGGAGACGCTCGGCAGCTACTACGCGCCGCAGCAGACCGTCCAGGAGCTGATCCAGCTGGCGCTGCGCGGCGGCGGCCCGGACAACATCACCTGCATCGTCGCCGACGTGATCGACGTCGGCGCCACCGACACCCTCAGCGGCCGGTTCGCGGACACCCCCGTGGTGGTCGGCGCGGTCGCCGACAGCCAGCCGCACCCGCTCACCGACCCGCGGCTGCTGGACACCCCGGCGGGCCGCGCGGCGGGCCTCGGCCGGTCCCCGCAGCCGCCGCAGGGCGCGTTCGGCCCGGCGCAGGGCTACGAGCCCGGCTACGGCGAACCCGGCTACGGCGCCCCGGCCGGCGACTTCGGTCCCGCCGAGGGCTACCAGGAGCCGGCCGCCGGCTACGGCCAGGGCGAGTACGAGGAGTACGACGAGCCCGCGCCGACCCACCGCAAGAAGAAGCGCGGCCTGAAGCTGACGCTGGCCGCGGTGCTGGCGCTGGCGGTGCTCGGCGGGGCCGGCTACTTCGCCTGGCAGTGGACCCAGGACCAGTACTACGTCGGCTCCGACGAGGGCCACGTCGCGGTCTACCGCGGTCTCGACCAGAACCTGGCGGGGCTGAAGCTCAGCTCGGTGTACCAGCAGTACACCGACGTCGAGCTGAAGTTCCTGCCCGCCTACCAGCGCGACCAGCTGGCCAAGAACATCCAGGCGACCAGCCTGGGCGACGCGCAGAAGCAGGTCGACACCCTGCGCGCACAAGCCGCGGTGTGCAAGAAGCTCGCCGAGTCCAAGCAGGCCCCGGCGGAGGGCGGCACCGCGCCGTCCGCCCCGCCGCTGACCGAGCAGGAGCAGCAGCTGGCCGCCTCCTGCTCGGCGCCGTAGGCCGCGTCCGCCGGGGGTAGGCACCGACATGAGCACCTTCGACGTGAGCAGCAGCACGCCCGCCGCCGGGCGGCGCCGCGCCGACTCCGCGAGCCCGCCGGCGAGCACCGTCCCGACCCGGCGGAACACCGAGCTGGCGCTGCTGGCGTTCGCGGTCGCCATCCCGGTGCTGGCGTACGCCAACGTCGGTCTGGCGATCGACGGGTCGCTGCCCACCGGGATGCTCGGTTACGGCCTGGGCATGGCCGTGCTGGCCGGCATCGCGCACCTGGTGACCCGCCGGTTCGCGCCGTACGCCGACCCGCTGCTGCTGCCGCTGGCCACCCTGCTCAACGGGCTCGGCGTGGTGATGATCTGGCGCCTGGACAAGGCCGGCGGCCTGCTGCGCAACAACTTCCCGGCGGCCGCCAACCAGCTGATGTGGTCCGGCCTCGGGGTGGCGCTGTTCATCGGCGTGGTGGTGCTGCTGAAGGACCACCGGATCCTGCAGCGCTACACCTACATCTCGATGGTGGTGGCGCTGGTGCTGCTGGCCGCGCCGGCCTTCTTCCCGTCCCGGGCGGAGGACTTCGGCGCGAAGATCTGGATCCGGTTCGGCTCCTTCTCGATCCAGCCCGGTGAGTTCGCCAAGATCATCCTGACGGTGTTCTTCGCCGGCTTCCTGATGGTCAAGAAGGACGCCCTGGCGCTGGCCAGCCGCAAGTTCATGGGCCTGTACCTGCCGCGCGGTCGCGACCTCGGACCGATCATCCTGGTCTGGCTGCTGTCGATCCTGATCCTGGTGTTCGAGACCGACCTGGGCACCTCCTTCCTGTTCTTCGGCCTGTTCGTGGTGATGCTGTACGTCGCCACCGAGCGGACCAGCTGGATCGTCTTCGGTCTGCTGATGTCCTTCGGCGGCGCCGCGGTGGTGGCCACCACCGAGTCGCACGTGAAGACCCGCATCAACGCCTGGCTGGACCCGATGGCGGCGTTCTCCCCGCACCCGCCGGCGCAGTCGTCCGAGCAGATCGGGCAGACCCTGATGGCGCTCGGCTCGGGCGGCACCACCGGCACCGGCCTCGGGCAGGGCCGCAGCTGGCTGATCCAGTTCGCCGCGAAGAGCGACTTCATCCTCGGCTCGTTCGGCGAGGAGCTCGGGCTGACCGGCCTGATGGCGCTGTTCATGGTGTACGCGCTGATCGTGCAGCGCGGCCTGCGCACCGCGCTGGCCGCCCGCGACCCGTTCGGCAAGCTGCTCGCGGTCGGCCTGACCTCGGCGTTCGCGCTCCAGGTGTTCGTGGTCGCGGGCGGCGTCACCGGGCTGATCCCGCTCACCGGCATGACGATGCCGTTCCTGGCGCAGGGCGGCTCCTCGGTGGTGGCGAACTGGATGCTGATCGCCGTCCTGCTGAAGATCAGCGACACCGCCCGCCGCCCGGCCGCCGAGCCCGCCACCGCCATCCCGGAACCGACCAGGCCGGACCAGATCCCCGGAGCGTCCTCGTGAACAAGCCGATCCGCCGGGTCTCGATCTTCTGCCTGCTGCTGGTGCTCGCGCTGATGCTGCGGGTGAACTGGGTGCAGGGCGTGCAGGGCTCCGCCTGGGCCGCCAACAGCCACAACGAGCGGGTGAAGTACGACCGGTACGCCTATCCGCGCGGCAACATCATCGCGGGCGGGCAGGCGGTCACGAAGTCCGACTTCGTCAACGGCCTGCGCTACAAGTACAAGCGTTCCTGGGTGGACGGCGCGATGTACGCGCCGGTCACCGGGTACTCCTCGCAGGCCTACGACAGCAGCCAGCTGGAGAAGCTGGAGGACGGCGTCCTCTCCGGCACCGACTCCCGGCTGTTCTTCCGCAACACCCTGGACATGCTGACCGGCAAGCCCAAGCAGGGCGGCGACGTGGTCACCACGATCGACCCCAAGACCCAGAAGGCCGCCTACGACGCCCTGGGCAACCGCAAGGGCGCGGCGGTGGCGATCGACCCGCGCACCGGGGCGATCCTGGCACTGGTCTCCACGCCGTCCTACGACCCGAGCACCTTCGCCGGCGGCAGCGCCGCCGACACCAAGGCGTGGACCGACCTCAACAACGACCCGAACAAGCCGCTGCTGAACCGGGCTCTGCGCGAGACCTACCCGCCCGGTTCGACCTTCAAGCTGATCACCGCGGCGACCGCGTTCGAGACCGGCAAGTACAAGAACCCGACCGACGCCACGGACACCCCGAACCCGTACATCCTCCCCGGCACCAGCACCGAGCTGAAGAACGCCAGCTCCGACGAGCCGTGCGAGAAGGCGACCGTGCAGGACGCCATGGACCTGTCCTGCAACACCGTGTTCGGCAAGATGGGCGCCGACCTGGGCCGGGACGCGCTGCGCGCGCAGGCCGAGAAGTTCGGCTTCAACAACGACCACCTGGACGTCCCGATCCGGCCCAGCGCCAGCTACTACCCGAAGGGCTCCTCGCCCGACGGCACCGCGCTGGACGCCATCGGCCAGCACGACACCCGGGCCACCCCGCTGCAGATGGCCATGGTCGCCGCGGCGATCTGCAACAACGGCTCGCTGATGGAGCCCTACCTGGTCGCCCAGGAGCGCTCCGCCCGGGACGTCATCTCCACCCACTCCGAGCACCAGCTCAGCCAGGCGGTCTCCCCGGCCACCGCGCAGAAGCTGCAGCAGCTGATGGAGTCGGTGGTGCAGAACGGCACCGGAAAGAACGCCAAGATCCCGAACGCGACGGTCGGCGGCAAGACCGGCACCGCCCAGCACGGCCAGGACAACACCGGCCTGCCGTTCGCCTGGTTCGTCTCCTACGCCAAGGGCGCGGACGGCAAGCAGGTCGCGGTCGCGGTGGTGGTCGAGGACGGCGCCGCGGACCGCAACGAGATCTCCGGCGGCAGCCTGGCGGCCCCGATCGCCAAGTCGGTGATGCAGGCGGCGCTCGGCCGCTAGGGCCGGTCGCATGCGTCACAATCCGGCCGGACTCCTCCGAACAGTGGCTTGAATTGTCACAATGGGACGGTCCTGGACGATACCGGTCTGGTCTCAGCTGCCAGGCCGTCCCGGACCGCTCAGGTTGGCCCGGTAGCGTATCCGCCAGCAGCGGGTGTACCCGCAGCCACCCGGGGCCCAGCGTTCCGGGGGTCGAAGCCGCGAACCGACGGGGCCTCGGCCGCGTCCAACAGAGCGTGCGGGGACACCTACGTCACATCCTCACCGGCCGGTGGGGGAGAGGGTCGGAGATATGGAAGAGCCTCGTCGCCTCGGCGGCAGGTACGAGCTCGGCGGCGTCCTAGGGCGCGGTGGCATGGCCGAGGTGTACCTCGCCCACGACACCCGGCTCGGCCGTACGGTCGCCGTGAAGACGCTCCGTGCCGACATGGCCCGCGACCCGTCCTTCCAGGCCCGCTTCCGGCGGGAGGCGCAGTCCGCCGCCTCGCTGAACCACCCCGCCATCGTCGCGGTCTACGACACCGGCGAGGACTACATCGACGGGATCTCCATCCCGTACATCGTGATGGAGTACGTCGAGGGCTCCACCCTGCGCGAGCTGTTGCACACCGGCCGCCGGCTGCTGCCGGAGCGCGCGCTCGAGATGACCATCGGCATCCTGCAGGCCCTGGAGTACTCGCACCGCGCCGGGATCGTCCACCGCGACATCAAGCCCGCCAACGTCATGCTGACGCGGCAGGGCAACGTCAAGGTGATGGACTTCGGCATCGCCCGCGCGATGGGCGACGCCGGCATGACGATGACCCAGACCTCCGCGGTCATCGGCACCGCCCAGTACCTCTCCCCCGAGCAGGCCAAGGGCGAGACCGTCGACGCCCGTTCCGACCTGTACTCGACCGGCTGCCTGCTGTACGAACTGCTCACCGTGCGCCCGCCGTTCGTCGGCGACTCGCCGGTCGCGGTGGCCTACCAGCACGTCCGCGAGGAGCCCGCCCCGCCGTCCGCGTACGACCCCGAGGTGCGCCCGGAGATCGACGCGATCGTGCTGCGCGCGCTCGCCAAGGACCGCGACTACCGCTACCAGTCCGCCGACGAGATGCGCGACGACATCGAGCGCTTCCTCGACGGCCTCCCGGTCAACGCCGCCCAGCAGGCCGCCGCGTACGGCGCGGCCGGCCCGGGCTACGGCTACGACCAGGGCGCCGGCCAGTACGACCCGTACGGCCAGACCAACGTGCTGCCCCAGCAGGGCGCCGGACCGACCACCATGCTCCCGCAGGTCGGCAACCAGCAGCCCGGCTACGGCTACCAGGAGCCCGGCTACAACGACGGCCGCGGCGGCGGCGGGTACGACGACGACGGCTACGAGGGCCGCGCCGGGCGCCGCCGCGAGGAGCCGAAGAAGAACAACACCTCCTGGATCATCCTGGCCGTGGCCGCGGTGCTGGTCCTGGTCGGCGCGTTCTTCGTGGTCCAGGCGATGGTGAAGACCGGCGACTCGGCGGGCGGCAAGACCACCGCGCCGAGCCTGGTCGGCAAGAGCCTCGCCGACGCCCAGGCCGCCGCCCGCGCGCAGAGCGCCAAGCTGACGGTCAAGCAGGGCGACCCGATCGCCTGCCCCGACACCAAGATCCAGAAGGACCAGGTCTGCACCCAGGACCCGGTGGCCAGCTCGCAGATCCCCGCCGACGCGGTGATCACGGTCCACCTGTCCTCCGGCCCGGCCCAGGCCGACGTCCCCGACGTCACCGGCCAGACCAAGGACGCCGCCTCGGCGACCCTCACCAAGCTGGGCTTCCAGGTCACCGTCGCCTACCAGAACGACGACAAGGTCGACCAGGACAAGGTCATCTCGCAGAACCCGACCGGCAAGGCGGCCGCCGGCGCGACCATCACGCTGACCGTCTCCTCCGGCCAGCAGAAGGTCAACGTCCCGAGCGTGATCGGCCAGTCGCAGGACAACGGTACGCAGGCCCTGACCGACGCCGGCTTCACCGTCCAGGTGCAGACCAAGGTGATCACCGACCAGAGCAAGGTCGGCCAGATCGTGGACCAGAACCCGAAGACCGGCCAGTTCAAGAAGGGCACCCAGGTCACCATCACGGTCGGCAAGATGGCCGACAAGGTCACCGTGCCGCCGCTGCAGAACGTCAAGCTCTCCGACGCCATCAAGCAGCTGACCGCGCTGGGCCTGACGCACTACCAGCTGGCCGGGTCGCAGGACCCGAACGGCGTGGTCCAGGGCACCAACCCGCCGGCCGGCACCCAGCTGAACCCCGACGACACGGTCACCCTGTTCGTCAAGCCCGCGGACCCCAAGTCACCCACCCCGTGACCGCCCGCAGCTGACGCAGGGGCCGCACCGCCCGCCGGTGCGGCCCCTGCGGCGTTCCCGGCTCAGCGCAGTTCGGCCGGCGGGGTGCGACGGGCGTCCACCGGCTCGGTGCGGACCAGTTCGGCCCAGACCGCCATCCGGTAGCGCGAGGTGTACACCGGGGTGCAGGTGGTCAGCGTGAGGTACCGGCCGGGACGGGTGAACGGCGAGCCCTCGGGAACGGGGGCCACCACGCCCACGTCGTACTTCGAGGTCTGCGGCAGCACCCCCGCCACCCGGTAGACGTACCAGGCGTCCCGGGTCTCCACCACCACCGGGTCGCCGGGCTTCAGCAGGTCCAGGTCGTGGAACCTGGCACCGTGCCCGTCCCGGTGCGCGGCGAGCGCGAAGTTGCCCTGCGCGTCCCAGGGCATCGCGGAGCGGTACGGCTCCTCGTACACCCCGGCCACGCCCTCGTTCAGCACCTCGGCCGAGGTGCCCGTCCGGATCAGCGTCCGGTTGCCCCGGCCGAGCGCCGGCACGTGCAGGAAGCCCACCCCGTCGCCGGCCTGGTAGCCCGGCGCGGGGGCGGTGTCACCGGGCGCGGCCGGGGCCGTCCAGGACTGCCGCAGCCGGTCGCCGGCCCGGTCGGCGGTGCGGTCGGCGACCACGTCGGTCCACCACAGCGAGTACCCGACGAACAGGGCCACCAGCAGCCCCAGGGTGATCAGCAACTCCCCCAGCAGCCCGAGGGCCGCCGCCGTCCGGCCGCGCCTGCGCCCGCCCGCCCCGACGGCTGTGCCCATGGTGCCGTGCCTCGCTGCTCACTGATGCCCGGTCAGCGCCTCCGGCTGGCCCTGGCTCCTCGGCCGTTCCTCGACCATCTTGCCAAAGACGATCAGCCTTCCCCGGGCACTGAACTCCGGCGTGCATGTCGTCATCGTCAGGTAGCGGCCCGGCGCGGTGAACGGAGAGCCCTTCGGCACCGCCTGAAGCACCGTCACGTTGGTCGGCGGGGTCTCCGGGATGCCGCCCGCCACCTCGTAGGTGTAGTACGCGGTCGCGGTCTCCACGACGACCTTGTCCCCCGGCACCAGCTGACCGATCTTCCGGAACGGCTGCCCGTGCGTGGTGCGGTGCGCGGCGACCGCGAAGTTGCCGGTCTTGTCGGAGGGCATCGCGGTGCCGGTGTAGTGCCCGACCAGGCCGTGGTCCAGCACCTTCTCCTTGTTGGTGCCCTCGGCGATCGGGTACTTCAGGTCCAGCTTCGGGATGTGGATGATGGCGAAGCCCTGCCCGGGCTCGAAGGCGGTCTGCGGCGCGGCGCTCTGCCCGCCCTGCGGGGCGGCGGGCGGCTGCGCCCACTGCTGCTCCAACCTGTGGCCGGCCGCGTCGGCGGCGGCGTCCGCCTGCACGTTGGTCCACCACAGCTGGTACGAGACGAACAGCAGCATCACCACGCCGAGGGTGATGAACAGCTCCCCCATCAGGCGGGCCAGCACCACCCGTCGGCGCTCCTTGGGGCGCGGCGGCCGCGCCCCGCCGGCCTTGCCGCTGGCCCGCCGGCGGCCGGTGCCGGGCCGCAGCCCCACCGGCCCCTGGGCCCGCCGCCGCCCGGCCCGGCCGCCGTCGGCGACCGGCTGGACGGGCGGCACGGGCAGCCGCAGTTGCAGTGTCTGCTCCACCGGGGCGGGCTCGTAGACCCCCCAGTCGTCCGGCTCGCCCAGGTTCCCGGGCACGCCCCCCTCCGGGCGCACGGCGGTCACCGGGTCAGCTCCGCCCGATCACCGGGGCGAGCCCGGCCGATCGGCCCACGGCCTCCGGGAAGCCGCACTCGGCCAGCCAGTTGGCGAGCATCCGGTGGCCGCCCTCGGTGAGCACCGACTCGGGGTGGAACTGCACGCCCTCGACCAGCAGTTCACGGTGGCGCAGGCCCATGATGACGCCGCTCTCCTCGGTCCGGGCGGTGACCACCAGCTCGGCGGGCACGGTGGCCGGGTCGACCGCCAGCGAGTGGTAGCGGGTGGCGACCAGCGGCGAGGGCAGGCCCTCGAACACGCCGCCGTCCTCGTGCTCCACCGTCGAGGTCTTGCCGTGCAGCAGCTCGGGCGCCCGGCCGACCACCGCGCCGTAGGCCACCGCGATCGACTGCAGGCCCAGGCACACCCCGAACAGCGGCAGCCCGGCCTCGGCGCAGTGATGCACCATCTCCACGCACACCCCGGCCTCCTCGGGCGTGCCCGGGCCGGGGGAGAGCAGCACCCCGTCGTAGCCGTCCGCGCCGTCGCGCGGGCGCGCGTCGGCGACGGTCAGCTCGTCGTTGCGGACCACCTCGCAGACCGCGCCCAACTGGTAGAGGTACTGGACGAGGTTGAAGACGAAGCTGTCGTAGTTGTCGACCACGAGGATCCGGGGCGGGCGGCCGGCGGAGGTCATCTCACTGCTCCTGGGGTGTGCGGGCATCTGCTGCGGCTACGGGGGAGCGGCTCAGCCGCCGGCGCCGCCGCCCTGATCCACCGTCACGTTGCCGAAGGGCAGCAGCGGCTCGGCCCACGGGAAGACGAACTGGAACAGGACGTAGACGACGCCGAGGACGAGCAGCACCGCGATCAGCGCGCGGACCGGGGTGGGGCCCGGGAGGTGCCGCCAGATCATGCCGTACATGCTGCTCCTCGGAGTTCGGGTCTGCACAAGCGTAGACGCCCGCCCGCCCCGCCCAGGCGGGTATCCGCGCAACAGGACCCGCGCGTCCGCTACTGCGCGGAGGCGGCCCGCAGGTCGGCCGAACCGGCGTAGCCCGGCAGGTTCAACTCGCCGCTCTCCTGGACCTTCCAGCCGAGCCCGTAGGCGGCCACGTAGCCCAGGTAGTTGCGGATGGTCGGGTCGGCGTCCACCGCGGACCTCAGCGCCTCGGTCCGGCCGACCGCGCGGATCACGTACGGCGGGGAGTAGACCCGGCCCTGCAGCAGCAGGGTGTTGCCGACGCAGCGCACCGCGCTGGTGGAGATCAGCCGCTGGTCCATCACCTGGACGCCCTCGGCGCCGCCGCGCCACAGCGCGTTCACCACCGCCTGGATGTCCTGCTGATGGATCACCAGGTCGTTCACGCCGGGCTCGGGGACGCCGGGGATCTTCGCGGTGGCGTTCGGCGGGGCGTCGTCCAGGGTCACGGTCAGGCCGGGTCCGCGCAGCGGGTCCAGCCCGGCGGCCTGCTGCAGCGCGTCCAGCCGGGCGGCGTCGGCGGGGGACTGCCCCTGCTCCTGGGCCAGCCGGTCGGCCTTGTCCTGGTCCTCGGCGACCTGCGCCTGCAGCTCCTGGTTCTGGGTGGAGCGCTGCTGTATGACGTCGCTCAGCTTGAGCAGCGAGTTGTCGGTGCGCAGATCGGTGCCGCGGGCGGTCTCCGCGCTGACGTAGAACAGCAGCCCGGCGAGCGCGAAGACGGTGCAGGTCAGGGCACGTCCGACAATTCGGGTGCGACGAGGGCGGCCGAGCGGCGGCTGGGGCGAAATCGTGGAATCCGGCACCGTACCCTTATCTCCCTAAGACCCGACGAGCCACTACGCTAACGGACGCCGATGGCATGTGCGGAGTACCGCTCGTACCAATCCGGCCCCCACACGCCGCCCGTCCCCCGCTGCACACCTGCGCGGTCACAGCGCATCGACAGGAGAACCCCTCGTGCCGAAGTCTCGACTCCGCAAGAAGGCCGACTACACGCCGCCGCCGACCACCACCACGGCCGTGAAGCTCAGCTCCGGCCGCAGCTGGGTGGCACCGCTGATGCTGGCGCTGTTCCTGATCGGCCTGGTCTGGATCGTCACGTACTACGTGACCAGCGGCACCTGGCCGATCGAGAGCTGGGGCAACTGGAACATCCTGGCCGGCTTCGGCTTCATCGCCGCCGGCTTCGGCGTCTCCACCCAGTGGAAGTGAGCCGCGCTCCGCGGCTCCCCTGACACAACGCGTCCGCACCGCTCCGGGCCCCGGGTCCGGAGCGGTGTTCGGCACGCGCCCGCCCGGAAGGCAGCGCCCGAACGTTTATCCACAGGGTTGTCCACACTGGGGAAAACTTCGCCAGGCCTGTGGATAACTTGCAACGCAGCAGGATAACGCGCGTAGACCGAAGAACGCCAACCGGCTGCCCGCACCCGCTGTGGACAAGTTCACACCCGCTGTGCACAGGCCCGCACCCGCTGTGGACAGCCGCCGCCCAGCATGCCGCCCGGGCCGGGATCACCCCGGCAGGCGCGCCGTCCCGGCCAGCACCAGCAGCAGGCTCGCCACGAGCACTCCGGCCACCGTCAACCCCTGCACCAGTGCACGGCGTTCCCGTGGGGCGTACATCATCCCCGCGCCGGTGACGACTCCGGCCACCAGGCCGCCGACGTGCGCCCGCCAGTCGATCGCCGACACCGAGAAGGTGATCACCAGGTTGACCACCAGCAGCGCGATCACCGGCTGCATCGGTACCCGGTTGACCCGGAACAGCACCGCGGTCGCCCCCAGCAGCCCGAAGATCGCCCCGGACGCCCCCACCGAGTAGAGCTTGTCGCCCGACAGCAGGTAGGCCAGCGCGTTGCCGGCGATGCCCGACACGAAGTACAGCCCGAGGAACCGCACCCGGCCCAGCACCCGCTCCAACTGCGGCCCGAGCACCCACAGCGAGAGCATGTTCATCCCGATGTGCAGCAGGCCGGAGTGCACGAACATCGCGCTGACCAGCCGGTACCAGTCCTGCGGACCGGCCGCCACGCCGATCCGGACCCCCGGCACCGGCACCCAGCTGTACAGGCCGAGTCGCAGCTCCCAGGTCCGGTCCAGGTAGGCGGTGACCAGGAAGACCAGCAGGTTGAGCCCGATCAGCACCTTGGTGACCAGCGCGCCGTCCCCGGCCTCCAGCACCCCGCCGAAGGTGGTCCGCGGCTGCCGGACCTGCTCGGCTTCACCGCGCACGCACTCCGGGCAGTGGAAGCCCACCGAGGCGCCCACCATGCACTCCGGGCAGATCGGTCGCCCGCAGCGCGCGCAGGCCACGCCGGTCTCCCGCTCCGGGTGCCGGTAGCACCCGGGCAGTCCGGTCCCCTGGCCGTCCGCGGGCGCCGGCCGCACGGGCTCCTCCGGATGCATCGCCGCAGTCCCTCCTCACAAGACCGGTCCCGGCGCGCCACCGCCTCGAACGGGGCACCGCCGGGACCGCCCAGGCTACTGCGCGCACCAGGGTGCGCGGGGGCCGCTCACGGGCGGCGGGGCCGGAATCAGCCGCGCGAGACGACGACCGACTCGATCACCACGTCCTCGACCGGGCGGTCGTACGGCTTGGTGGTGGCGGTGGTGGCGATCGCGTCCACGACCTTCTGGCTGGCCGCGTCGACGACCTCGCCGAAGATGCTGTGCTTGCGGGTCAGCCACGTGGTCGGGGCGACCGTGATGAAGAACTGCGAGCCGTTGGTGCCCGGGCCGGCGTTGGCCATGGCCAGCAGGTACGGGCGGTCGAAGGAGAGATCCGGGTGGAACTCGTCCGCGAACTTGTAGCCCGGACCGCCGGTGCCGTTGCCCAGCGGGTCGCCGCCCTGGATCATGAAGCCGTCGATCACCCGGTGGAAGACCGTGCCGTCGTACAGCGGCTTGGCGGCCACCTCGCCGGTCTCCGGGTTCTTCCACTCGCGGGTACCCTCGGCCAGCTCGACGAAGTTGGCGACCGTCTTCGGGGCGTGGTTCGGGAAGAGCTTGACCACGATGTCGCCGCGGTTGGTCTTCAGGGTGGCGATGAGTTCCTGGGCCACAGGATTACCTTCCAATCTCTTACCTGACTATCACCCGAAATCATCCCATGGGCCCAACGGACGGCTCGGCCGAAGTGCTCGCCGGCCGAGCGGGATGCATGATCTCCTATCAGGTGGAAAGGTGCATACCGGACAACACCGGAGCCCCGCCGAGAAGGAGAAGCCCGTGAGCCGTACGGACACCGCGCGCGAGACCGCCGGACGGGCGAAGGACGCCGTCGCGCCCTACGCCGCCTCTGCCAAGGAACACGCCCTGCAGTACGCCGGGGAGGCCAAGCAGGTGCTCGGCCCCAAGCTGGAGGCGCTCGGCCCGAAGGCCGCCGCCGCCGGGGCGCAGGCCAGGGCCGGCGCCGGCCAGGCCGCCCAGGCAGCCCGGGTGCAGTACGTCAAGCACGTCGCCCCGCACATCGAGCACGCCTTCTCCAGCCTCCCGCCGGAGACCCAGAAGTCGGCGCTGAAGGCGGTCCACCGGGCCCAGGAGGCGGCGCTCTCCGCCAAGCTCTCGGCCGACCGGGCCGCCGGGCACGCCAAGGCCTCGGTGGTCCCCAAGGTCACCGAGACCTTCCAGAGCGCCAAGGACACCGTCACCCCGTACGCCGCCGAGGCCCAGGCCCGCGGCGCCGCCGCGATCACCGCGCTGCAGGGGCACGTCAGCGCCGCCGAGATCAGCGATCTGGCCGCGAAGAACCTCAAGAAGGAGAACCGCGGCGGCCACGGCTGGGCCACCGGGCTCGCGGTGGCCGGCACCATCGCCATCGGCACCGGCGTGCTCTGCTGGCAGTGGTACCGGAAGCAGAACAACCCCGAGTGGCTGACCGAGCCGCCGGCCCCGGCCGCCACGCCGTCCGCGAACAGCGCGGCACCCGGCTCCCCCGGCGCCCCGCCCGCTCCCGGCAGTGCGACCGGCACCCCGGTCGGCGAGACGGTGCTCAACGGCTCCGCCCCGCGCGAGACCTCCACCGAGGCCTCCGCCGCACAGCCCGGCCAGTCGGAGGACCCCAAGCCCGCCCCGGACGACCGGCCCAAGCCCCACGACCCCCGCAAGCCGCACTGACCCGTCGCGCGAACGCCGAAGACCCCCGGTCCGGAATCCCGGACCGGGGGTCTTCGGCTTGTGAAGCCTTGTGGAGCTTAGGGGAGTCGAACCCCTGACATCTGCCATGCAAAGACAGCGCTCTACCAACTGAGCTAAAGCCCCGTGCGACAGGCATTAGCGTACCCGCTCCGGGCGGCAACCCCGAGCGAGTTCGGACCGGCCGCGGCAGGCGCTCCGCCGGCCGGTCCGAGGAAAGATCGCGTGTCGGACCTCAGCGGCCGGCCGGGACCGGGTCGGTGGCCTCGGTCCACAGGTCCTGCTCGGCGCGGTCCGCCTGCACCTGACGGTAGACAAAGAAGCCGCCGAGGGCGACCAGGGCGACCAGGAGAAGCTTCTTCACCGCGGGACCTCGTCCTTCTTCTGCTTATTGGATGTACGAGCACGAACCAGCGGTCAGGCTGCAGACCGCCCTGCGGCCGATGATACACACCGGTAACCCGTTCAAGAGCGGCCCCCGCCACGGCCAACCGACCGATCCACGGGCCGGGTTGACGACCCCCCAGCAGTGCGATGATCAGCCCGGACGGCCGTCGGGCGAATCACCGCGAGCCCGCCCTCCAGATCCACCGTACTGCGTGGCGGAGCGCCCTCCCCCTCCTCGTCGCGGAGCATCAGCGTGGTCTTCCGCTGCTCCAACTCGGCCTGCTTCCCGGCCGCGAACTGGGCGTGCAACTGCTCGAAGCCGGTCGCCGAGACCTGCCCCTCCCGCCCCGTCCCGCGCCACGGAATCCACCGCGACCGCTGCGCCGCCAACGCCAGCTGGTCCACGAAGGCCAGCAGCACCAACACGCACACCAGCCCCGGGATGCTCACCGCGAAGAACCACGCCATGCCCCGACAACGCACCCGGGTGCGTCGCCGTTCCACCCGACCGGGCCGGAACGGCGACGCACCCGTCAGCGGCTACCCGCGCCGGCGCCGACCGCGCAGGTAGGCCACGTCCCGCCGGATCGCCCGGACGTCGGCGCCCAGCGACGTCAGCTCCGCGCCCTGCCGGGAGATCCGCTCACTGATCGCCGTGATCACCGCCCCCTGCGCGTCCAACCGCCGCTCGATCGCCCCGACGGACACCGCCAACCCGGCCACCACGACCGGCAGTTCATCCACCGACGGCACCCGGACCGGCTCGCCCGGCTCCTCGTAGCACTCCTCGCACGACACCCCCGGCTCGTACGGCAGGTCGAACGGGTCCATCCCGTCGATCCGCCGCCGCCAGGCCTCGGCGGCCGGATCCCGGCTCACCGCCTCGTACTCGTCCCAGCGCAGCTCGCTCCACCGCTTCCACGGCCGCGCCCGGAACGCCCGCACCTCCGGCACCTCGACCACCGGCCGCGGCGCCGCCTCCACGAGATCGAGCAACCGGCTGCGCACCGCCCGCGCGACCTCGCTGTCCCGCAGCAGCATCGCCACGTTCAGCACGGCCCGCCGCGAGTACAACGCGATGCCGGAACCCCCGCCCTGTGGACGGTCCGAAACCGGGCTCTCACCACCTTCCGAGTCGCTGACCTGCCAGACTTGCATCTTGCAAGTCTGGTTCGCCGAGTTATCCACAGGCTTGTGGACGGTGTATCCGTTGCTTTCCAGCTCCGCCCGGTGGCGGCGGACCAGGGCGTAGACGGCTGTGTCGCCGACCTGGAAGTAGTCGGCCACCATCCGCGTGGTGACGTGCAGCCCGTCGGGCAGCAGGACGAGCGCCTTGACCTCGTCGAGGACCTCGGTGCGACTGCACAGGCCGCTGCGCAGAGTCCTCGACTCGAGCAGCGCGGCTTCCATGGACATGGGAATGCCTCACAGGGTGAAAGAAGACATGACGTGGGAACCGCCCTGTCACCCCGGGCGGCGGGGCTGGTCATCCGCCAGCAAGAGCAGAGGCGCGCTACGTCCCACGTTCCCAATGACCGGTTCTGACGCCCGGCTATCCCCGACACTGAAGTTTCGAGTCGACTCACCCTGTGTTGCCTCTGCGCACCCGGCCCAACGAGCCGCACCGGGCCGGGGTTACGGCCGAACCGGGGGCGAAAACGTCGAAGGCCCCGATCACCAGGTGATCGGGGCCTTCGCGCCGGTGGGCCTAACAGGACTTGAACCTGTGGCCTCTTCCTTATCAGGGAAGCGCTCTAACCGTCTGAGCTATAGGCCCTTGCCGCACTGAAAGATTAGCGGACCGACGGCCGATCTCCCAAATCCGTTCCCCGGGGGGTCGCCGCGCGGTGCAGCTCAGGGGCTTCGGCGAGCCACTGGGCGCGGGTGGCGGGGAGCCGGGAGGCCCCTTCGGGGGTGGGGCGGACGGCGAGGATCTGGTTCACGCCGATGTGGTTCTGCTCGAAGGCGACGGCGGACGCCGCCATGTACAGGCGCCAGACCCGGGCGCGGCCGCGGCCGACCAGCGCGACGGCCTCGGACCAGTGCGCCTCCAGGTTGGCGACCCACTCGCGCAGGGTGAGGTGGTAGTGCTCGCGCAGCGCCTCGACGTCGCGGACCTCGAAGCCGGCCTCCTCCAGCCGGGAGACGGTGGTGCCGACCGAGGAGAGCTCGCCGTCGGGGAAGACGTAGCGGTCGATGAAGGGGGAGAGCCGGTACCGCTCGTCGGGCCGCAGCGGACGGCGGGCGATCTGGTGGTTGAGCAGGCGGCCGCCGGGGGCGAGCAGGTGGTGCAGGTGGCCGGCGTAGACCAGGTACTGCTCGGAGCCGACGTGTTCGGCCATGCCGATGCTGGAGATGGCGTCGAAGGGGCCGTCGGGGATCTCCCGGTAGTCCTGCAGGCGGATCTCGATCCGGTCGGTCAGGCCGGCCTCGGCGACCCGCTGGCGGGCCAGGGCGACCTGCTCGGTGGAGATGGAGACGCCGACGGCCTCCACGCCGTAGTGCCGGGCCGCGTGCAGGACGAGGGAGCCCCAGCCGCAGCCGACGTCCAGCAGGCGCATCCCGGGGCGCAGACCGAGCTTGCGGCAGACCAGGTCGAGCTTGGCCTGCTGGGCGTCCTCCAGGCTCTTGCCCTCGGGGGTCCAGTAGGCGCACGAGTAGACCAGGGACGGGCCGAGGACCAGGCGGTAGAAGTCGTTGCCGACGTCGTAGTGGTGGCTGATCGCGGCGCGGTCCCGGCGGCGGCTGTGCAGGCGCCCGCTGCGGTGCCGGATCTCCTCGGGCGGCGGCGCGGGCTGCGGGCCGAGCACGCCCAGCCGCAGGGCGGTGGAGAGCGCGCGGCGACCGGGAGCGCCGAGGTACTGGCGCGGGCCGATCCGGATGCCGTGCAGCTCGGGGTCCTCGGCGACCGCGCCGAGCACCTCGTACAGGTCGCTGTCGGGGTCGATGTCCAGGTCGCCGGAGACGTAGCCGCGGGCCAGGCCGAGTTCGCCGGGGGACCAGAGCAGGCGGCGGGCGGCGCGGCGGTTGCGCAGGTGGACGGTGGGGGCACCGGGCGGGCCGGCCAGCGAGCCGTCCCAGGCCCGGACCCGCACGGGGACCCGACGGCCCATCAGGCCCTCCAGCGCACCCACCAGTTGTTCCGCGTTCCCAGCCATGCCGGACCTCCCGACGTACCCGTCCAGGGCCGCCCCGGAGCCGCGTCCGCGGCCGGACGGCCGGTGCTCGTCCCCGCTTCCCACTTATCCACGGCGGGCCCGGGCGCTACGCCCGGCACGCCGTCCGGTCACCCGTTTGCCCCCGATCCGGGAAAGCATGCGAACGGGCCCCGAAGGCTTCAACGGCCTTCGGGGCCCGGGACATTCCGTACGCCGCCGGAGCGGACTGACAGGAGGTCAGTCCTCCTCGGCCAGGGTCAACTCGATGCCGCCGGTGAAGCCGGCCGCGGTGTTGTAGATGAACGCGGCGAGGGTGGCCAGCGCGGTCATCAGCACCACGTCGACCACCGCGATCAGGGTGGTGAACAGCATGACCTTGCCGAAGCCGATGTAGTCCATCAGGTTGAAGGCGCCGGAGCTGTCGGTGCCGGTGACGTCCTTCAGGGTGCTGGTCAGCGAGTCGAAGACGCCCAGCCCGTCGAGGGTCATCCAGAGCACCGCGGAGGCCACGATGATGATCACGCCGACGGCCAGCGAGAGCAGGAAGCTGACCTTCATCACCGACCACGGGTCGGCCTTGGTGATCCGCAGCCGGGCCTTGCGGATCCGCCCGCCGCCGGCCGGGGCCGGGGCGCCGGTGCGGCGCGCGGCGCTGCCCTGGGCGGCGCCGCCGGTCCGGGTGCCGCGGGCCGGGGTCGGCTGGCCCTTGGTGTAGGTGGTCGGCTGGGAGAAGCCGCCGCCGGCGGTGGGCGGGGTGCTCGGCGGGGGCGGCGGGGTCTGCCCGCCGTAGCTCTGCTGGGCGCCCTGCGCCGCGCCGGGCCCGCCCTGGCCGACCGGGGGCATCAGCGAGGTGGACGCGGCGGGGTGCTCGGCCGGACGCTGCGGCACGCCGTACGCCGGCGTCCCGCCCTGCGCGCCCGACAGGCCGCCCGTGGCACCTCCAGCACCCGTGGCTCCGCTCACCGTGGTCCTCCCGAACCGTCCGCCAGGCCGATGCACCGCCCTGGTCCGTGTTGTGCTCGTCCGCCTGCCCCGGTGGCCTGCGGTCAACCGGTGCTGCCCGACCCGCGCTCGCGGGCCGGGCACCACCGGACGGGGAACAGCGTCAGCCCTGGTCGGCCGCGCCGTCCGCCTCGTGCTCCGTGGGGGCCTCGGTCGCCGTCGCCTCGGCGTCGACGTCCGCACCCTCCTCCTCGTCCGCCTCCGCGTTGCGGGCCATGCCCACCACCGCGTCGCGCTTTCCGAGGTTGATCAGTTGGACGCCCATCGTGTCACGTCCGGTTTCACGTACCTCGGAAACCCTGGTCCTGATCACGCCGCCGGAGAGCGTGATGGCCATGATCTCGTCGGTCTCCTCGACCACCAGGGCGCCGACCAGCGAGCCCCGGCCCTCGACGATCTTCGCCGCCTTGATACCGAATCCGCCACGCCCCTGGACACGGTACTCGTCAACCGAGGTCCGCTTGGCGTAGCCGCCGTCGGTGGCGGTGAACACGAAGGTACTCGGCCGGATCACGTTCATCGAGAGCAGCTCGTCGTCCTCGCGGAACGACATGCCCTTCACGCCGGAGGTGGCCCGGCTCATCGGGCGCAGCGCCTCGTCGGTGGCCTTGAACCGGATCGACTGGGCCTTCTTGGAGATCAGCAGCAGGTCGTCGTCGGCCGAGACCAGCTCGGCGCCGATCAGCTCGTCGTCCCGGCCCTCCTCGTCCTGGCGGAGGTTGATCGCGATCAGACCGCCGGAGCGCGGGGAGTCGTAGTCCTTGAGCAGGGACTTCTTCACCAGGCCGTTGCGGGTGGCGAGCACCAGGTACGGCTTGTCCTCGTAGGTGCGCACCGCCATCACCTGGGCGATGTGCTCCTCCGGCTGGAAGGCCAGCAGGTTGGCGACGTGCTGGCCGCGGGCGTCGCGGCCGGCGTCCGGCAGCTCGTAGCCCTTGGCGCGGTAGACCCGGCCCTTGTTGGTGAAGAACAGGATCCAGTTGTGGGTGGTCGTCACGAAGAAGTGGTCGACGATGTCGTCCTGCTTCAGCTGCGCGCCGCGCACGCCCTTGCCGCCGCGCTTCTGCGAGCGGTACAGGTCGGAGCGGGTGCGCTTGACGTAGCCGCCGCGGGTGATGGTGACGACGATGTCCTCTTCGGCGATCAGGTCCTCGATGGAGAGGTCGCCGTCGGACGGGATCAGGGTGGAGCGCCGCTCGTCGCCGTACTTCTCGACGATCGCGGTGAGCTCCTCGGAGACGATGCCGCGCTGGCGCTCCGGGGAGGCGAGGATCGCGTTGTACTCGTTGATCTTCGCCTGCAGCTCGTCGTGCTCGCTGAGGATGCGGGCGCTCTCCAGGGCGGCGAGCCGGCGCAGCTGCATCTCGAGGATGGCGTTGGCCTGGATCTCGTCGATGTCCAGCAGGCCCATCAGGCCGGTGCGGGCGGCGTCGGCGCTCTCCGAGGCCCGGATCAGCGCGATCACCGCGTCGATCTGGTCGAGTGCCTTGAGCAGCGCGCGCAGGATGTGGGCGCGCTCCTCGGCCTTGCGCAGCCGGAAGGTGGTGCGCCGGACGATGACCTCGATCTGGTGCGCCACCCAGTGCCGGATGAAGGCGTCCAGCGAGAGCGTGCGCGGCACGCCGTCGACCAGGGCCAGCATGTTGGCGCCGAAGTTGGTCTGCAGGTCGGTGTGCTTGTACAGGTTGTTCAGCACGACCTTGGCGACCGCGTCGCGCTTGAGCACGATCACCAGGCGCTGGCCGGTGCGCGAGGAGGACTCGTCGCGGACGTCGGCGATGCCGGCGATCCGGCCGTCCTTGACCAGGTCGGCGATCTTCAGCGCGAGGTTGTCCGGGTTGACCTGGTAGGGCAGCTCGGTGATGACCAGGCACTGGCGGCCCTGGATCTCCTCGACCTCGACCACCGCGCGCATGGTGATCGAGCCGCGGCCGGTCCGGTAGGCCTCGTCGATGCCGCGGCGGCCGACGATCAGCGCGCCGGTGGGGAAGTCGGGGCCCTTGATCCGCTCGACCAGGGCTTCCAGCAGCTCCTCGTTGGTCGCCTCGGGGTGCTCCAGCGACCAGAGCGCACCGGAGGCGACCTCGCGCAGGTTGTGCGGCGGGATGTTGGTGGCCATGCCGACCGCGATGCCGGTGGCACCGTTGACCAGCAGGTTGGGGATGCGCGCGGGCAGGACGGTGGGCTCCTGCTGCCGGCCGTCGTAGTTGGCGGCGAAGTCGACGGTCTCCTCGTCGATGTCGCGCATCATCTCCATCGCCAGCGGCATCATCTTGCACTCGGTGTAGCGCATCGCCGCGGCCGGGTCGTTGCCCGGGGAGCCGAAGTTGCCGTTGCCGTCCACCAGCGGCATCCGCATCGACCAGGTCTGGGCGAGGCGGACCAGGGTGTCGTAGATCGAGGTGTCACCGTGCGGGTGGTAGTTGCCCATCACGTCGCCGACCACGCGGGCGCACTTGTAGTAGCCCTTCTCGGGCCGGTAGCCGCCGTCGTACATCGCGTAGAGGACCCGCCGGTGCACCGGCTTGAGGCCGTCGCGGACCTCGGGCAGCGCACGCGAGACGATCACGCTCATCGCGTAGTCGAGGTACGAGCGCTGCATCTCGGTTTCGAGCTCGATCGGCTCGATCCGCATGGTCGCCTGGGCGGAGGTGGTGTCCTCGGGGAGCTGCTCGCCGCCGTCCGGACGGTTGTCGTCGACCACTGGTGGTCAGTTTCCTTTCCTGACGGGGTGTCAGACGTCCAGGAACCGGACGTCCTTCGCGTTGCGCTGGATGAAGGAGCGGCGGGCCTCGACGTCCTCGCCCATCAGGACGGAGAACAGGTCGTCGGCGCGGGCGGCGTCCTCCAGGGTGACCTGGAGCAGGAGGCGGTGGGCCACGTCCATGGTGGTGACGCGCAGTTCCTCGGCGTTCATCTCGCCGAGACCCTTGAAGCGCTGGATCGCGTCGTCCTTGGGCAGCCGGCGCCCGGCCTCGACCCCGGCGGCGATCAGCGCGTCGCGCTCGCGGTCGGAGTAGGCGTACTCGAAGTCGTCCTTGCCCCACTTGATCTTGTACAGCGGGGGCATCGCCAGGTACACGTACCCGGCTTCGACCAGCGGGCGCATGAAGCGGAACAGCAGGGTGAGCAGCAACGTCCGGATGTGTTGTCCGTCGACGTCGGCGTCGGCCATCAGCACGATCTTGTGGTAGCGGAGCTTGGACTCGTCGTAGTCCTCCTGGATGCCGCAGCCGAAGGCCGAGATCAGCGCCTGGACCTCGGTGTTCTGCAGCACCTTGTCGATCCGGGCCTTCTCGACGTTCAGGATCTTGCCGCGGATCGGGAGGATCGCCTGGGTGCGCGGGTCGCGGCCCTGCTTGGCGGAGCCGCCGGCCGAGTCGCCCTCGACGATGAAGATCTCGCACTCGGCCGGGTCCTTGGACTGGCAGTCCGAGAGCTTGCCGGGCAGCGAGGCGGACTCCAGCAGGCCCTTGCGGCGGGTCAGGTCGCGGGCCTTGCGGGCGGCGACCCGGGCGCTGGCGGCCTGGATGGACTTGCGGATGATGTCCGCGGCCTCGTTGGGGTTGCGGTCCAGCCAGTCGGCCAGGTGCTCGTTGACCACCTTCTGCACGAAGGTCTTGGCCTCGGTGTTGCCGAGCTTGTCCTTGGTCTGGCCCTCGAACTGCGGCTCGCCGAGCTTGACCGAGATGATCGCGGTCAGACCCTCGCGGATGTCCTCGCCGGAGAGGTTGTCGTCCTTCTCGCGGAGCAGCTTCTTGTCGCGCGCGTAACGGTTCATCAGACCGGTCAGCGCGGCGCGGAAGCCCTCTTCGTGGGTGCCGCCGCCGTGGGTGTGGATGGTGTTGGCGAACGAGTACACGCCCTCGGTGTAGGACGAGTTCCACTGCATCGCGATCTCGGCGGAGATCCGCTTCTCCTTGTCCTCCGCCTCGAAGTCGATGACGGAGGGGTGGACCGCCTCGCCCTTGCGGGAGTTGAGGTGGGCGACGTAGTCCGCGATGCCGCCGTCGTACTTGTAGGTGACCGAGAGCGCGTTGCCGTCCTCGTCCGCGTGCTCGGCGCGCTCGTCGGTCAGCGCGATGGTGACGCCCTTGTTCAGGAACGCCATCTCCTGGAAGCGGCGGGAGAGCGTCTCGAAGGAGTAGACGGTGGTCTCGAAGATGTCCTGGTCGGCCCAGAAGGTGACCGCGGTGCCGGTCCGCTCGGTGGCCTCGTGCTTGGCCAGCGGGGCGGTCGGGGCGCCGGACTTGTACTCCTGGGTCCAGCGGTGGCCGTCGGTCCAGATCTCCACCGCGAGGCGGGTGGAGAGCGCGTTCACCACGGAGATGCCGACGCCGTGCAGACCGCCGGAGACCGCGTAGCCGCCGCCGCCGAACTTGCCGCCCGCGTGCAGCACCGTCAGCACGACCTCGACGGCCGGCTTGTCCTGGCCCGGCATGATGCCGACCGGGATGCCACGGCCGTTGTCGATCACCCGCACGCCGCCGTCGGCCAGGATGGTCACGTCGATGGTGTCCGCGTGCCCGGCCAGCGCCTCGTCCACGGAGTTGTCGACGATCTCCTGCACCATGTGGTGCAGGCCGCGCTCGCCGGTGGAACCGATGTACATGCCCGGGCGCTTGCGGACGGCGTCGAGGCCCTCCAGCACCTGGATCGCGCTGGCGTCGTAGGCGGCCTTCTGGTCGGTCGGGTCTGGGGTCTGGCTGGGGTTGCCGGAATCGGCCACGAAGCGCCCTCTCTGGCACAGCGCGGGCCGCGCCCCTTCCCGGTTGTCCGGGCAGGTGTGCGACCACGGCGTTTCGACTCGGTTGCTGCACGCAACGGTGTTTGCGTTCAGTCTACCGGTACGACCGACAGAGAGGGGCGTTTGGCAGCCCCTGAGGGCAGATGTGCCGCCCGAAATCCCCTCCACACATGTCCCGATACTCGACAGGGGGGCTCAGAGCGCCTACACGGGCCGCCAGCGATTCCGGAGGCCTGCAGTCCGGTCGAGCGGGCTCAGCCCCAGGTGTCCCCGGGGCCCTTGCTCCCCGGCGCCCGCAACCGCCCGTAACCGCGCACCGGGGCGTCCGGCCCCAGCACCTTGATCACGCGGACCGTGCCGTGCCCCAGCTCGTGGTTCAACCGAGCCACCAACTGGCGCGCCAACAGCCGTAGTTGGGTGGCCCACGCGGTGGAGTCGCACTGCACGGTGAGCACCGCGTCCGCTTCCACGTACGACTTGGGCTCACAGTGCGCAGCGATGTCAGGCCCGACGATCTGGGCCCAGCGGCCCATCACCCCGCCCACCGCGGCCGGCGCCTCCCAGCCCCGCTCGGTGATCAGCCGGTTCAGCGCTGCCCCCAGCGGCACCGGATCGCGGCCGTCCGCGCGCGCTCCGCTGCGCAGTCCGGTCCGCTTGGCCTCCCGGCGCTCGCGCACCTGCTCGCCGCGCTGCCTGGCCTGTTCCTTGGCGGCGCGCAGCGCGACCCGGGCCAGGTCCACGCCCGACGGTTCGGAGCTCTCCGCCATCACGCTCCATCCCCAGGCTGTGGACAACTCTTCCGGTGAGCGGTCCAGCGTACGGGGTGGCAGGGGCTCACGGGGCCAGCCGGGTCACAGTGCCGTCCGAGACGCCGTAGCGCGCCCCGCTCAGCACCTTCGGGACGTCCTCCGGCACCGCCGCGGTGACCAGCACCTGCTCGCCGCCGGCCACCAGCTCGGCCAGCCGGTCCCGGCGGCGGGAGTCCAGTTCGGCGAAGACGTCGTCGAGCACCAGCACCGGCTCGCCGCCCTCGGCGCGCAGCAGTTCGTAGGAGGCCAGCCGCAGCGCCAGCGCGTAGGACCAGGACTCGCCGTGGCTGGCGTAGCCCTTGGCGGGCAGCGGGCCGAGTTTCAGCAGCAGCTCGTCGCGGTGCGGGCCGACCAGGGTCAGGCCGCGGTCGATCTCCTGCTTGCGGGTGGCCTGCAGGGCGTCCAGGAGTTGTTGTTCGGCCTGCTCGCGGCTGGTCGGCAGCTCCCCCTCGAAGGAGGAGCGGTACTCCAGCACGGTCTCCCCGGCGCCCGGGGCGAGCTGTCCGTAGGCCTGCGCCACCAGCGGCTGCAGGGCGGCCGCCAGCTGGATCCGAAAGGCGGTCAACTCGGCTCCGGTGCGCGCCAGATGGCCGTCCCAGACCTCCAGGGTGGCGAGGTCGGCGGCCTTCCCGCCGCCGGCCCGGCGAGCCATCGCGGCGGTCTTCAGCAGGGCGTTGCGCTGCTTCAGCACCCGCTCGTAGTCGGAGCGCACCCCGGCCAGCCGGGGGGCCCGGGCGGTCAGCAGCTCGTCCAGGAAGCGCCGGCGCTCGCCCGGGTCGCCCTTCACCAGGGAGAGGTCCTCGGGGGCGAACAGCACGGTGCGCAGCACGCCGAGCACGTCGCGCGGGCGGACGTTGTCGGAACGGTTCAGCCGGGCCCGGTTGGCCTTGCCCGGGGTCAGCTCCAGCTCCACCAGGGTGGTCCGGCCGCCCTGCGCCACCACGCTGGCCCGGATCACCGCCCGCTCGGCGCCGAGGCGGATCAGCGGGGCGTCGGTGGCCACCCGGTGGCTGCCCAGGGTGGCGACGTAGCCGATCGCCTCCACCAGGTTGGTCTTGCCCTGCCCGTTGGGCCCGACGAACGCGGTGACGCCCGGGTCGAGCGGAACCTCGACCCGGGCGTAGGAACGGAAGTCGGCGAGCGACAGATGCGCGACGTGCATGGCTGTGGACTGCGCTCGCCTTCTTGTGGATATCCGTTACTTGGACTCGACCGCGTGGCCGCCGAACTGGTTGCGCAGCGCGGCGATCATCTTCATCTGGGGCGAGTCGTCCTGGCGCGAGGCGAAGCGGGCGAACAGCGAGGCCGTGATGGCCGGGAGCGGCACCGCGTGGTCGATCGCGGCCTCGACCGTCCAGCGGCCCTCGCCCGAGTCGGCGGCCCAGCCCTTGAGCTTGGCCAGGTGCTCGTCGTCGTCCAGCGCCCGGACGGCCAGGTCGAGCAGCCAGGAGCGGATCACGGTGCCCTCCTGCCAGCTGCGGAACACCTCGCGCACGTCGGTCACCTCGGGGGCGGCCTCCAGCAGCTCCCAGCCCTCGGCGAAGGCCTGCATCATCGCGTACTCGATGCCGTTGTGGACCATCTTGGCGAAGTGCCCGGCGCCGACCTTGCCGGCGTGCACGGAGCCGAAGTCGCCCTCCGGCTTGAGCGCGTCGAAGATCGGCTGGACCTTCGCCACGTGGGCGGCCTCGCCGCCGTACATCAGCGCGTAGCCGTTCTCCAGGCCCCAGACGCCGCCGGAGACACCGCAGTCGACGAAGCCGATGCCCTTGGCGGCCAGCAGCTCGGCGTGCTTGATGTCGTCGGTCCAGCGGGAGTTGCCGCCGTCGACCACCACGTCGCCGGGGGCGAGCAGCTCGGCCAGGTGCTCGACGGTCTCCTGGGTGGGACCGCCGGCCGGGACCATCACCCACACCACGCGGGGGGCCTCCAGCTTGGCGACCAGCTGCTCGACGCTGTCGACGTCGGCAAGGTCCGGGTTGCGGTCGTAGCCGATGACGGTGTGGCCGGCGCGGCGGATGCGCTCGCGCATGTTGCCGCCCATCTTGCCGAGACCGATGAGGCCGAGCTCCATGACAAGTCCTTCACTGTGGTGTCGTACCTGGTGACGGCGCCGTTGCCGCTCGTGTTGAGCCTACGCCGACGACGAGGGCTCGCCGGGCAGCCACAGGGGCGCGGAGGCCCCTGGCCCTCGCGCCCCTGGTGATTGACGTCGCGTCAGTCGGACCCGGTCAGCCGGAGAGACGCACCGGCATGATCAGGTACTGGTAGGCGTCGTCCGGCTCCGCGTCCACCGCGGGCTTGCCGGTGAGCAGGGCCGGCTTGGTCGGGGTGGTGAAGCTCAGCTGCGCGTACGCGGCGTCGATCGCCTTGAGCCCCTCCTCCAGGTAGCCGGGGTTGAAGGCGATCGAGATGTCGTCGCCCTCCAGGTCCGCCTCGACCCGCTCGGAGGCCTGGGCGTCGTCGCCGGAGCCGGCCTCCAGGGTGAGCACGCCCTGCTCGAAGTTGAGGCGCACCGGGGTGTTCCGCTCGGCCACCAGCGAGACGCGCTTGAGCGCCTCCAGGAAGGGCTGGGTCTGCACCGCGGCGACCGCGGAGAACTCGGTCGGGAAGATCGACCGGAACTTCGGGAACTCGCCCTCCAGCAGGCGGGTGGTGGTCCGCCGCCCGGCGCCCTCGAAGCCGATCAGGCCCTCGCCGGCCCCACCGGACGACAGCGCGATGGAGACCGTGTCGCCGCTGCCCAGCGACTTGGCGATGTCCTGCAGGGTCTTGGCCGGGACCAGCGCCACCGCGTTGATGTCCGCCTGCTCGGGCTTCCACAGCAGGTCGCGGACGGCGAAGCGGTACCGGTCGGTGGCGGCCAGGGTGATCCGGTCGCCGTCGATCTCGACCCGGACGCCGGTGAGCACCGGCAGGGTGTCGTCCCGCCCGGCGGCGACCGCGGCCTGGCTGACCGCGGCGGCGAACACGTCGCCGGAGACGGTGCCGGTCGCGGTGGGCATCTGCGGCAGCGCCGGGTACTCGTCCACCGGCAGGGTCGGCAGGGTGAACCGCGAGCTGCCGCAGACCACGCTGACCCGCATGCCGTCGGTGGAGATCTCCACCGGACGGTTCGGCAGGTTGCGGGAGATGTCGTTGAGCAGGCGGCCGGAGACCAGCACGGTGCCCGCCTCCTCGACGTCCGCCTCGAGCTCGACCCGGGCCGAGACCTCGTAGTCGAAGCCGGACAGCGCCAGGGTGCCCTCCTGCGCGGTCAGCAGCAGGCCGGCCAGCACCGGCACCGGCGGCCGGGCGGGGAGGCTGCGGGCGGCCCAGGCCACCGCCTCCGCGAGGACATCACGCTCCACCCGGAACTTCACCGGTAACCGCCTCCTGGCTGCATGTCGCGCGGTCGGCCCGTACCGCCGACCCTGCGCTGTTGATCGTGTTCCGGCTCCCGGCGGACCGGACTCACTCGGTCCGGCTTCCAGGTGCCGAAGGACAGTCTGACGTACTCGGCCGACAGCCGGGGCAGATGGGCGGAAGCAAGCCGAACAGATGTCGGGGCCCGGTTGTCCACAGATTTCGCCCAGCCCCACTGTTGATCAAGTCCAGGGCTCTCTATGTGTAGTAGTAGTAGTAGGGCCTGTGGATACCGTGGATAACGTTGTTTTCGCAGGTCAGGGCCCCAATTTTTTCCACAGGTCCTGTGGATGACGGCTGTGGACAACCAGGCGCTCCTGTGGACAACGGAGCGTAATCCACAGGGCACGCTGAGTATCCACAGGTTATCCCCAGCTTCATCCACAGATTCCGGGTGAGTTATCCACGGGCGCCGATCAACATCACGTGACGCCTTTCACACCCAGGCGTGACAAGGGAGTTGATGTTGTCGAACTGTGGATGCAGCTGTGGACAACCTGGGGATAACTCCCCTTTTCCTGTGGACAGCCGGTGGATAACTCTGTGGACCGGCTGACGAGCCCTCAGTTCTCCACAGGCTGTGGATAACCGTTGTGCACAAGTCCCCAGGGGGTTGACCTGCGCGGAAGAGCGTAGCGGCCATCCGGCTGTGGAGAAACCTCGGGATAACTCAGGCCGGTGGACTATGTGGACGGGGAAAACCACCCGATCCTGTGGACAACTTCGCTACGCACTCGAACCGTTCGAATTGCTGCTCAAACGTTCGGTGCGGCGGCTCGCCGATCGACACGCGACTCGAACGGTTCCTGCCCCGCCGGTAGCCCTTCCACACCTCCCGGAAACGCCGAAAGGGGAGCCGGGCCGCTCGGCCCGACTCCCCTGTGCACGCGTCCCCGGCTAGCTCTTGATGCGGTTCGTGAGCTCGGTGACCTGGTTGTAGATGGACCGGCGCTCGGCCATCAGCGAGCGGATCTTGCGGTCCGCGTGCATCACCGTGGTGTGGTCCCGGCCGCCGAACTGCGCGCCGATCTTCGGCAGCGAGAGGTCGGTGAGCTCCCGGCACAGGTACATGGCGATCTGCCGGGCCGTCACCAGCACCCGGCTGCGCGAGGACCCGCACAGGTCCTCCACGCCCAGCCCGAAGTAGGCGGCGGTCTGCTGCATGATCACCTGCGCGGTGATCTCCGGCCCGGCGTCCTCGTCCCCGCCCGGGATCAGGTCCTTGAGGACGATCCCGGCCAGCTCCAGGTCGACCGGCGCCCGATTCAGGTTGGCGAACGCGGTGACCCGGATCAGCGCGCCCTCCAGCTCCCGGATGTTCCGGGTGATCCGGGACGCGATGAACTCCAACACGTCGGCGGGGGCGTTGAGTTGCTCCTGGATCGCCTTCTTGCGAAGGATCGCGATCCGGGTCTCCAGCTCCGGCGGGGTGACGTCGGTGATCAGGCCCCACTCGAAGCGGTTGCGCAGCCGGTCCTCCAGCGTGATCAGCTGCTTGGGCGGCCGGTCCGAGGAGAGCACGATCTGCTTGTTCGCGTTGTGCAGGGTGTTGAAGGTGTGGAAGAACTCCTCCTGCGTCGACTCCTTGCTGGCCAGGAACTGGACGTCGTCGACCAGCAGGATGTCGATGTCCCGGTAGCGCTTGCGGAACGCGTCCGCCTTGCCGTCCCGGATCGAGTTGATGAACTCGTTGGTGAACTCCTCCGAGCTCACGTACCGCACCCGGGTGCCCGGGAACAGGCTGCGCGAGTAGTGCCCGATGGCGTGCAGCAGGTGGGTCTTGCCGAGGCCGGACTCGCCGTAGATGAACAGCGGGTTGTAGGCCTTGGCCGGCGCCTCGGCGACCGCCACCGCCGCGGCGTGCGCGAAGCGGTTGGAGGCGCCGATCACGAAGGTGTCGAAGAGGTACTTGGGGTTCAGCCGGGCGTTCGGCTCGTCCTTGCGCGCCCCCGGTGCGGGTGGCGCGCCGGGCGGGGCCGGGACGCCGGGAGCCGGGGTGCGCTCCACCGGGGCCGGCGGACGCTCGGCCGGCGGACGGGCCGCCGCGGCGCGGCGGGAGGCACCCTGCCGCGGCCGGTCCTCGTCCGGGGAGCCCAGCGCCCCGCCGAACAGGTCGCCCTGCGCGGAGTCCGCCGCGGCCCGGCTGGAGCGCCGCGGCGCGGGGTCCGGCCGCCGGTCCGGCATCACCGGGGGCTCCCAGCTGCTGCCCGGGCCGGCCGGGTACTCGTCGTCCTGGGCCCGGTAGTCGTCCGAGCCGTAGGGGTCCGCGGCCGGGTAGCCCGAGCCGTACGGGGGCCGCTGGTAGTCGCCGCCGGGCTGCCCGGGCCAGCTCCCCGGCTGCTGCCCGGGATAGCCCTCGGAGCCGCCGTAGGGCTGGTCCTGGCGCGGGTGCGGCCACTCGGCGGCGGGCTCCGGCTCGGGTTCGGGTTCGACGAGCGGCACCGGCGGCGCCGGGGGGACGGCGTTGGCGTCCACCATCACGGCGATCCGCACCTGGCGGCCGAACTCCCGGGAGATCGCGTCGGTCAGCTGCGGCAGCAGCCGGCCCTCCAGCACCTGCTTGGCGAACTCGTTCGGCGCCGCGAGCAGGGCGGTGTCGTGCATCATCCACATCGGCTGGGTCCGTCGGACCCAGGTCTTGTCCTTGTCCCCGACATCGCTGTCGTTGACCAGTCGCTCGACGATCCTCGCCCAGACCAAGACGAGATCGCTGTTGACATCAGCCACTGGTACACGCTTTCTCGTTCCCCGGGCGGGGGGAGTCAGGGGAGGTCAAGGGGCGGATCACGGGCTGACCGAGAGCCCAGAACAAAAGAGACAAGTCCTGCAACGGTAGTCAGCGGGCAGATCTGATTCAAGTTGTTGTCCACAGGCTGTGGGCAACGGCGCGACGGCCACCTGGTTTGACCCCCCGACCCGCTCCCGCGTACCGTAACCAGGTCGAGTTGTCGATGGCCGCTGCCGCATGTCCGCGGGTCCGCCCGCTTCCATGACGCGCGCAGCACGGGCGCCGTGGTGGTCCCTCCCAGCAGATCTGGGGCCCGGGACCGGATTTCCCAAGCAGGGGAGATCGCGCGGACGCACGGTGACGGCCAAGCGATTCCCCGTCATCCTACGATTCACCCCAGGAGCCCCCGAGTGAGCAAGCGCACCTTCCAGCCGAACAACCGTCGTCGCGCCAAGACCCACGGCTTCCGGCTGCGGATGCGTACCCGCGCCGGCCGCGCCATCCTGGCGAACCGCCGTGCCAAGGGCCGCACCGCCCTGTCCGCCTGATCCGCGCCAAGGGTCTGCAGTGCTGCCCACCGAGAATCGGCTGCGGCGGCGCCAGGACTTCGCGACCGCGGTGAAACGCGGTCGCCGGGCCGGACGGCCCCTGCTGGTGGTCCACCTCCACAGAGAGGCGGACCCCGTGGGTGCCGCCGACCGGAACAGCGACTCCCGCCCGCACGTCGCCGAGGGGCTTCCTTCGGCGCGTGCGGGTTTCGTCGTGAGCAAGGCAGTGGGTCCGGCGGTCGTCCGCAACCTGGTGAAGCGTCGGCTACGTCACCTGGTCCGCGAACGTCTGTCCCGGTTGCCCGCAGGTAGCCTGATAGTGGTACGCGCGCTGCCGCCGGCAGCGACTGCTTCGTACCCCGACCTCGCGCACGACCTGGACGCGGCCCTGCGCCGCCTGCTCAGGTCGGAGCCGACCGGCAGTGCCCCGACGGGACAAGGGCGATGAAGTACCTGCTGATGGGCCTGATCAGGCTCTACCAGTGGACGATCAGTCCGCTGCTCGGTCCGGTGTGCCGTTACTACCCCTCGTGCTCCCGCTACGGGTACGAGGCGGTGCACGTCCATGGCGCGATCAAGGGCAGTGGCCTGACCGCCTGGCGCATCCTTCGCTGCAATCCGTGGTCTCCCGGTGGGGTCGACCACGTTCCGCCGCGAAAGCACCCGGTGTGGCACCGCCGGCTGCGCAATCTGCTGAGCCCCACGAGCGGGACCGCCGAGCCGGAGCCGGTGGCGAAGCCCGATGTCCAAGGAGTCTGACCGGTGACCTTCGGTTTTCTGAGTCCCCTCTACACAGCGGTGTCCTGGATCATCGTCCAGTTCCACTCGCTGTTCAGCCACGTCTTCGATCCGGACGGCGGCCTGGCGTGGGGCCTGTCCATCGTGATGATGGTGGTCGTCATCCGGATCTGCCTGATCCCGCTGTTCGTGAAGCAGATCAAGGCAACCCGGGCCATGCAGGCGATCCAGCCGAAGATGAAGGCCATCCAGGAGCGCTACAAGAACGACAAGCAGCGCCAGTCCGAAGAGATGATGAAGCTGTACAAGGAGGCGGGCACCAACCCGTTCTCCTCGTGCCTTCCGATCCTCGTGCAGGCGCCGTTCTTCACCGCCCTCTACGGCGTGCTGGCCTCGGTCGCCAACAACAAGCCGATCGGCGTCATCAACAGTGACCTGCTGGTGAGCGCGCAGAAGGCGCACATCTTCGGTGCGCCGCTGTCGGCGAAGTTCGTCGGTGCGGACAGCATCCACATCCAGATCGTCTGCGCGGTCATGATCGTGCTGATGTCGCTGTCGCAGTTCGTCACGCAGCGCCAGCTGATGACCAAGAACATGGACCTCACGGTCAAGACGCCGTTCATGCAGCAGCAGAAGATGCTGATGTACGTCTTCCCGGTCATGTTCGCCGTGATGGGCATCAACTTCCCGGTCGGTGTGCTGGTCTACTGGCTCACCACCAACGTCTGGTCGATGGGCCAGCAGCTGATCGTCATCCGCAACAACCCGACGCCGGGCAGCCAGGCGTGGAACGAGCGCCAGGCCCGGCTGAAGAAGCAGGGCCGGATCAACCCGGACGGTTCGATCAAGAAGGTCGGCCTGATGGCCATGCTCTCCGGGAAGAAGGACGGCGGTGCGCAGGCCCAGGCCGCGGCGGCGGTCGAGGAGAGCGTCCAGGTGCGCCGGCAGCAGCCGCGCAAGCAGAGCAAGGCGCAGCGCCAGGCGACCGCCGCCCACCAGCAGCACGCGGTCGATCTGGAGAAGCCCGTGGAGCCGCAGGACACCGCACCCGACGAGGCGGAGGCCGAGACGGCCGGGGCCGGGCAGTCCGGTGCCAAGTCGGGCGGAGCCAAGCCGGCGGCGCGGCAGGGCGGTCAGCGCCAGCAGCCGCGACGCGGCGGCCAGCAGCGGCCGAAGAAGAAGTAGTCTCCGCGACAACCCTCGTTCTCGGCCCCACCCGAGGGCCCATTCCTGAAGGAGTCCACCTGTGACGGATGGCACCACCTCCGCGGTCGACACCGCCCCGGCCGGTGAGGGCGCTCTCGCGCGTCTGGAGCGTGAGGGTGACATCGCCGCCGACTACCTGGAGGGTCTGCTGGACATCGCGGACCTGGACGGCGACATCGACATGGACGTCGAGGGGGACCGGGCGCTGGTCTCCATCGTCAGCGAGGGCGACGACCGGACGCTGCAGCGGCTGGTCGGGCAGGACGGCGAGGTGCTGGAGGCGCTCCAGGAGCTGACCCGGCTGGCCGTGCACCGGGAGACCGGTGAGCGCAGCCGGTTGATGCTGGACGTGGCCGGCTTCCGCGCGCGCAAGCGGGCCGAGCTGGCGGAGCTGGGCGCCGAGGCGGCCGAGCGGGTCAAGAGCACCGGCGAGCAGGTGAAGCTGCGGCCGATGACCCCGTTCGAGCGCAAGGTGGTGCACGACGCGGTGGCCGCCGCGGGCCTGCGCAGCGAGTCGGAGGGCGAGGAGCCCCAGCGCTGCGTGGTCGTGCTGCCGGCCTGACGCCGGTGGTGCCGTCGGTACGGCGTCCGACCCCGCCCGCCTCGCGCGGGCGGGGTCGTCGCCTTTTCGGCGGAGGGATGTTTCACGTGAAACAGTGCTTGTACGGCGGGTGGATACGACGGTGACTTCGACTGTGGGCGGAGAGGCAGAGATGGACAGGGACGGCGTGGCGTCCGAGGCGGGGCAGGAGTCCGTGGCACCGGTGGAGGGCCCGGCAGCGCCCCCGGAGGCGGCCGGGCGGGTCTTCGGCGACCGGCTGCCGATGGCCGTGCGCTACACCGAGCTGCTGGCCACCGCCGGGGTGCAGCGGGGCCTGATCGGTCCGCGCGAGGTGCCGCGGCTGTGGGACCGGCACGTGCTGAACTGCGCCGTGCTGGCCGAGCTGCTGCCCCAGGGCGTCTCGCTCTGCGACGTCGGCTCGGGCGCCGGTCTGCCCGGCATCCCGGTGGCACTGGCCCGTCCGGACGTCTCGGTGACCCTGCTGGAGCCGCTGCTGCGGCGCACCACCTTCCTGGAGGAGGTGGTGCGCGAGCTCGGGCTGGAGAACGTCACGGTGCTCCGCGGCCGGGCCGAGGAGACGGTGGGCAAGCTGGCGGTGGACGTGGTGACCGCCCGCGCGGTGGCGCCGCTGGACCGGCTGGCCGGCTGGGGGATGCCGCTGCTGCGGCCGTACGGGCAGATGCTGGCGCTGAAGGGCGACACCGCGGAGCAGGAGCTGGCGGAGTCCCGGGCGGCGCTGACCCGGCTCGGTGCGGTGGGGTTCTCGGTGATCGGGGTCGGCGAGGGGGTGCTGGAGACCTCGACCCGGGTGGTGCGGGTGGAGGCGGGGGAGAGCCCCGGCGGGGTCAAGGCGGCCACCCGGCGGGCCAAGGCGGCCCGCGCGGCCGGGCGTGGCGGCAAGGGCGTCGAGGGATCGGCCCGCGGCGGCGGTCGTCGGCGGCGCTGAGTCGGACCAGGTGGGAGCGGGGCGGACGGCCGGGGCGGCCGTCCGCCCCGCTGCGTTGCGCCCGGATGACTCGGAGTGTCGGACCGTCAGATTCCGACATTCCGGGCATCGTGTTTCACGTGAAACATCGCTTCCTGCTCTCCGGCGTATTTGACCAGGGGCTGTCGCGCTTGCTCGGCCGCCTCCAGGCGGCGACTGTCGCCGCTCCGGTTTCACGTGAAACACTGACCCCCATGCAGGACTCGGAGATCGTCGACCAGGTGGATGACACCCCTGTCACATGTGCCGCGCAGGCCGCCGTCCAGGGCGCCGTGCGCCCCGGGGAGGGGCTTCCCCGACCCGCCGCGACCCGGGTGATGGTGGTCGCCAACCAGAAGGGCGGGGTGGGCAAGACCACCACCACCGTCAACATGGCCGCCTCGCTCGCCATGCACGGCCTGCGGGTGCTGGTCATCGACCTCGACCCGCAGGGCAACGCGTCGACCGCGCTCGGCATCGACCACCACGCCGAGGTGCCGTCGATCTACGACGTGCTGGTCGAGGGCCGGCCGCTGGCCGAGGTGGTCCAGCCGGTGGTGGACGTGGAGGGGCTGTTCTGCTGCCCGGCCACCATCGACCTGGCCGGCGCCGAGATCGAGCTGGTCTCGCTGGTGGCCCGGGAGAGCCGGCTGCAGCGCGCCATCGCGGGCTACGAGCAGCCGCTGGACTACATCCTGATCGACTGTCCGCCCTCGCTCGGGCTGCTGACCGTCAACGCCCTGGTGGCCGGCCAGGAGGTGCTGATCCCGATCCAGTGCGAGTACTACGCGCTGGAGGGCCTCGGCCAGCTGCTGCGCAACGTGGAGCTGGTGCGGGCGCACCTCAACCCGGCGCTGCACGTGTCGACCATCCTGCTCACCATGTACGACGCCCGGACCCGGCTGGCCTCCCAGGTCGCCGAGGAGGTGCGGACGCACTTCGAGAACGAGGTGCTGGCCACCGCGATCCCGCGTTCGGTGCGCATCTCCGAGGCCCCGAGCTACGGGCAGACCGTGCTGACCTATGATCCCGGTTCCAGCGGTGCGCTCTCCTACCTGGAGGCGGCGCGCGAGCTGGCGCTGCGGGCGGTCCCCGCGGCGGCCGCCGACGAGGTTCGGGCGGGCGTCGTGGCGGTCGGTGCGCAGCGGAACGGCGCCGGCGAGCTGCCCGCGTCGATGGCACAGCACAGTTCGATGGAGGGCAACCGGTGAGTGGCGCACGCAGGGGTCTGGGCAGGGGTCTTGGGGCGCTGATCCCGGCGACCACGCCGGCCGGCGGGGGAGCTGCTCCCGCACCGGCCGCCGCGCCGGCGGCCGCCGCCGTGGTGGTGCCCACCGACCGCGGCACGGTGGCCGCCAAGGCCGCCGCCGAGAGCCTGCGCGAGCTGGCCGGCGAGCAGGCCCGCAGCGTGCTGGAGTCGGCGCTGGCGCCGGTGAACGGCGCCCGTTTCGCCGAGCTGCCGCTGGACGCGATCAGCCCCAACCCGCGTCAGCCGCGCGAGGTCTTCGACGAGGAGAAGCTGGCCGAGCTGGTCGCCTCGATCAAGGAGGTCGGTCTGCTGCAGCCCGTGGTGGTGCGTCAGACCGGGCCGGAGCGCTACGAGCTGATCATGGGCGAGCGCCGCTGGCGGGCCTCCCAGGAGGCCGGGCTGGAGCTGATCCCGGCGATCGTCCGGGCCACCGAGGACGACAAGCTGCTGCTGGACGCGCTGCTGGAGAACCTGCACCGAGCCGAGCTGAACCCGCTGGAGGAGGCCGCCGCCTACGACCAGCTGCTGCGCGACTTCTCCTGCACCCACGACGAGCTGGCGGACCGGATCGGCCGCTCCCGGGCGCACGTCTCCAACACCCTGCGGCTGATGAAGCTGCCCGCCGCGGTGCAGCGCCGGCTGGCCGCCGGGGTACTGTCCGCCGGGCACGGCCGGGCGCTGCTCACCATCCCGGACACCGCGCGCCAGGAGAAGCTGGCCGAGCGGATCGTGGCGGAGGGCATCTCGGTGCGCAGCACCGAGGAGCTCGCCAAGCTGATGGCCAGTGAGGAGCCGTCCACCCGCAAGCCGGCCTCGCCGAAGGCGGGTCGGCTGATGTCCCCGGCCTTCAACGAGTTGGCGGGGCGGCTCTCCGACCGCTTCGACACCCGGGTGAAGGTGGAGGTCTCACAGCGCGGCGGGAAGCTCGGCAAGGGCAAGGTGGTGCTGGAGTTCGCCTCGGTGGAGGACCTGAACCGGATCCTGGACAGCCTCGCTCCGGGCGAGCAGGGGCTGAACCTCTCGCAGGGCTGAGCCCGCCGCAGGGCGAACAACGGGTGCATGTTTCACGTGAAACGTGCACCCGTTTCGTTGGGCGGAGCAGACTGGACTCCGAGGCCGATTCCCGTGTGGAGGAGGAGGTGTGGGGCGTGGGACGGAGGGTCGTTCCGCTGACGCTGGACAACCTCTCTGATCTGCCGAGTACCTGCCGCTCCTGCGTCTTCTGGGAGCTGGACCCGGTCAGCGGCCGGGCGGCGCAGGACGCGGGCAAGGGGGAGCTGGAGAAGGAGGGGTGGATCTCCGCGGTGCTGCTGGAGTGGGGGTCCTGCGGGCGGGTGGCCTACGTGGACGACCGGCCGGCCGGCTTCGTGCTGTACGCCCCGCCCGCGTACGTGCCGCGCGGGCAGTCCTTCCCGACCAGTCCGATCGCGCCGGACGCGGTGCAGCTGATGGTCTCCCGGGTGCTGCCGGAGTTCCAGGGGCAGGGGCTGGGGCGGGTGTTGGTGCAGTCGGTGGCCAAGGACCTGATCCGGCGCAACTTCCGTGCGATCGAGGCGTTCGGTGCGCTGGGGCGGGAGATCCCGAGCTGTGTGCTGCCGGCCGAGCACCTGTTGGCGGTCGGCTTCAAGACGGTGCGGCCGCACCACCGGTACCCGCGGCTGCGGTTGGAGGCGCGCACCACGCTCTCCTGGAAGGGCGACGTGGAGGGTGCGCTGGAGCGACTGCTCGGGGGTCGGCGCAAGGAACCGGCGCTACGACCCTTCTGAGGGCGTTCCGAGAGCGTGATTCTGTGGGCGGAACGGGCCGGCCGGCGGGCGGGCCGTCAGCTCTCAGGGCTTCCTGACGAAGCCTCGGCGCGGCCCGGAAGGGGTGCGAAACGCCGAGGCGGCCCGGGCGGGTGATCCGCTCGGGCCGCCTCGGCGACGGTGGGCCGTGGCCGACTCAGATGAACTCGGCCAGCTCGCGCAGCAGCGCGGCCTTCGGACGGGCGCCGGTGATGGTCTTCACCAGCTCGCCGCCCTTGTAGACGTTCAGGGTCGGGATGGAGATCACGTTGTACGTGGCGGCCGTCTCCTGGTTGGCGTCCACGTCGAGCTTGGCGACGGTCAGCTTGTCGCCGTGCTCGGACGCGATCTCCTCGAGGATCGGGGCGACCTGGCGGCACGGGCCGCACCAGGTGGCCCAGAAGTCGACCAGGACGGGCTTGTCACTCTTCAGGACCTCGGTGGCGAAGGTCGCGTCGGTTACTTCCTTGGTGGCGCCGGCCACGGGGACTCCTTGGGATCGGAGGAGCGGTACGGGAGGGATAACAACGGCGGGGGCGGTTCTGTTTCACGTGAAACCGGTCCTGCCCCCGACCGGGTGGCGGGGCGCCTGGCCCCGCCTCTGGCGGTCGGTCAGACCGCGACGGCGGCGGTCTCGGCCTCGGCGGAGTCGGTCAGCGCGGCCAGGTAGCGCTCGGCGTCCAGGGCGGCGGAGCAGCCGGTGCCGGCCGCGGTGATCGCCTGGCGGTAGGTGTGGTCGACCACGTCGCCCGCGGCGAAGACGCCCGGGACGTTGGTGCGGGTGGAGGGGGCCTCGACCTTGAGGTAGCCCTCGGCGTCCAGGTCCAGCTGGCCCTTGAACAGGTCGGTGCGCGGGTCGTGGCCGATCGCGATGAACAGGCCGGTGACGGCCAGCTCGCGCAGGTCGCCGGTGTTGGTGTCGCGCAGGGTCAGACCGGTGAGCTTCGGGTCGCCGTGGATCTCCTCGACCGCGCTGTCCCAGGCGAAGGAGATCTTCGGGTCGGCGAACGCGCGCTCCTGCATCGCCTTGGAGGCGCGCAGCGAGTTGCGGCGGTGGACCACGGTGACGCTGCGGGCGAAGCGGGAGAGGAAGGTGGCCTCCTCGAGCGCGGTGTCGCCGCCGCCGACCACCGCGATGTCCTGGTCGCGGAAGAAGAAGCCGTCGCAGGTCGCGCACCAGGAGACGCCGCGGCCGGAGAGCTTGTCCTCGTTGGGCAGGCCGAGCTTGCGGTGCTGCGAGCCGGTGGTGACGATCACGGCGCGGGCGCGGTGCACGTTGCCCTCGGAGTCGGTGACGGTCTTGATGTCGCCCGTGAGGTCGACCGCGACGACGTCGTCCGGGACCAGCTCGGCGCCGAAGCGCTCGGCCTGGGCGCGCATGTTGTCCATCAGCTCGGGGCCCATGATGCCGTCGCGGAAGCCCGGGAAGTTCTCCACCTCGGTGGTGTTCATCAGCGCACCGCCGGCGGTGACCGCGCCCTCGAACACCAGCGGCTGGAGGGAGGCGCGCGCGGTGTACAGCGCAGCGGTGTACCCGGACGGGCCGGAACCGATGATGATCACGTTACGGACGTCGCTCACTGCATCTCCTGGTTGGCATCGCGCCCCGCAGGGGCGGGGGAGGGCGGTCTGCTCCGCCGCCCCGGACAACGACTCACCAGTCTCCCGCATTCCCAGGCCCCGACGCACCCAGCGCCCGCACTCTGGGCGTGGACGGCCCGGATGGCGGAGGAATCAGGGGGCCGGGACGGTGCTGTGCAACAGGATCGCCGAGCCGGGGCAGTCCGGGGTGGCGAGGTAGACGTCCAGCCGGTCGGCCTGACCGGGCAGCCGGTAGACCAGTGCCAGCACAGGTCGCCCCTGGTAGCTGCCGGCCCCGGTGGCCACCGGCTGCTCGCCGGTGTGCCCGGCGGCGGCCAGCACGCACGGTGCGGCGGCCGGGCCGCCGAGGGGCTGCGAGTCGGCCGGGCCGATCTGCTCGGTCGGTCGGGCGGGCAGCAGACGGCGGATCTGCTCCGGGAGCTGCTCGGCGCGGAAGTCCGTCGTGCCCGCGGCGGCGCCCTCGGTCGGCTGGGTGTGCGGGGTCCTCGGCGCGGTGGTGCTCGCCGCCGCGCCGTCGGCCAACGAAGGCCGGGCGGCGACGTCCTTGGCAGCACTGGCGGTGGACGCACCCTGCTGCGACCCGGGCAGGTTCAGCAGTACGCCGCCCAGGGTGAGTGCGGCGGCGACCGCGGCGGTGACGAGCAGGATCGCCGTGGTGCGGCGACGACGGCGGGGTGGGCGGCCCGGGCCGGTGGCGGCGGGGGCGGTGCCCGCAGGGCGGCCGGCGGTCTGCGGGCCACCGGACGGGCCACCGGATGGGGCTGCGGTCGGGACTGCGGTCGGGACTGCGGGTCGGGTCTCGCGGCGGGCGGCCGACTCGGCGGCGAGGGCGGCGTTGAGGCGGTCCGCGACGTCCTCCGGCATCGGGGGAGCCGGGGCCGCGGCGAGCAGCTCGGGCAGCCCGCAGAGGGCGGCGTAGTCGTCCGCGCAGGAGGGGCAGCTGGCGAGGTGGCGGTGGAGCTGCTCGGCCTGCTCGGGCGGGAGCAGGTCCTCGGCGAGGTCGGCGAGGGCATCCAGGCCGGGGTGGTCGGAAGGCGGCTGCGGCGTCATCGCGGGGTCGCATCTCCTTCCAGCGCGGGTGCGGGATCCGTGGGTGGGACGGGGGAGGGCCGGTTCGGGTTCCCGTCGCCCGATGTTTCACGTGAAACGGGGGCACCGGGCGACGCGGTTTCCTGTGCGACGGGCGCGGCGGTCGGGTTGGAGCGTGGCGATGTTTCACGTGAAACATCGCCCGGGACACCCGGGGCATCGGTTTCACGTGAAACAACGGAGGGTCTGGAGCCGGCAGGAGCGGCGGCGGTGGTTTCACGTGAAACGGTGACCGGTCCGGAGGTGGCGGTGCGGGCCGCCGGGCCGAGGTGGCGCAGCAGGGGCAGCAGCCGGGCTCGGCCGCGGGCGCAGCGGCTCTTCACGGTGCCGACCGGGACACCGAGGAGCTCGGCCGCCTCGGCGACCGAGTAGCCCTGCATGTCGACGAGGACCAGCGCGGCCCGCTGCTCGGTGGGGAGGGCGGCCAGCGCGTCGGCCACCTCGCGGCGGGTCTCGGCGCGGACCGCGTGGTGCTCGGCCCCCTCGGCGGTGCCGAGCGCGCCGTCCAGCGGGCGGGGGTCCTGGTCGAGCGAGTCGGCGCGGCGGACGGCGCTCTTGCGGGCCCGGTCCAGGCAGGCGTTGACCACGATCCGGTGCAGCCAGGTGGTGACCGCCGAGCGGCCCTGGAAGCCACCGGCTGCGCGGAAGGCGGAGACCAGGGCGTCCTGGAGCGCGTCGGCGGCCTCCTCGCGGTCGCCGAGGGTGCGCATCGCGACGGCCCAGAGCCGGTCGCGGTGCCGGTGCACCAGCCGTCCGAAGGCGTCCGGGTCGCCCGCCGTGTGTCGGGCGAGCAGTTCGGCGTCGCTGGGCTCCTCGGCCATCCGCCCCCTCCTCGCGGTCCGGCCGTCCGCTCCGGGGGCCGTGGTTCACATCGTTGGGGATGCGGCGGAACGGATCAAGAGGCGGACGGGGATCCGGCCCGGTCCGACCGGATCCCCGTCCGCGTCAGCCGTTGACCTGGATCTCGGCGACCTTGCCGCGGTAGCCGCCGCCGGTGTCGTCGGCGGGGATGCTGGTGATCCACAGCAGGAGGTACCGGGTGGTGACCGCGGCGTCCGGCTTGAGGGTGACCTTGTTGCCGGAGCCGCTGGCCACCGCGTTGCCGAAGGTGCGCAGGCCGTTCTCGTCCGCGCCGGGTGCGGTGGTCGTGCCGGTCGGGGCGGCCTTCAGTTCGACCTTGTGGTCTCCGATGAACTGGACGTCGACCGAGCCGACCTGGCGGGCCGAGCCGAGGTCGATCAGCACACCGGTGCCGGCCCGGAAGGCGCCGAACGGGTCGTTGTAGCGCTGCGTGGTCCACGCGGTGGTGGGATTGCCGTCGAGCGTCCCGGGGAGCTCGCTGGCGTGCTCGTCCTTGTTGTCGCCGAGGGCGTTGAACGGGGCGAGCGCGGAGATGGTGAGCTTGCCGCCGGTCGGGGTGGCGGAGGGGGTCGGGGTGGGCGCGGGGGCGGTGTGCCCGCTGGTGGGCTGGCCGGTGCGGTTGACGTACTCCACCAGCTGCCAGGAGCCGACCATCACGGCGCCGAGCGCGACCAGCGAGGCGGTCCACCGGGCGACCCGGCGCAGGCCGCGGCCGCGCAGCGTGGGGCGGGCGGCGGGCGGGGCCGGGGCGGGCTCGACCCGCGGGAGCACCTGGGTCGGCGTGCTGGTGGCGTAGCGCGGCCGGGCGGCGGCGGGCAGCGCGCGCAGCGGGGCGGGGGCGGACTGCTCCGGCGGCCGGATCTTCGGCAGCTCCGCGATCGCCTCGGCCAGCTCGGCCGGGCTGGTGATCGGCTCCCGGTGGTGCGGCGGCTGGTCGCACAGGATCCGCGCGGCGAGCTCGGAGAGGCCCTTGTGGACGCCCGCCCGGACCTGGTCCGGCGGGACGCAGCCGAGCCCCTTCGGCAGCCCCTGGAGGTCGTAGCGGTCCTCCGGGTAGGGCCAGCGGTGGGTGAGCGCGGCGAACAGCAGCGCCCCGATCGCCCGCACGTCGGTCAGCGCGGCGTCCTCGGTGGGCAGTCCGCGCAGCGCGGCGTCGACCGCGATGCCGTTGATCCGGTACTGGCCGCCGTCGGTGCGCAGCACGCACTTGGGGGTGAGCCGCAGGTGCGCCTGGCCGCGCTGGTGGGCGGCGGCGATCGCGTCGGTGACCTGACGCACCATCTGGTAGGCGTCGTACGGCTCCAGCGGTCCGGCCGCGAGCAGCTCGCCGAGGTCGGAGGCGCCGGGCAGCCACTCGCGGATCACGTAGACCAGCTCGCCCTCCTGCACCGCGTCCAGCACCTGGACGAAGCGCGGGTCGCCGAGCAGGGCGGCGCTGCGGGCGGCGGTGAGCACCGACTTGGCGCGCTGGTGGCCGGCCGAGAGCAGGTGGACGCCGACCGCGCGGCGGAGCTTCTCGTCGACCGCGCGCCAGCTGCTGAAGGTGTCCGACTGGGAGATGCACTCCTCCAGCCGGTAGCGGCCGGCGATCTTGTCGCCGCTGTGCCGCGCCGGGGCGGGCAGTACCGCGGGCAGGGTGCCGGTGTCGGCGTCCAGGGTCGCGGTGCTGGTCGGCGGGGCGGGCTCGGACGGCTCGACCGGCGGCAGCGGGCGGCGGACGCCACGGCTCTTGCGAGCCGCGGTCTCGGCACGGCCGCCCTTGGCGACGAGTTCGGCGGCGATCTCCTGCGCGGAGAGCGGGGCGGTGGCCTCGGCGGGCCGTTCGGCGACCGGCGGAGCCGCGGGCTGCTCGGGCTCCGCCGACTGCTCCTCCGCGTCCTCAGCCGCGTCCTCGGCCGCGTCCTCGGCCGCGTCCGCGTCCGCGCTCGGCTGCGGGTCGTCCCCGAGGGGGTGCTCGTCGTCCTCGGCCGACGTATCGTCCTCGGCCGACGTATCGTCCTCGGCCGTCGCGTCGTCGTCAGCCGTCACGTCGTCCTCCGCCGGTTCGTCCGCGTCGGCTCCCGGGGTGGCGGGGCGTCGAGCTTCGGGGGCGGGCTCCGGGGCGGATACGTCCGGGAGTTCGCCCAGTGCCATGGCCAACGCCGCTTCGTCCGCCTGGGACGTGTCGACGATCGCCTTGGTGCCGTCAGCCACCGTGCTCCTGCCTCCCCTTGTGTCGACCGATCCCGTCGGGGACGGTCGACGATCCGTTGCCGGAGTGGTCAACCCGTGCCAGGTCAATTGTGCCCACTCTTGGTCCCCAGGTACGACCTATGAGAGCGCTCGGGGGTTGCCTGATTACCCACTTCCGGTGGAACGTCAGACGAAAGGGCCGGAATCGGGGGCTTCAACCCCGACTCCGGCCCCTCGAAACAGGGCTGAGTGAGCGTCTGGTTCAGCGGCCGAGACGACGGCGCACCATGCCGGTGAGCGCGTTCAGCTCCTCGATCCGCATCCGGCGGGCCAGCAGCAGGAAGACCGCGAGCTGCGCGCTGCCGGCCACCAGCAGGGTCAGCACGCTGCCGATCCAGCCGTCCAGCGCCTGCAGCGCGACCAGTTCGACGGCCAGGCCGACCGCGGCGGCGGGCAGCGAGGCGATCGCCAGCCGGACGTAGGTCTTGGCGATCCGCCCGGTGTCCAGGTCGCCGACCTTCGCCTTCAACTTGGGCACCGCCACGAACACCCCGACGGCGTACGACAGGCCGTAGCCGAGCGCCATGCCGGTCACCGCCCACTGGGCGGGCAGCACCAGCCAGCAGAGCACCGCCGTGACGGCCTGGGTGAGCGCCACCCAGACGGTGTTGGAGAACGGGGTGCGGGTGTCCTCGTAGGCGTAGAAGCCGCGCAGCAGCACGTACTGCACCGAGTACGGGATCAGGCCGAGGGCGAAGGCGGAGAGCATGAAGCCGACCGCGGTGGTGCCGTGGGCGACCGCGCCGCCGTTGCCGAGGCCGTAGATCGAGGAGCCGATCACCGGGCCGAGCGCGAGGAACAGGAAGGCGGCCGGGACGATCGCCACCGCGGAGGTGCGCAGGCCGTAGGAGAGGTCGTCGCGCACCGCGCCGGCGTCGTGGTCGGCGGCCGCCCGGGAGAGCCGGGGGAGCACCGCGCTCATCACCGAGACGGTGACCACGGCCATCGGCAGCTGCCAGATCAGCAGCGCGTTGGAGTACGCGGCGAGGCCGACGCCGAGGTGGCCGTCGGCTTCGGCGGCCTTCCCGGAGGCGGTGGCGAGCTGAGTGACCACCAGGAAGCCGGCCTGGTTGGCGAGGACGAACAGGAAGGTCCACTTGGCCAGCCGGGCGGCCTTGCCGAGGCCGTGGCCGCGCCAGTCGAAGCGCGGGCGGAACCGGAAGCCGGAGGCCCGCAGGTACGGGATCATCGACAGCGCCTGCACCGCGAGGCCCAGCAGGGTGCCGACGCCGAGCAGCCGGACGCCCTCGGGGGAGATGGTCTCCGGGGTGACCTCGGTGTGCTGGAAGGTCCCGTACACGCCGATGTACATCGCGAAGGTGAAGATCACCACGAGGTTGTTGAGGACCGGCGTCCACATCATCGCTCCGAACCGGCCGCGGGCGTTGAGGATCTGACCCATCACCACGTGCACGCCCATGAAGAAGATGGTCGGCAGGCAGTACCGGGCCAGCGCCACCGTGGTGTCGGCGCTCGCCTGATCGCGCATCAGCGCGTGCGAGATCAGCTGCACCAGCACCGGTGCGGCCAGCACCGCCACGAAGACCACGCCCGCCAGACCGGTCACCACCAGGGTGAGCAGCCGGTTGGCGTAGGCGGTGCCGCCGTCCTCGTCGTTCTTCATGCTGCGCACCAGCTGCGGCACGAAGACCGCGTTCAGCGCGCCGCCGCCGATCAGGATGTACAGCAGGGTGGGCAGGGTGTTGGCGGCGTTGTACGAGTCGCCCATCGAGGCCACGCCGATCGCCGCGGCGATCACCATGGTGCGCAGGAAGCCGGTGCCGCGGGAGACCAGGGTGCCGGCCGCCATCACGGCGCTGGAGTTCAGCAGGCCGGCGACCCGGCCACCACCGCCCTGCGCCGCGGCGGCCGCGGGGGCGGCGGAGGGCGGGGGCGCGGCGGCGGCGTCGGCCTCCAGCACCGCGGCGTTGGCCTGGATCACCGCCTCCTCCTCGGACAGCGGCGGGTCGAACTCGATCGGCGGCACGTACGGGTGCGGCTCGTCTTCCGCGGCCGGCGGCTCGGGCTGCGGCTCGTCGGCCGCGGCGTCGCCGGACAGCAGCGCGTCGACGCCGACGTACTCGGTGGTCTCGGTGTCCCGGGGCGATCCGGGCTGCGCCGCCGCGGGCTCGGCGGGCTGCGCGGGCTCGGCCGTCCCGGCGTCCGCGGCGACCTCGGCGGCGAGCGTCGCCCAGCGCGGGGCCGGCGCGGTCAGCTGCTTGGCACCCTCCGGCTCGCGCTGCGGCTGGCCGGGCACCGCGGCCGCGCCCTCGGGCTCGGCCGGCGCGCCGTACGGGTCCGGGCCGCCGCCGTACGTCTCGGCGGCGTACGGGTCACGGGCGTAGGTGTCGGCGACGTACCAGTCGGCGGCGGGTTCGGCGGGGGCGGCGGCGGAGCGTGGACCGCTCGCGCGGTCCTGGGGCCGGCCTCCCTGGTCCTGTGCTGCTCGCTCGCTCCGCTCGTTCATGCCACCAATCCACAGTCAGAGGGGTGGGCGCCCGGGGGTGGGACGGCCTAGTGCCCCACCTTCTCATCACCCGGGACCCGATCGTCGGCACCGGCGTCCGAGGACGGCTCCGCGTCGGCGTCCGGCCCCTCGGGGGCCTCCCCGTCGCCCTCCAGCGGGCGGTCCGGGTCCTCGTCGGCCTCGCCGGCCGCCTTGCGCTTCTTGCGCTGCAGGTAGAACCGGACCCCGGCGAGCGCCATCAGCACGGTGCCGCAGACGATCACGTAGGTCACGCCGCTGGCCACCGAGGTGACCTCGACGGTGAAGGTCACCGGCTCGCCGTAGCGCTGCGCGTCCGGGCCGGTGGTCCACAGCTCGGCGGTGACCTGGACCGGGCCGTTGACCTGCGCCTCGGCGGGGAAGCGGAAGGTGCGGGCGGTGGTGGCGTCCAGCACCACGGGCTGCGGTGCGCCGACGTTCAGGCGGTTGGGCTGGGTGGAGACCAGCCGCAGCTCCAGGTTGCCGACCGCCTGGGTCAGGTCGTTCTTCACGCTGATCAGCAGCGTCGCGTTGTCACCCGGCAGGGTCACCACGCTCTTGGTGGGCACCCGGACCGCGGCCTTCAGGTTGTCCAGGTACTGCCGCACGCCGGTGCGGTAGTCGGTGCCGACCTTCGGCTGGTCGCGCCACTCGGTGGACAGCGAGCGCACCATCGCCGCGCTGAACGGCCCGCGGACCCGCTGCGGCTGGGTGAGGATCATCATCAGCTGATCCACGCCGTTCTGCAGCTGCATGGTCGCGGCGAGCTCGTCGGAGGACAGCTCGGAGGCCGCCAGCTCCCGCGGGTAGCCGTCCGGGACGGCGCCGTTGGCGCTCGCGTCGGGCTGCGTGCCGACCACCCTGTCGAGCACCGCGGCACCCGCCCAGCCGCCCGCAACGGCCTGCGCCATCGAGTCGCGCAGCGCGGTGGCGGTGCCGGTGGTCAGCGAGCGGGGCGGCAGCACCAGCACCGTGCGCGGCTGCTCGGGCGCCTGGTGGGCGATCGCCAGGGTCTCGGCGAGGAAGCGCTGCTCGGCCGCGGTACGGTCGCGCGGGGTGCCCAGGTCGCCCTGGAACAGCTCGGAGAGGGTGGCGTCGGCGACCACCGCGGTCTGCCCGTTGCCGATCGGCCGGGCCGCGTTCGGGGTGTAGGAGAGCTTCTCCGACTCGGGCATCGAAGCGCCGTTGACCAGCACCACCCGGCCGCCGGACGCGCCCGCCACCGCCGCGGTCTTCTGGTCCAGCCAGCCCTGGTACGGCCAGGCCACCTCCGAGTGGGCGTCCACCGACAGCCGCGCCTCGGTGGTCACCTGGCCCGCCGTCACCGCCTTGCGCAGCGCGGTGTCCATCCCGGACTGGTCGGTGCCGTGGTGCGCGATCGACGCCAGGTCCGGGTCGGCGTACGGAAGCGAGACCACCTCGGTCTCGGCCTTGCCGACCGCCTGCCGGAGCTTCGCCAGCCAGGCCACCGCCGCGTCGTGGCCGGTGCCGGGGACGGTGTTCTCCTCGCGCGCGGACTCGCCGGAGGTGCCGGGCTTCTGGACCCGGTACGGCTTGGTCATCGCGTACACGGTGTCCAGCAGGTCCGGGTCGATCGCCCAGGTGAGGCCGGTCATCGTGCCGCCGATGTCGACCAGCTGGTTGAGCCGGCCGTCGCCGGTCAGCTCACCGGCCAGGCTGTCGTCGCGCAGCACCGGCATCTGGTCGTTGTCCGGCATGGTCTGGGCGACCAGTACCGGGGCGTGGGTGAGCGGCCAGACCACCGAGATCTGCGAGGCCTTGGCGGTGGCCTTGCCCTGCACCGGCAGGAACGTGCGGGCGATGCCCAGCGGGTGCCCCTTCTCGCTGCCGGTGGTGCCCCAGACGTCGACCGCCAGCTCGTACGCGCCGGTGTCCTTGGCCTTCAGCGCGGAGACCGGCACCGACAGGGTGAAGTCGGCGCTCTTGCCGGGCGGGAGGTCGCCGACGTCCTGGACCGGGTTCTGCAGGTCGATGCCGTCCTGGCCGCTCGGCGTGGTCCGGGACGCCACCAGGCCGATCTCGCTGCGGGTGCCCAGCGGCTTGACCTGCATCGGCGCACGGACCGCGACGGTCGGCGACTTCAGCGTCGACGAACCGGTGTTGGCCACCTTGCCGGTGATCGTGACGGTGCTGGTGTCGGTGGCGACCTGCGGCGAGACGGTGGTGATCTCCACCGTCGCCGGGTACTCGGGGGCGGCGGCCAGCAGGGTGCCGCGCTCGGCGAGCGCCGGGGAGGCGGAGACGGCCGTGAGCAGCCCGCCTGCCAGCAGGGCGGCGGCACTCCTGGCCAGTCGACCCGTCCGCCGTCCGCGGGACGCGGTCCTCGCCGCGTCTCGCCCGGTCCGCTCGTCCACGCGCGCCCTCGCCGTTCCCGATCGTCTCGTTCACTCCACGCACCGCCGCGGCCGCCCGGCGGTCGCCGACCCCCGAAGGAGCGTTCCCCGCATGGTAACGACGCCGACCGGGCCGCAGTGTTGCGGGCCGGTAGCTGTCCGGTGGTGCAAAAGGGGAAAGCGGTGGGGGAGGGCGGGCACGTACCCTTGTGAGCCGTGTCCACTGCCAACGCGTCCAGCGCCAATCATTCCAGCTCCGCCGACCCGACCGCCCTGCCGGGGCTGACCGAGGCGCAGACCTGCGGCCTGCAGGAGCTGCTGCGGGTCTCCCCGGTCGCCGACGAGATCGCCCGCCGCTTCGAGGCGCAGGGCCACCGCCTGGCCCTGGTCGGCGGCTCGGTCCGGGACGCCCTGCTCGGCCGGCTCGGCAACGACCTGGACTTCACCACCGACGCCCGCCCGCAGGAGATCCTCAAGCTGGTCAAGGGCTGGGCCGACGCGGTGTGGGACGTGGGCATCGCCTTCGGCACCGTCGGCGCGCGCAAGGACACCGCCGACGGCTCGTTCCTGATCGAGATCACCACCTACCGCAGCGAGGCGTACGACCGCTCCTCGCGCAAGCCCGAGGTCAGCTACGGCGACTCGATCGAGCAGGACCTGGTCCGCCGCGACTTCACGGTCAACGCGATGGCCGTCGACCTGCCCGGCCGCGGCTTCGTCGACCCGCACCACGGCCTGGACGACCTGGAGGCCCGGGTGCTGCGCACCCCCGCCACCCCCGAGGAGTCCTTCTCCGACGACCCGCTGCGGATGATGCGGGCCGCCCGGTTCGCGGCCCAGCTGGACTTCGAGCCGGCGCCCGAGGTGGTCGCCGCGATGACCGCGATGGCCGAGCGGATCACCATCGTCTCCGCCGAGCGGATCCAGGCCGAGCTGAACAAGCTGCTGCTCGCCGCCCACCCGGTCAAGGGCCTGCGGCTGCTGGTGGAGACCGGCCTGGCCGACCACGTGCTGCCCGAGCTGCCCGCGCTGCGGCTGGAGAGCGACGAACACCACCGGCACAAGGACGTCTACGAGCACTCGCTGACCGTCCTGGAGCAAGCCATCGCGCTGGAGACCGAGGGCCCCGACCTGGTGCTGCGGCTCGCCGCGCTGCTGCACGACATCGGCAAGCCGCGCACCCGCAGGTTCGAGGCGGACGGCCGGGTCTCGTTCCACCACCACGAGGTGGTCGGCGCGAAGATGACCCGCAAGCGGATGCGCGAGCTGAAGTACTCCAAGGAGCTCACCGAGGAGGTCTCGCAGCTGGTCGAGCTGCACCTGCGCTTCCACGGCTACGGCGGCGGCGAGTGGACCGACTCCGCGGTGCGCCGCTACGTCGCCGACGCCGGCCCGCTGCTGGAGCGGCTGCACAAGCTGACCCGCTCCGACTGCACCACCCGCAACAAGCGCAAGGCCGCCGCGCTGGCCCGCACCTACGACTCGCTCGAGGAGCGGATCGCCAGCCTGAAGGCCCAGGAGGAGCTGGACGCGATCCGGCCCGCGCTGGACGGCAACGAGATCATGCGGCTGCTCGACCTGCGCCCCGGCCCGGCGGTCGGCCGCGCCTACCGGCACCTGCTCGAACTGCGCCTGGAGCACGGCCCGATGCCGCACGAGGACGCGGTGGCCGAGCTCCGCAAGTGGTGGGCGCAGCAGCCGCAGGACTGAGCGCGGCCGGCGGGTGACCCGCCGTCAGTGCTTGGCGACCGGCGCGAGGCAGAGCACGTACCGGTAGCTGCGGAAGTGCTTGCGGTACTTGCCGCGGTAGGTCCGGGTGGTGCCCTTGGGGCAGCTGTACGACAGCAGCGTGTCGTTGTTGGCGCGCTGCGTCACCCGGTACTCGGCCGTGGCGGAGGAGCAGGCGGTGAGCTTCGGGGGCGTGCCGCCGGTCGTGCAGTCGCCGGGGACGGCGATCCGCGGGCTGTGGAGGTACGACCACAGCCCGAGCGGGACGGCCAGCACCAGCAGCGCCACGGCGATCCGGAACATCCAGTTGCCCTTGCGCCGGGCCTGCTCGGTGATCACGGGCTGCTGGTAGCCGTACGGCGGCTGCGGTGTGCTCATCTGGTCCCCCCGGGGCGTCGGTCGCGGTGCCGTGCGCCCACGTACCCTAGCGGGCGGGGTTCCGCCGGCCCCCGGCGGTCGAGGGCCCCGACGCTCCGTCAGTCGCGGCGGGCGGCGCGGTAGTAGAGCGCGGCGCCGAGCGCGTAGAGCACGGCGAGGCCGACCACCACCGGGACCGAGCGGCCGTTCAGCGGCAGCACCAGGGCGGTGACCGCGGCGGCGGCCACGAAGCCGACGTTCACCAGCACGTCGTAGATGGCGAAGACCCGGCCGCGGTAGTCGTCCTCCACCGACTCCTGGACGAGGGTGTCCGCGCAGATCTTGGTGCCCTGGGTGACCAGGCCGAGCAGCAGTGCCGCGATCATCGCCGGGATCTCGCGGAACGGCAGCCCGAGTGCGGGGACGAAGACCGCGGCGGCGGCCAGGCAGGTGGCCATCCAGCCGGGCAGGCCCAGCCGGCGGGTGCACCAGGGGCTGACCAGCGCGGCCAGGAAGAAGCCCGCCGCGGACATCCCGACCGCCAGGCCGAGGCTGGCCAGTCCGGCCTTGCTGTCGTCCGCGCTGTTGAAGGTGTACCGGGAGAGCATCAGCACCACCACGATCAGCACCCCGTAGCAGAACCGCGCCAGGGTGACCGCGGCCAGCGCGTGCACCGCCGGACGGCAGTCCCGCACCAGGTGCTGGACGCCCGCCCGCAGGTCCGCCCAGGCCGCGCTCAACGCGACGCCCAGGGAGGGGAGTTCACCACTCTGCTCGGGGCCGAGCTGGTCCGGGGCGATCCGCTGGGCGGCCAGCGCAGCGGACAGGTAGAGCAGCGCGGCCACGGTCACCAGCAGCGCGTCGGCGTGCCGGCCGGGCGGCAGCAACTGGTGCACCAGGAAGCCCACCAGGCCGCCGCTGGCCGCGGCGACCGTGCCGAGGGTGGGGGAGAGCGCGTTGGCGGTGACCAGGTCCGCGGAGGCCACCACCCGGGGCAGCGCGGCGGACAGGCCCGCCAGGATGAAGCGGTTGAGCGCGGTCACCAGCAGCGCCGCCGCGAAGAACAGCCACTCCGGGGCCCGGCCGAGCAGCAGCGCCGCCGTCACCAGGCCCAGCCCGAACCGCGCCAGGTTGCCCACCAGCAGCACCCGCTGCCGCCGCCAACGGTCCAGCAGCACGCCGGCGAACGGCCCGACCGCGGAGAACGGCAGCAGCATCACCGCCAGCACCGCGGCGATGTCCGCGGGGGAGGACTGACGCTCCGGCGAGAAGATCACGTACGCCGCCAGCGAGACCTGGAAGACGCCGTCGGACAGCTGCGAGAGCAGACGGACCGTCAGCAGCTTCCGGAAGCCGGAGCCGCTCAGCAGCCCGAGGAGGCTGGCCTCCTGTGGGGGCCGTTCGGTGATCACCCGCCAAGGGTGCCATGAGGGGCAGTGATGTTTCACGTGAAACATCTGCCAACGCCGAGCGACCAAATGCCCCCCGCGCGCCCCCTGTCGCCGATGTCCTCCCCGCCGTACGGTCGTTGACCCATCCCGGGAGGAACCATCGCACCCTCGCAACGGGAGGCTCCCATGAGAGACGAGTTCACCGCCCTGCTGCTCGGCCAGGTCGGCGTCCACGAAGGCCGCGACCCCGACGGCACCTGGAACAACCACCAGCGCTACTCCACCGAAACCCCCGGTCTGGAATGGTCCGACGGCCAGCCCTGGTGCGCCGTCTTCGAAGCCTGGGCCGCCCACCGCACCGGCATGGACACCCTCTGGCCGATGACGGCCTCCTGCCTCACCGCCGTCGCCTGGTGGCGCAACCACGGCCGCTGGACCGACTACCCCGTCCTCGGCGGCCCCTTCTACCTGGGCCCCGACGGCGGCACCCACACCGGCATCGTGGTCGCCTACGACGCCGACACCATCCACACCGTCGAGGGCAACGCCCTCCCGCTGCACGCGGGCGTCCTCACCCCCGGCGGCTTCCGGCGGATGGGCGACCTGCGGGTCGGTGACCCGCTGATCGATCCCGCGGGGCAGCTTTCCCACGTCACCGGCGTGCACCCCAAGGGCGTCCGGCCGGTCCACCGGATCACGCTCCAGGACGGCTCGTCGGCCGAGGCCTGCAACGAACACCTGTGGCAGGTCGAGACCGAAGGCGATGCCCAGCCCCGGGTGGTCACCACCCTCGAGTTGGCCGACCTGGTCGCCCGCCCTCACCACCCGGTTCGCGTCCCCCTGTTGGAACCCGTCGAGTACCAGCAGACCGGCGAGCCCCTGCCGGTGGACCCCTACCTGCTGGGCCGTCTCCTCGGGGGCGGCGCAACGAGCGAGGGCGGTGCGCCGGTCACCGACACCGCCCTGGACGCGCTCGGCCTCCGCGGTGCCACCGCGGAGCGGACGTTCCTCCCGGAGCGCTACCGGAAGGCCGGGATCAAGGAGCGCCTGGCCCTGCTCCAGGGGCTGATGGACGCCGCCGGCCGGATCGACGAGCAGGGACGGATCGACTTCGCCGCAGACTCCCGCCAACTCGCCCTGGACGTCCAGGAGATCGTCCGGTCGCTCGGCGGCCGGGCCGTGCTGGACGAGGACGCCTCGCGGGTCCGGAACGTCGACATGCCGCGCCTCAACCCGTTCCGCCTGCCCGACAAGGCCGCGTGCTTCGTCCCGCGGGACGCGGCCTGGGCGCGCACGGTGGTCTCGGTCGAGTACCTGCGCGACGAGGAGGTGCAGTGCATCGCCGTCTCCGCACCCTCCCACCTGTTCGTCACCGACGACTTCATCCCCACCCACAACACCAATGACAACGGAACGGCCGAGGGCGACGGGGTCTACCTGAAGTCCCGGCCGCGGCGCGGTCCCGGGTCGCCGTACGGGTACGGGGTCCCGGCGTACCCCGAGGGGACGGTGTCGGCGGACCCGGCGCTGGGCGGGGTGCCGGCGGCGCGGACGTCGGGCCAGGCGACGACACCGGTGCCCGGCGTGCCGACCTGGCCCTGGCGGTACCTGCGGGTGCAGTCGCCGATGCTGCACGGCGACGACGTGCGGATGTGGCAGCAGAAGATGTCGATGCGCGGCTGGGCGATCGACGTGGACGGCTGGTACGGGCCCGCCTCGGCGGGCGTGTGCCGGGCGTTCCAGCAGCGCCACGGCCTGGCGGTGGACGGCGTCGTCGGACCGATCACCTGGCGCGCCACCTGGTCGTAGCGAGAGAAACGGCAGGAGGGCCGTCCCCGTGGCGCACCACGGAAACGGCCCTCCTGACGAGCGATCAGCCTGTCAGCTGCTCAGCTCAGCGCTCGACCTCGCCACGGATGAACTTCTCGACGTTCTCCTTGGCCTCGTCGTCGAAGTACTGCACCGGCGGGGACTTCATGAAGTACGAGGACGCGGAGAGGATCGGGCCGCCGATGCCGCGGTCCTTGGCGATCTTCGCGGCGCGCACGGCGTCGATGATGACACCGGCCGAGTTCGGGGAGTCCCAGACCTCGAGCTTGTACTCGAGGTTCAGCGGGACGTCGCCGAACGCGCGGCCCTCGAGGCGGACGTACGCCCACTTGCGGTCGTCGAGCCACGCCACGTAGTCGGACGGGCCGATGTGGACGTTCTTGGCGCCCAGCTCGCGGTCGCGGATCTGCGAGGTGACGGCCTGGGTCTTGGAGATCTTCTTGGACTCCAGGCGCTCGCGCTCGAGCATGTTCTTGAAGTCCATGTTGCCGCCGACGTTCAGCTGCATGGTGCGCTCGAGGATGACACCGCGGTCCTCGAACAGCTTGGCCATCACGCGGTGGGTGATGGTCGCGCCGACCTGGGACTTGATGTCGTCGCCGACGATCGGGACACCGGCCTCGGTGAACTTGTCGGCCCACTCCTTGGTGCCGGCGATGAACACCGGGAGGGCGTTCACGAAGGCGACCTTGGCGTCGATGGCGCACTGGGCGTAGAACTTGGCGGCGGCCTCGGAGCCCACCGGCAGGTAGCAGACCAGGACGTCGACCTGGCGGTCCTTCAGGACCTGGACCATGTCGACCGGGGCCTCGTCGGACTCCTCGATGGTCTCCCGGTAGTACTTGCCGAGGCCGTCGAGGGTGTGGCCGCGCTGCACGGTGACGCCGGTCGGCGGCACGTCGCAGATCTTGATGGTGTTGTTCTCGCTGTTGCCGATGGCGTCGGCCAGGTCGAAGCCGACCTTCTTGGCGTCGACGTCGAACGCGGCGACGAACTCGACGTCGCGGACGTGGTAGTCGCCGAACTGCACGTGCATCAGGCCCGGGACCTTACCGGCCGGGTCGGCGTCCTTGTAGTACTCGACACCCTGCACCAGCGAGGCGGCGCAGTTGCCCACGCCGACGATGGCTACGCGAACCGAACCCATTCCGGTTGCTCCCTGAATCTCATGAGATCCGCCGTGCTGTGGCGGCACCTCGGTTCCACATCTGTTCTGACTGTCTGTCGGGCGCACGGAGCGCCCTCACCTCTCGCGGACGGCCCGGGGCCGACGCGGAGCGCAGCGCTCCGTCAGGAGCGCCCCGGGCGGTCGTGCGGTGGCCCCGGCGGGTCCGAGGACCCGGCGGCCTGGCCACGGCCGTCCGAAGTTTGGGGGGACGCGGGTGCGCGTCCGGTTCTGGTGGCCCGCTCGGTCTCGATCAGCTCGTTGAGCCAGCGGACCTCGCGCTCCACCGATTCGAGGCCGTGCCGCTGGAGTTCGAGGGTGTAGTCGTCGAACCGCTCGCGGGTGCGGGTGATCGAGCTGCGCATCCGCTCCAGGCGCTCCTCCAGCCGGCTGCGCCGGCCTTCCAGCACCCGCATCCGCACGGCCCGGTCGGTCTGGCCGAAGAAGGCGAAGCGGACGCCGAAGTGCTCGTCCTCCCACGCCTCCGGGCCGGTGTCGGCGAGCAGTTCCTCGAAGCGCTCCTTGCCCTCCGGGGAGAGCCGGTAGACGATCTTCGACCGCTTGCCGTTGAGCGCGGTGGCCGGGACGTACTCGACGTCCGGGTTGTCCTCGACCAGGAAGCCCTGGGCGACCAGGTTCTTCAGGCACGGGTAGAGCGTGCCGTAGGAGAAGGCCCGGAAGGAGCCCAGCAGCACGTTCAGCCGCTTGCGCAGCTCGTAGCCGTGCATCGGCGCGTCGTGCAGCAGGCCGAGGACGGCGAACTCGAGCACGCCGGAGCGTCGACTCATGCCGCCTTCTCCTTCCGATGGGAGTGTCCCGGATCGATGCATCGCGCCGATGTATCGGCTCGATATATCGGCAACAGTAACCCTGGGTCACGGAAGGGGCAAGGGGGGCACGCGTAACCACGATCACAAGCGCTTTGAGCAACGGGCGTGTAATGATCTGCGGTCGTTTCGTCCTGATTGGTCATCAATGCCCGATTGACCACCTTTCAGATCGCCGTACTCTTTCGGCTGTGCACCCTGACCGAGGAGCTGCTGAGAGATGAGCGAACACCGGCGTAGGTCGGCCAATCCCGGGGGCGGACAGCAGCCGCCGCCCCGGCGAGCCGACAGCGGGCGTCCGTATGCCTACGGCAGCCCGGTCGAGGGCGCACCCGACTACGCACCCGGGGCCGCGCCCGGCACGGGCCGCGACGAGCTCGCCTCGGGCGGCGGAGGTCGGCGCACGACGCGGGCGACCGCGCAGCAGCCCCGGCTGACCCGCGCCGAGATGCGCAAGCAGGGCCGCAAGGGCGGTGCCGGCGGCGCCGGTGGCAGCGGCCCCGGCGGCCCCGGCGGCTCGGGCGGTCCGTCGGACGGCAGGTCCGGTGGGCGCGGCGGCAAGCCGGGCAAGAAGCGCTTCATCGACTACCCGCGGTTCGGCCGGGAGGGCTGGAAGCGCTGGGTGCCCTCCTGGAAGCTGGTGCTGAGCCTCTTCCTGGTGTTCTTCGGCGGCGGCGTGGCCGCGGTCGGCACCGCGTACGCGCTGGTCACGGTGCCGAACGCGAAGGACGCGATCCACGACCAGAACAACATCTACTACTGGGCCGACGGCACCGAGATGGCCCGCAAGGGCGACACCAACCGGCAGTTGGTGGAGCTCTCCGGGATAAGCCGCGAGGCCCAGGACGCGGTGATCGCCGCGGAGAACGAGACCTTCCGCACCGACAGCGGCATCGACCCCAAGGGCATCGCCCGCGCCGTGTACAACATGGCCACCGGCGGTGAGACCCAGGGTGGTTCGACCATCACCCAGCAGTACGTGAAGAACGTCTACCTGTCCCAGGACCAGACCCTGACGCGAAAGCTGAAGGAGTTCTTCATCACCCTGAAGATCAACGGGTCGCAGAGCAAGGACGACATCCTCAAGGGCTACCTGAACACCAGCTGGTTCGGCCGCGGCTCGACCGGTATCCAGGCCGCCGCCCAGGCGTACTACGGCGTGGACGCCAAGGACGTGAACGCCTGTCAGGGCGCCATGCTGGCCGGCCTGTTGAAGGGCGCGGGCCTCTACGACCCGACCCTGAACCAGGCCAACCACGACCGCATGGTGGCCCGCTGGAAGTGGATCCTGGACCGGATGGTGATCACCAAGGCGCTCACCCCGGAGCAGCGCGCCAAGTGCACCGACTTCCCGGAGCCGATCAAGCCGAAGGCCCCGGCCAGCATGAACGGCGAGGTCTCCTACCTGGTGGACACCGTCAACCAGTTCATCATGACCAAGGACCCGACGATCACCGACGCGAAGCTCGGCCGCGGCGGCTACCAGATCTACACCACCTTCCAGAAGGACAAGGTGGACGCGCTGAAGGCCGCGGTGGACCAGGTCAAGACCGAGTCGCTGCACCCGGACAAGCGCCCGGCCGACACCAACGTCCAGGTCGGCGCCGCCTCGGTGGTGCCCGGTGACGGCGCGATCGTCGCGATCTACGGCGGCGACGGCATCGAGAACGGCCACTACAGCAACAACGCGGACTCCAAGGTCCCGGTCGGCTCGACCTTCAAGCCCTTCGTGCTGGCCACCGCGATGCAGAACGGCGTGCTGACCAAGAGCGGCCCCGACGGCAAGCCGACCCAGATCAACCCCGAGTCGCTGTACCTGGCGAACAACCTGTCGCCGATCTACTCGAAGAACGGCACCCCGCTCACCGGCGACGACGGCAAGCCCTACAAGCAGCGCAACGACAGCCCGGGCACGCCCGGCTACGTCTCGCTGAAGAAGGCCATGCAGTGGTCGTACAACGTGCCGTTCGTCCAGCTCGGCCAGGACGTGGGCGGTGCCAACGTCGAGAAGATGGTGCTCAGCCTCGGCCTGAAGAAGGAGAGCCTGGAGCCCTCCTCGACCATCACCTACCCGCTCGGCACCTCGCACCCGAGCGCGATCCGGATGGCCTCGGCCTACTCGGTGTTCGCCGCCCGCGGGCAGCAGAACGACCCGTACTCGGTGGCCAAGCTGGTCTACAACGGCGCGGAGCAGCCGGCGTTCACCAAGTCCGCGCCGAAGCAGCCGCTGGACCAGGCGGTCGCCGACAACATCACCGACGTGCTGGAGAACGTGGCCAAGAACGGCACCGGTAACAAGACCAACGCGCTGGGCCGCCCGGTGGCCGGCAAGACCGGTACCACCGACGCCGGTACCTCGGCCTGGTGGGTGGGCTACACCCCGCAGCTGGCCACCTCGGTCGGTATGTGGCGCGAGGAGGCGGGCAAGCCCGGTCTGCTCTCGCTGAACGGCACCGCGGGCCACGAGTCCGTGCACGGTGGTGACTTCCCGACCGACATCTTCACCCGCTACATGAAGGTGGCGCTGAAGGACCAGCCGGTGAAGGACTTCCCGGCCCCCGAGCCGTGGGGCCAGCAGGTCGACTCCTCCGGTGCTCCGGCCAGCGCGTCCGCCTCGGCCTCCGCGTCGGCCTCCACCGGCCCGACCGACCAGCCGACCGCGACCGTGGGCCCGTCGCCGACGCTCACCGCCGAGCCGAGCAGCAGCCCGAGCCCGAGCAGCAGCCAGAGCTGCTTCCTCGGCCCGCTCTGCCCGAACCCGAGCCCGAGCAAGTCCGGCAAGCCCAGCAAGTCGCCGACGAGCAGTCCGAGCGACAGCGCCAGCGGCCTGCCCCCGGCCGGCTGACGGAGGCCGTAAGGGGACGATCCCGACAGAGGGGCACCGGACTGCGAGAGCAATCCCGTGCCCCTCTTCGGTTGTGGCGGACGGTGCGGCAGTATGTGCGCCATGACGTCCAGCCTGCGTGACGAGACCTCCGCGGCCGGCCCGGCCCCGGCCGAGGGCCCGCTGCCCGATACCGTGGTCGTCCCCGCGGACGAGGACCCGGTCTCGGCGGCCGGCAGCGAGCTGTTCGGCGGCCCGCCGGGGCGCCGGGCGCTGCTCGGGGTGTCCTGGTGGACGCCGGCCAAGTTCCTGGCGCTGGCCGTCATCGCCACCTACCTGCTGGGCCTGTTCCAGAAGGCGCCGTGCTACACCGACGGCTGGTTCCACGGCGCCACCACCCAGTACACGCACGCCTGTTACAGCGACATCCCGCACCTGTTCTCGGGGCGCGGCTTCGCCGACGGCCGGCACCCGTACCTGGACCCGATCCCGCAGGGCTCGCCGGACATGAAGTACCTGGAGTACCCGGTGCTGACCGGCCTGTTCATGCAGGTCGCGGCGTGGTTGACCACGCCGAACGGCGAGATGATGGGCCGTGAGCAGTGGTTCTGGCTGGTCAACGCCGGAATGCTGATGATCTGTGCGGTGGTCGCGGTGGTCGCCGTCTCGCGCACCCAGCGCCGCCGCCCGTGGGACGCGCTGCTGTTCGCCCTGGCACCCTGCCTGGCGCTGAACGCGACCATCAACTGGGACCTGCTGGCGGTCGCGCTGGCCGCGGTGGCGATGGCCTTCTGGTCGGGCTCCAAGCCGCTCTGGGCGGGCGTCTTCATCGGCCTGGCCACCGCCGCCAAGCTGTACCCGGTGCTGCTGCTCGGGCCGCTGCTGATCCTGTGCTGGCGCTCGGGCAGGTGGAAGGAGTTCGGCCTGGCCTTCGGCGGCGCGGCCGGCGCCTGGCTGCTGGTCGACCTGCCGATCATGATCGCCAACTGGCAGGGCTGGGCGACCTTCTACACCTTCAGCCAGACCCGCAAGGAGGACTTCGGCTCGTTCTGGCTGATCCTCATGCAGGTCCGCAACGCCCAGCTGTCCACCCTGAACACCTGGATCGCCGGCCTGCTGGTGCTCAGCTGCCTGGCGATCGGCTGGCTGGCGCTCAGCGCCCCGCGCCGCCCGCGCTTCGCCCAGCTGGCCTTCCTGGTGGTCGCGGCCTTCGTGCTCACCAACAAGGTCTACTCGCCGCAGTACGTGCTCTGGCTGATCCCGCTCGCCGCCCTGGCCCGCCCCCGCTGGCGGGACTTCCTGATCTGGCAGGCCTGCGAGGTGCTGTACTTCCTCGGCGTCTGGTCCTACCTGGCCTACTCCGGCGACTCCAAGCAGCACGGCATCGACCAGGAGTGGTACCACTTCGCGATCGCCCTGCACCTGATCGGCACTCTGTACATCTGCTACCTGGTGGTCCGCGACATCCTCTTCCCGGACCGCGACCCGGTGCGCTGGGACGGAAGTGACGACCCGTCGGGCGGCGTGCTGGACGGCGCCCCGGACACCTTCGTGATCGGCACCGCCCGCCGGCTGCGTGAGGAGGAGAGCTACGCCGCCTACGCCCCGCACGGCGAGGTGGACTGGCTGGGCCCCGACCTCGGCCCGGACCCCGACACCGACGCGAGCCCCGACGCGGACCCGCTGGCGAAGCGCTAGCTCAGCGCTCGGCCACCCGGTCGAAGTGCGTGGTGGTGTGACGGACGTTCAGCGGCAGTTCGTCACCCATCGCGGGCGGCTTCAGCTCGCCCGGCAGGAACAGGATCGACGCCTGCATGTGCGGCGGCTCGGCGAACCACAGCTGCTTGCCCCGCCAGGAGTACGGCGAGAGCGTCCGGTTGACGGTGGCCAGCCCGGCCCGGGCCAGGCCCTTGGCCCGGGGCAGCATCCCGTGCACGTACTTGGGCGCCTCCAGGCCGACGCCGTGCGCGGTGCCGCCGGTGACCACCAGCAGGTGGCCGTCGGAGGGGGCCTTGTGCTGCCGGTAGCCGTAGCGTTCGCCGCGGGCGACCGGGGTGACGTCCAGCACGGTGGCCCGCGAGGAGAGCGCCTCGACCTCGCCGAGCCACAGCCGGGTGCCGATCCGGGAGCGGAAGACCGTCCGCGGGTGGCGCTCGGCGAGCCGGGTGACGTCCTTGGCGGCCAGGTGGCTGAGGTAGACGGCCCCGGTGGGCAGGCCGGCCGCCTCGATCGCCCGCACCCACCCGGTGACCTCCTCCACCGGGTCGGAGCCGTCGGGGCGGTCCAGCGGCAGGTGCAGCGCGAAGCCCTCGACCCGCACCTCGCCGACCGGCAGCCGGGCCAGGTCCGCGACGGCGATGCCGTGCCGGCGCATCGTGGTCATGCACTCCACCACCACCCGGCTGCCGGACGGCAGCGCGGCCAGCGCCTCGGCGTGCGCCACGGTCCGCACCACCCGCTCCGGCGGCAGCTCCCGCGGCTCCTCACCGACCCGGTACGGGGTGAGTACCAGCAGGTCCCCGGGGAAGTCCTCGGCGACCTCGGCGGCCTCGTCCGCCGTGCCCACCGCCAGCATCGGCGTCCCCAGCCGGGCCGCCTCGGCCGCCAGCCGGCGGTTGCCGAAGCCGTAGCCGTTGCCCTTGGCGACCGGTACCAGCCCGGGGAACTCCGCCAGCAGCCCGCGCTGGTGCGCCCGCCAACGGCCGGTGTCCACGTACATCGTCAAGGTCATGCGTCGTTCTCCCCGAATGGTGTGACGGTGCGTCAGCGGCGCGACATGTAGAGGTCGAGCGCCTTGTGCAGCAGCTTGTTCAGCGGGTAGTCCCACTCGCCGAGGTACTCGGCGGCCTGCCCACCGGTGCCGAGCTTGAACTGGATCAGCCCGTACAGCGGGTCGTCCTCGTCCAGGGTGTCGCTGATCCCGCGCAGGTCGTAGAGGCTCGCGCCGAGCGCGTAGGAGTCCCGGATCATCCGCCACTGGATCGCGTTGGACGGCTTCACCTCGCGCTTGTGGTTGGCCGAGGCGCCGTAGGAGTACCAGACGTGCTCGCCGACCGTGAGCATCGTGGTGGCCGCCAGCGGCTCGCCCTCGTGGTAGGCGAGGTAGAGCCGCATGCGGTTGGGGTCCTCGGCGGTCAGCGCCTGCCACATGCGCTGGAAGTAGGCCAGGGGGCGGGGGGTGAAGTGGTCGCGCTCGGCGGTGACCACGTACAGCTTGTGGAAGACCGCGAGGTCCTCGTAGCCGCCCTGGACCACCTCGACGCCGCTCTTCTCGGCCTTCTTGATGTTGCGGCGCCACAGCTGGTTGAAGCCGCGCTGCACGTCGTCCAGCGAGCGGCCGCCGAGCGGCACCTGGAAGACGTACCGGGGCTGCACGTCGCCGAAGCCGGCCCCGCCGTCCTCGCCCTGCAGCCAGCCGGCCTTGCGCAGCCGGTCGGAGACCTCGAAGGCGCGCGGCTCGTACCAGTCCGGCTCGACGTCGCGCAGCCGCTTGGCCTCCTTGGAGGCGATCGCCTCCTTGATGGTGGCGGCCTCCCAGCGGCGGACCACCACCGGCGGGCCCATCTTCACCGAGAACGCGCCCTGCGACTTCAGGTGCGCCAGCATCGGCTGCAGCCAACCGTCCAGGTCCCTGTCGAACCAGTCGATCACCGGGCCCTCCGGCAGGTAGGCCAGGTAGCGCTTCAGCTTGGGCAGTTGGCGGTAGAGCACCAGCCCGGCGCCGACGATCTCACCGGAGGGGTCGAACCAGCCCAGGCTCTCCGCGCGCCACTCCGCCTTCACGTCCGCCCAGGAGGGCACCTGCATGTGGCTCGCCGAGGCGCGGCTCTGGACGAAGGCCAGGTGTTCCTCACGCGTGATCGTCCGCAGACGCAGGCTCATGCTGGGTGCTCCTCCTCGTCAGTCCTTGTCAAGGCCTGACCCTATCGCCCGAATGGTCCGATTCGGCCGCGAATCGGCGGAGGGCCGGGAAGCGCCGGCGCCCTCCCCGCCCGTACCTGCCGCACAGGTATTACGCGGGAAGGGCACCAAGGGTTGCTCGGTGGCCCGGAGGTCTACCGGTGGCCGCGCGCGGGGCTCACCACACGCCCCCGAACAGCCCGCCGTGCGCCACTCCGAGGTAGAGGCCGAACGCGGACGCGCCCAGCCCGATCACCACCACGAACCGCTCGGCGGTGGTCACCGAGTAGAACAGGCCGACAAGTCCGGCGATGACGCCGAACAGGCCGGTCCACGAGGTCAGCAGATGCAGGTTGTGGAAGAACGAGGTGACGAAGGCGACCAGGCCGAGCAACGCGGTGACGCCGACCAGGGCGTTCTCCCGTGGATGTGCGTGCCCGTCGGTGTTCAGCGTCAGCGGCGGCCGGTGGACTGTCTGCGCCATGGGACCCACCTCCAGTGGAGGGAAGCTTGCCGTTCTGTCCAGATTGCGACCGATTCGCTCCGGGTGGCAACCCCTGGACCGAAGTGTTTTGTCCGCCGGTCGGGTCACCCGGTAGGCTGGCACCTCTGTACTGGTGTAGAGGCGTGCCCGCATGCCCTGGCACCGGTGCCGACGCGCACAACCCTCCTGCCACGGAGAGACCGTGGCCGTTGAGTCCAAAGGAGGTGGGTTACACATGCGTCACTACGAGGTGATGGTCATCCTCGACCCCTCGGTCGAAGAGCGAGCTGTCTCCCCCCTGATCGAGAGCTTCCTCAACGTCGTCCGCACCGGCGGCGGCAAGGTTGAGAAGATCGACACCTGGGGCCGTCGTCGCCTGGCGTACGAGATCAACAAGCAGTCCGAGGGCATCTACTCGGTCATCGACCTCAAGGCCACGCCCGAGGTCGTCAAGGAGCTCGACCGCCAGCTCAGCCTGAGCGAGTCGGTTCTGCGGACCAAGGTCCTGCGCCCGGACACCCACTGAGCCCACTCCGGCGTCCGCGCCGGAGCGCTCACGTCGCATGTTTCACGTGAAACATCGCTGACGAGCACCGCAGAACTCCTTTCCGAGAGGTCATCACCACATGGCAGGCGAGACCGTCATCACCCTCGTCGGCAACCTCGTCGACGACCCCGAGCTGCGCTTCACCCCGTCGGGTGCGGCGGTCGCGAAGTTCCGTATCGCGTCCACCCCGCGCACCTTCGACCGCCAGACCAACGAGTGGAAGGACGGCGAGAGCCTCTTCCTCACGTGCAACGTCTGGCGTCAGCCGGCGGAGAACGTGGCCGAGTCGCTGCAGCGCGGCATGCGCGTCATCGTGCAGGGCCGACTGCGCCAGCGGTCTTACGAGACCAAGGAAGGCGAGAAGCGGACGGTCTTCGAGGTCGAGGTCGATGAGGTCGGCCCCAGCCTGCGCTCGGCGACCGCCAAGGTCACCCGCGCCAACCGGACCGGTGGTCCGGGCGGTGGCGGCGGCTTCGGCGGTGGCGGCGGCCAGCAGGGCGGCGGTTACGGCGGCGGCCAGGGCGGCGGCAACTGGGGTGGAAACTCCGGTGGCGGCCAGTCCGGTCCGTCCGACGACCCGTGGGCGTCCAGCGCCCCGTCCGGCGGCCAGCAGGGCGGCGGCTGGGGTGCCCCGTCCGGTGGCGGCTTCTCGGAGGAACCCCCGTTCTAAAGCGGTGCGGGCCGGGTTTCACGAAGACCCGGCAACGCTGACAGATTTCGTACCTAAACGGAGCACACGATGGCGAAGCCGCCTGCTCGCAAGCCGAAGAAGAAGGTTTGCGTCTTCTGCAAGGACAAGGTCAACTACGTTGACTACAAGGACACGAACCTGCTGCGGAAGTTCATTTCCGACCGCGGCAAGATCCGTGCCCGCCGGGTCACCGGCAACTGCACCCAGCACCAGCGTGACGTCGCCACGGCCGTGAAGAACAGCCGTGAGATGGCGCTGCTGCCCTACACCTCCACCACGCGCTAAGAGAGGGTGACCGAAGAATGAAGATCATCCTCACTCACGAGGTCCCCGGCCTCGGCAGCGCCGGCGAGGTCGTCGAGGTCAAGGACGGCTACGCCCGCAACTACCTGGTCCCGCGTGGCTTCGCCATCCGCTGGACCAAGGGCGGTCAGAAGGACGTCGACGCCATCCGTCGCGCCCGGAAGATCCACGCCATCCAGACCCTCGAGGCCGCCAACGAGATCAAGGCGAAGCTCGAGGGCCTCCAGGTCAAGCTGGCCGTCCGCTCCGGCGACGCCGGCCGCCTGTTCGGCTCGGTGACCCAGGCCGACGTCGTCGACGCCATCAAGGCCGCCGACGGCCCGGTCGTGGACAAGCGCGCGGTCGCGATCGCCTCGCCGATCAAGACCGTGGGCACCCACAAGGTGTCGGTCAAGCTGCACGGTGACGTCCAGGCCAACCTCGACGTCAACGTCGTCGCCGCCTGAGCGAAGCAGTAGCCAGTACGAAGGGGTCGGACTCCGCAGGGAGTCCGGCCCCTTCGTCGTGCCGGTGGTTCGTCGTGCCCGTGGCGAGGCCCGTGCTCAGGCGCGCACCGCGCCGGTCACCATCCAGTGGCCGGTGCGCACCCGGCCGGTCAGGAAGGCGGCGCGGGCCAGCATGAACAGGTTCATCGCCCACCACAGGCCGGCCAGGCCCAGGCCGAGCGCGGGCACCGCCAGCGCGGCCGGGGTGAAGACCAGCAGGGTGGCGAGCATCGCCCAGGCCAGGTAGCCGCCGTCGCCGGCGCCCATCAGCACGCCGTCCAGCACGAAGACCAGTCCGCCGACCGGCTGGGTCAGCGCGGCCAGCAGCAGCACCGTGGCGAGCTGGCTCCGGACGGCCGGGTCGGCGGTGAACAGCGGGATGTACAGCGGCCGCGCCAGCACCATCAGCAGGCCGAACAGCACGCCCGCGCCGATGCCCCACTCGACCATCCGCCGGGTGGCCTCCCGGGTGCCCGGCAGGTCGCTCGCCCCCAGGTAGCGGCCGATGATGGCCTGCCCGGCGATCGCGATGGCGTCCAGCGCGAAGGCGACGAACGACCAGATGGTCATGGTGATCTGATGGGCCGCCACCTCGGCGTCGCCGAGGTTCGCGGCCACCGCGGTGGCGATCAGCAGCGCCGCGCGCAGGCTGATGGTGCGCACCACCAGCGGGCCGCCGGCCCGGGCGGAGGCCTTGATCCCGGTGCGGTCCGGCCGCAGGCTCGCGCCCTCCCGGCGGGCGCCGCGGACCACCACCGCGACGTACGCCGCGGCCATCCCGGTCTGCGCGATCACGGTGCCCCAGGCGGAGCCGGCCACTCCCAGGCCGGCGCCGTAGACCAGGCCCAGGTTGAGCAGCAGGTTGGCGCTGAAGCCGCCGATCGCCACCAGCAGCGGGGTGCGGGTGTCCTGCAGCCCGCGCAGCACGCCGGTGGCGGCCAGCACCAGCAGCATCGCCGGCACCCCGAGCGCGCTGATCCGCAGGTAGGTGACGGCGTACGGGGCGGCGGTGGGGGAGGCGCCGAGCAGGTGGGCGGCCTGCGGGGCGAGCGCCAGGGTGAGGGCGACCACGCCGACCGAGAGCAGCAGGGCCAGCCAGATGCCGTCGATGCCCTGCTGGATGGCGGCCCGCCGGTCGCCGGCGCCGATCCGGCGGGCGACCGCGGCGGTGGTGGCGTAGGCGAGGAAGACGAACACCCCGGCGGCGGTGGTGAGCGCGGCGGAGGCGATGCCGAGGCCGGCCAGCTGGGCGGTGCCGAGGTGTCCGACGATGGCGGAGTCGGCCATCAGGAAGAGCGGTTCGGCGACCAGGGCGCCGAAGGCCGGGACGGCGAGGGCGAGGATCTCCCGGTCGTGGCGGCGGCGTTCGGGTGCTGCTGTGGATCTCCAGGGCATGGGGTCAGCCTACTCATCCACAGGTAATAGGCACTAGCCCCATCGATCTATTACCGATCCTGTGGATGAGCGCCCGTTCGAACGGCCGATCGAACACCTGAACGGCTCCGCTCACGGGTGTGTGAAGAATTTCTCATGCACAGCCCGTCGAAGAAGTACTCGCAGGTCAGCGAGTTGACACCGGAGCGATCGTGTGGTTATCCACAACGGTGTCCACAGGGTTGTGCACAGCTTTCCGGGGGTTCTCCACAGCCTTCGGACACTTATCCACATGGCCTGTGGATAACCGCCTTGGAGGAACCCGCCCGACCCCCGTACCGTGGCCCCGGACCAGACCACGGTGCCCGCGCGACACCGCCCCGCACACGGCCGGAACTGTCGGCTCGGTGGCGTAAGAAAGAGGGTGCGCCACCGGACAGGCCCGCACCAACTCGCACCACTCGCTGATCGGGGAAGACGCGTGACCGGCCCCCAGTACGACGACCACGACGCCCCGCCGCCGGAGGATGACTGGCAGCCGTCCGACGACGCCTTCCCGCTGGACTCGTTCCCGGACGGCCCCGGAGACCGCCTGCCGGTCACCCGCCGCTCGAATGGCCAGGGCGGCCAGGGCGGTGGGCAAGGCGGCGGCCAGGGCGGCTCCGGCGGCTTCCAGCGGCGGGACGGCAAGGGCGGCGACCGCTTCCCGGCCAAGGGTGAGCGGGCGGGCCGAGACGGCGACCGCGACCGCGAGGGCGGCTTCGGCGGCGAGGGCTTCGAGCGGGTCCCCCCGCAGGACCTGGCGGCCGAGCAGTCGGTCCTCGGCGGCATGCTGCTCTCCAAGGACGCCATCGCCGACGTGGTCGAGGTGCTCAAGCCCGCCGACTACTACCGCCCCGCGCACGAGCTGATCCACGGCGCGATCCTCGACCTCTACGCGCGCGGCGAGCCCGCCGACCCGATCACCGTGGCCGGCGAGCTCACCAAGCGCGGCGAACTCGTCCGCGTCGGCGGCGCCTCCTACCTGCACACCCTGGTCAACTCGGTCCCCACCGCGGCCAACGCCGAGTACTACGCCGAGATCGTCCACGAACGCGCGGTCCTGCGCCGCCTGGTCGAGGCCGGCACCCGGATCGCCGGCATGGGCTACGCCGCCGAGGGCGACGTCGACGACATCGTCAACGCCGCCCAGGCCGAGATCTACGCCGTCACCGAGCAGCGCACCAACGAGGACTACGCCCCGCTCGCCGACATCATGGAGGGCGCCCTCGACGAGATCGAGGCGATCGGCTCCCGCTCCGGCCAGATGTCCGGCGTCCCCACCGGCTTCGCCGACTTCGACGCCCTCACCAACGGCCTCCACCCCGGCCAGATGATCGTCATCGCCGCCCGCCCGGCCATGGGTAAGGCCCTCGCCCTCGACACCCCGCTGCCGACGCCGGACGGCTGGACCACCATGGGCGCGGTACGCGCGGGAGACCTGCTGCTCGACGCCCAGGGCCGACCGACCCGGGTGGTGGCCGCCACCGAGGTGATGACCGGGCGGCCCTGCTTCGAGGTGGTGTTCGACGACGGCACCTCGGTGGTCGCCGATGCGGACCACCAGTGGCTCACCGAGACCCGCGCCGCACGCCGCTCGGGCGGCGTCGGCCGGATCCGGACCACCAAGGAGATCGCCGCGACGCTGCGCTGCGCCTCGGCGGACGGCCGCAGCAACCACTCGGTACGCAACACTGCCGCGCTCGAACTGCCCCGGCGCGAGCTCCCCGTTCCGCCGTACACCCTCGGGGCCTGGCTGGGCGACGGTCACACCGACGCGGCCCGGATCACCACGACCGACCCCGAGGTGGTTCAGCGGATCGCGCGGGACGGCTTCGACCTGAAGCCCGTCGGCGACGGCTCCCCGACGTACGCGGTCCGGTACGCGGTGGAGCCGCCGAGCACCTTCGAGCGGTCCTGCGTGGTCTGCGGCGCCGTCTTCACGCCCAAGCTCGCCCACGTGCGCACCTGCGGTCGCTCGTGCGGCGGCCGGGCGCGGCTGGTCTCGGAGCCCGTCCAGCCCACCGTCTGCGTGGACTGCGGCCGTGCGTGCGCCTCGCCGTTCGCCGAGCCGCGCTGTGACGCGTGCACCCGGCGGCACGGCAGCCTACTGACCGTTCTGCGGGATCTCGGGGTGCTCGGGAGCAAGCACATCCCCGCGGCGTACCTGCGCGGCTCGGTCGAGCAGCGCAGGGCGCTGCTGGCCGGGCTGCTGGATTCCGACGGCACGGTGACCAAGACCGGCTCGGTGCAGTTCGCGGTGACCGACCGCCGGTTGGCTGAGGACTTCCGCGAGCTGGTGGTCGGCCTCGGCTACCGCTGCGGGATGGCGACGAGGCCGGTCGCCGGACGCTCTGCCGAGACCTCGACCCTGTACCGGATCACCTTCACGCCCACCACCGAGGTGTTCGAGCTCGATCGCAAGCGTGCGGCGCACGCGGAGCGACGGCGGCCGGCCACTCCGAAGTCGGCGCAGCGCTACATCGTGGACGTCCGTGAGATCGAGAGCGTGCCGGTCCGCTGCGTGGAGGTCGACAACCCGGACCACCTCTACCTGGCGACCCGTTCGATGGTCCCGACCCACAACTCCACGCTGGCGCTGGACTTCGCGCGGGCGTGTTCGATCCACAACAACCTGCCGAGCGTGATCTTCTCGCTCGAGATGGGGCGCAACGAGATCGCGATGCGCTTGCTGTCGGCGGAGGCGCGGGTGGCGCTGCACCACATGCGGTCGGGGAACATGACGGACGACGACTGGACCCGGGTGGCGCGGCGGATGCCGGAGGTGACGGCGGCTCCGCTGTACATCGACGACTCGCCGAACCTGTCGATGATGGAGATCCGGGCGAAGTGCCGGCGGCTGAAGCAGCGCAACGACCTGCGGCTGGTGGTCATCGACTACCTGCAGCTGATGCAGTCGGGCGGCTCGCGGCGGGCGGAGAGCCGCCAGCAGGAGGTGTCGGACATGTCCCGGAACCTGAAGCTGCTGGCGAAGGAGCTGGAGGTCCCGGTGATCGCGCTGTCCCAGCTGAACCGTGGTCCCGAGCAGCGCACCGACAAGAAGCCGATGGTCTCCGACCTGCGTGAGTCGGGCTCGATCGAGCAGGACGCGGACATGGTCATCCTGCTGCACCGTGAGGACGCCTACGAGAAGGAGTCGCCGCGGGCAGGCGAAGCGGACCTCATCGTCGCAAAGCACCGAAACGGTCCCACCGCGACAATTACCGTCGCTTTCCAGGGCCACTATTCACGCTTTGTCGACATGACCCGCGATGTGACCTGACGGACCGTCGGAGATTTTGTCGGCGTTCGGCCAAGCGTCATACGGCGCTCGGAAAAAGGCGATTGTTCGAGCAAGGCGGAATCTGTACGCTAAGCGAGCCTCTCATCGGATCATCACTTTATTCACGAGGTGTCGGTGTCTTATCGCCGTTTTCTCGCGGGAGCCGCTGCCGTTGCTGCCGGTCTCGCGTTCATCCCGAGCCAGGCCGTAGCGGCCGACTCGCACTCAACTCCCTCCTCCGCCAAGGCCGCCGGCGCGCACGCTGCGGTCCAGGCCCCGAAGCCCGAGTTCCAGACCTTCAGCGGGTCGGTCTCGGCGCAGCAGTCCGTCAAGCCGAACGCGCAGCCGCAGGCCGGCGCGCTGTCGGTGGGCAACGCCACGCTGGGTGCCTCGCTGCACGCCGTGCAGGCGACCGCCCGCAGCATCGAGCTGAGCATCTCGGCCACCAGCGACACCTGGCCGATCACCGCCACCATCAACTGGGGTGACGGCAGCCCGACCACTCCGGTGACGATCTACTCGACCGCCGAGGTCAAGCAGACGCACACCTACGCCCACCTGGGCAGCTACGCGATCTCCGTCAGCCTGGCCGACGGCGCCGCCAACACCGTCAACGGCGGCCTCAACGTGGTGACCGCGGGCAACGCGTACACCGCGTACGGCCCGACCCGTCTGCTGGACACCCGTAACGGCACCGGCGCCCCCGCGGCCAAGGTCGGGGCCTACGGCACCTCGCGGATCAAGATCGCGGGCAACGGCGGCATCCCGGCCGGGGTCACCGCGGTCGCGCTGAACGTCACCGTCACCAACCCGGAGACTCCGGGCCACGTGACCGTCTACGGCGAGGGCGACGCCCGTCCGACCACGTCGAACCTCAACTACGCGCCGGGCCAGACGGTTCCGAACCTGGTGATCGCGCCGGTCGGGGCGAACGGCTACGTCGACCTGTACAACGGCGGCTGGGGCAACGTCGACCTGATCGCCGACGTGACCGGGTACTTCACCCAGTCGCAGGCCTCCGGCTACACCCCGGTCAACCCGCAGCGCCTGCTGGACACCCGTGACGGCACCGGCGCCCCGCGCGGCCAGGTCGCCGCGTACGGCACCGTTCCGGTGACCATCCCGACCAACGCGCAGGTGCCGGACAGCAAGTTCACCGCGGTGGCGCTGAACGTGACCGTCACCAACCCGGGCAGCGACGGCCACCTGACGGTGTACCCGAGCGGGCAGTCCCTGCCCACCGCCTCGAACGTCAACTTCACCGTCGGCCAGACCGTGGCCAACTCGGTGATCGTGCCGGTCGGCGCGGACGGCCGCATCCAGATCCAGAACGGCGCCTGGAAGGCGTCGGACGTGATCGTCGACGTGGTCGGCTACTACACGCAGAACAGCCAGAGCGCCTACATCCCGGTCAACCCGGACCGCCTGGTCGACACCCGGGACCCGAGCTGGGGCCACCCGCTGTACGCGTACGACGCCAACTACGGCGGCTTCGACTACGTGCCGCTGGACCTCGGCTCCTGGGACTCGAACATCACCGGCTGGGCGCTGAACGCGACCGTCACCAACACCGCGGGCGACGGTCACCTCTCCGTCGCGCCGGACCCGAACACCAAGGCGGCCTACCAGGGCAACTACGCCACCATGCCGCCGGTGCCGAACGTGTCCTCGCTGAACTGGAAGCGCGGGGACACCGTCCCCAACCTGGTGCAGGCGAACACCGGCACCACCGGCCTGGTCGACTTCTGGAACGTCAGCTTCGGCGAGACCGACCTGATCGTCGACATGTTCGGCTTCTACGACAAGAGCTGATCCGCGATCAGTTCGGGAGCCCCCGCGGACCTCGGTCCGCGGGGGCTCCGTCGCATCCTGTGACCGAGAGACGGGAGTTCGACCGTGGACGAGTCGACGGAACCGGCGCTGCGCCCGCTGCCCGAGCGGGCCGCCGCGCTGCTGGCCGAGGCGGCTGCGCCGCCGCGGCTGGTGGCGCACCTGCGGCTGGTGCACGACGTGGCGGCGCAGCTGGTGGCGTGGGTGCAACGGCGCTGTCCGGAGCTGGAGTTCGAGCCGGCGGCGGTGCTGTTCGGGGCGGCGACGCACGACATCGGGAAGGCGGTGCACCGGGCGGAGCTCTCCGGCCCGGAGTCGGCGCACGAGCCGGCCGGCCGTGACCTGCTGCTGGCCGCCGGGGTACCGCCGGAGCTGGCCCGGTTCGCGGCGGGGCACGCCTCGTGGGACGCCCCGGGTACGCGGGTCGAGGACCTGCTGGTGAGCCTGGCCGACAAGGTGTGGAAGAACAAGCGGGTGCCGGAGCTGGAGGACCTGGTGGTGGCCGTGCTGGTGCAGGCCGGCGGGCGGGAGCGCTGGGAGGAGTTCCTGGCGCTGGACGAGGTGCTGACCGCGATCGGCGACGGTGCGGAGGGCCGACTGGCGTACCAGGCGGCCCGTCCGGTGGTCTGAAGGCGGGTCAGTCCAGGGTGACGGTGGCGCGGAAGACGGTGCCCGGGCCGGTCGCGGTGGTGGCGACGCCGTTGCCCGCAAGGTAGGCGGACTGGCCGGGGGAGAGGGTCAACTCCTGTGTTCCGTCGGCGAGGTGGACGGTGCCGGCGGTGCAGAGCAGGATCTGCGGGGCGTCGCCGGGCAGGTGCACCGGGCGGTCGGCGGTGAGGTCGTACCGGGAGATCCGGAACTCGTCGATCGGGACGGGGTAGTGGCGTTCGCCGTCGGCTGCGGGCTCGGGGCGCAGGACCTCGGGCCGGGTGGCGTGGAAGTCGACCACCTTGAGCAGTTCGGGGACGTCGACGTGCTTGGGGGTGAGTCCGCAGCGCAGCACGTTGTCGGAGTTGGCCATGATCTCGACGCCGGTGCCGCGCAGGTAGGCGTGCGGGACGCCGGCGCCGAGGTAGAGCGCCTCGCCGGGCTGCAGCACGATGTGGTTGAGCAGCAGGGCGGCGAGCAGCCCGGTGTCGCCGGGGTGTTCGGCGGCGGCGAAGGCGTAGCCGGCCAGCGCGCCGGTCGGGTCGGCGGGGGCGGCGACGGTGACGGCGCGGGCGACCTCGGCGACGGTCCGCTCGGCCTGCTCGCCGGTCATCGAGAGGATCTCGGCGAGCGCGCCGGCCAGTGCCTCCGACTCGGGCTTGCTGCGCAGCAGGTCGATCAGCGGGTCGAGCGCGGGCACCGCCAGGGACGCCATCAGGGCGGCCGCGTCGGCGGGCTCGCGGAAGCCGCACAGCCCCTCGAACTCGCTCAGCGCGCAGATCAGCTCGGGCTTGTGGTTGGCGTCCTTGTAGTTGCGCTGCGGCGCGTCCAGCGGCACGCCGCTGGCCTCCTCCGCGGCGAATCCGGCGCGGGCCTGGGCGAGCGTCGGGTGGGCCTGCATGGAGAGCGGGACGGCGGCGGCGAGCACCTTGAACAGGAACGGCAGGGTCGGCCCGAACTTCTCCACCGCGGCGGCGCCGAGCTCGCCGACCGGGTCGGCGGCGATCACCCGGTCCAGCGGCTGCGGCCCGTCGCCCCGGTCGACCAGTGACGGCGATCCGGGGTGGGCGCCCATCCACAGCTCGGCCTGCGGCTCACCGGTCGGCTCCTGCCCGAGCAGCTCGGGGATGGCCGTCACCGAGCCCCAGGCATACGGGCGAACGGTGGTGCGGAGCCGGTCCATCAGGAACTCCCAGGTGTGTGCGCGTCAGGTCTGCCGTGGTCCGAGGGACCACCGACAATAGCCGACGTCGATGGCCGCCCCACCGGGTGCCGAGGGCGTTCGGCGGGCGCCGGAGTGATCACCCTCCTGGGCGCGCCTACCCGGCGTCGCCGGGGTGTTGCGGACAGGCTGGTGGGGATCGGGCCGGTCCGGCCCGCCGCCGCAACCGACCAGGGAGCCGCCGTGACCGCGTCACCGCCCGACGAGACCGCCCAGGGCGGCGGAGCGCATCTCGGCGCGGGCGGCGCGCCGGCCGTCCGCCCGCTGGAGGTGGACGTCTTCACCGGTCCGGAGACCGCGTTCTTCGCCACCTCCAGCCTGATCATGGGCGAGCGCACGGCGATCCTGGTGGACGCCCAGCTGACCCGTTCGGCGGGCCGCGAGCTGGCCGAGTGGATCGCCGGGAAGGGCCGCCAGCTGCTGGCGATCGTGATCACCCATCAGCACCCGGACCACTACTTCGGCGCCGAGGAGGTGCTGCGGCTGTTCCCCGCCGCGCAGCTGCTCGCCGCGCCGTCCGTGGTGCAGGGGATCGGCCAGACCGCCGCCGCGAAGGTCGCGCAGTGGAAGCCGGTGTACGGCGACGACATCCCCGACCAGCCGCTGCTGCCCGCCCCGCTGCTGCCGCAGCCGCTGATGATCGACCGTCAGCTGATCCGGGTGCTGCAGCTCGGCCAGGGCGACGCGGCGGGCTCCACGGTGGCGCACATCCCGAGCATCCGCACCGTGGTGGCCGGGGACTTCGTCTACAACGGCACGCACGTGTGGACCGCCGACACCGACCCCGCCGCCCGCGACCAGTGGTCGCACAACCTGGGCCGGATCGCCGACCTCGGCGTGGACCGGGTGATCGCCGGCCACCGCGCCCCCGGCATGGACGACGCCGCGCACCGGGTGCTCGGCTTCACCGCCGATTACCTGCGCGACTTCGACGAGGCGCTGGCCGACCACCCCGACGACCCGGAGGCCCTCGCCGACGCGGTCAACGAGCGCTACGGCGGCCTGACCCTGCCGGTGATCCTGGAACTCGGCGCCGCCGCCAACGTCCAACGCGTGGAGGTCCCGCACGAGGACAACGGGGTGGTCGACGCGGAGATCGTCGAGGACGAGGAGTAGCCGCCCGCCGGGTTCCGGGCGCGGCGGATACTGGCCGGGTGACGGAGTACGACGCGGTGGTGCTGGCCGGCGGGGCCGGGCGACGGCTGGGCGGGGCGGACAAGCCCGCGCTGGAGGTCGGCGGACGGACGCTACTGGACCGGGTGCTGGACGCCTGCGCCGGGGCGGGTGCGGTCCTGGTCGTCGGCCCGCCGCGGCCGACCGGGCCCGCCGGGGTGCGCCTGCTGCGCGAGGACCCGCCCGGTGGCGGGCCGGTGGCGGCGCTCGCCGCGGCGCTGCCGTACGCCGCCGCGCCCGCGGTGCTGCTGCTCGCCGCCGACCTGCCGTTCCTGGACCGCGCGACCGTCGACCGGCTGGTGGCCGCGCTGGACGGGCCGGTCCCGCCGGACGGGGCGGCGGACGGGGCGCTGCTGGTGGACGCCGACGGGCGGGAGCAGCCGCTGGCCGCGGTGTACCGGACGGCGGCGCTGCGGTCGGCGGTGGCGGCGCTGGGCGACCCGGCGGGTGCGCCGCTGCGGCGGGTGACCTTGGGGCTGCGGCTGGTCCGGGTGCCCGATCCGGCGGGGGCCGCGCAGGACTGCGACACCTGGGAGCAGGTCGCGGCGGCCCGGGAGCGGGCGGCCCGCGAGGGGTGATCCTCACCGGCCGCGGCGGCGCCCGTGAGCGAAACGACTCGGGACGCTCACCCCGGAAGCGGCCCCGCGGTGCGCGGATCGGGCAGCATGGGCGTCATGGAGCGCACGTTGGATGAGTGGATGGCCGCGGCCGGTGCCGAACTCGGCCTCGACCTGGCGGTGGACGTCCGGGCCCTGCTGGACATGACCCGGGTGGTCGCCCACGGTGTGGAGCGCCCGGCCGCGCCGTTGACGGCCTTCCTGGTGGGCTACGCGGCCGCCCTCGACGGCGGTGGCCCGGCAGCCGTCGCCGACGCGACGGCCAAGGCCACGGCGCTCGCCGAGCGGTGGGCGGCGGAGTCGGACGGTGCGGCCGGGACGGACGCGGCCGAGCGATGAGCGGGTCGGTGGCGGTGGCTCGGGTCCGGCGGGGCGGTTGTGCCCGGCTCGGCGCCGGCCCGTGCGGTCGGGCGGTCGGGCGATGATCGACGGGGCGTTGAGCGGCGGGATGGTGGACCCGGACGTACGGCTGGAGCGTGGCGAGGCCACCCTGCGCGGATGCCCGTGGCCGGACGCCCGGGCGGCCGCACGGGCGGCGGCCGGGCCGCTGCCGGTGGAACACGTCGCGCTGGCGGACGCGGCCGGTCGCACCCTGGCCCGTCCGCTGGCCGCCCGTACCGACCTGCCCGCGTTCGACACCTCCGCGATGGACGGCTGGGCGGTGGCCGGACCCGGCCCGTGGCGGCTGACCGGACGGCTGCTGGCCGGCGACTTCGGCCACCCGCTGCCCGACGGCACCGCGGTGGAGATCGCCACCGGCGCCCAGCTCCCGCCGGGCGCCACCGGGGTGCTCCGCCGCGAACACGGCCGGGTCGACGAACACCCCGGTGACGTCCGGCAGTTGCACGGCCGGGTGGACCCGGGGCAAGACATCCGTCCGCGCGGGCAGGAGTGCACGAGCGGCGAGGAACTGCTGCCCGCCGGGACGATGGTCACCCCCGCGGTGCTAGGCCTGGCCGCCGCGGCCGGCCACGACACGCTCGCCGTGCACCGCCGCCCCACCGTCGAACTGCTCGTCCTCGGCGACGAGTTGCTGGACTCCGGGCTCCCCGGGCCCGGGCGGGTGCGGGACGCGCTCGGACCGCTGCTGCCGCCGTGGCTGGCCGCGGCCGGGGCCGAACTGATCGGCCGACGGTACGTGCGGGACGACTTCGGGCTGCTGCGGGACGCCATCCGGCACTCGCCCGCCGACCTGGTCCTCACCACCGGCGGGACCGCCGCCGGGCCGGTCGACTTCCTGCACGACGCACTCGAGGCTACCGGCGGCCACCTGCGCGTCGACGGCGTGGCCGTCCGGCCGGGGCACCCGATGCTGCTGGCGGCGCTGCCCGGCGGCCGCCACCTGGTCGGGCTCCCCGGCAACCCGCTCGCCGCGGTGGCCGGCACCGTCACCCTCGCCCTCCCCCTCCTGCACGCCCGCTCCGGCCGCCCGGCCCCCGCCCCGCACACCGGTCACCTCGCCGCGCCCCTCCCCGGCCACCCCCGCGACACCCGCCTCCACCCCGTCCGCCACACCCCCACCGGCCTAGCCCTCCTCCCCCACGACGGCCCCGCCATGCTCCGAGGCCTAGCCCTCGCCGACGCCCTGGCCGTCATCCCCCCAGCCGGCCTCCCGGCCGGAGCCCAGACGGAGCTCCTGGCGCTGTAGCGGGAGTCGCCTGCGGTGCAAGGGGGATGAAGAGATGGTGCTGTGCCGGCCGCACGACGGTTCCGCCATGCTCCGAGGCCTAGCCCTCGCCGACGCCCTGGCCGTCTCCCCCCAGGGCAGTCCCTCCGGGCTGGAGTCAGGGCGGAGCTGCTGCCGCTCAAGCCTGCGGCGCAAGCGGGGTGAAGAGGTGGTGCTGTGCTGGCCGCACGACGGCCCCGCCGTGCTTCGAGGCCTCGCCCTCGCCGACGCCCTGGCCGTCTCCCCCCAGGGCAGTCCCTCCGGGCTGGAGTCAGGGCGGAGCTGCTGCCGCTCAAGCCTGCGGCGCAAGCGGGGTGAAGAGGTGGTGCTGTGCTGGCCGCACGACGGCCCCGCCATGTTTCGAGGCCTCGCTCTCGCTGACGCCCTGGCCGTCATCCCCCGGGCGGTCTCCCGGCTGGAGCTGCCGTTGCTGTAGCGGGAGTCGCTTGCGGTGAAGAGATGGCTGACGCCGTGCCAGCGGAGCTGCTGCCGCTCAAGCCTGCGGCGCACCGGGGGTGAGGAGGCGGCTTGTGCCGGGGCTGAGGTGCTGGCGCTGGGGGCGGCAGCGTTGCTTCCGGGTGGCTGCGTCAGGTGGCGACTGGGGTGGCTGGTTTGATGACGATGAGGCGGTCGGTGAGGTGGAGGGTCGCGGCTTCGGGTTCGGTGTAGTTGAGGATGCGGCGGCCGCGGACGACTGCGACGACGAGGTCGGCGCAGTCGCGGGGGCTGCGGCCGGCTTCGGCCTTGGTGACGGGGCGTTCGGCGACGTCGAGGCCGTTGCCGTAGGTGAGGAGGTCCTCCATCACGGAGCCGGCGTTCGGGCTGAGCATCGACATGCCGAGCAGGCGGCCCGCCGAGCTGGAGGAGGTGACGACGACGTCGGCGCCGCTCTGGCGGAGCAGCGGGGCGTTCTCGTCCTCGCGGACCGCGGCGACCACGGTCGCACCCTTGTTGAGCTGACGGGCGGTCAGCATGATCAGCGCGGCGGTGTCGTCGCGTTCGGGCGCGACCACCACCTGCGCGGCGCGCGGGAGTTCGGCGCGCAGCAGGGTCGCGGCGCGGGTCGCGTCGCCGAGGACGCCGACGAGTCCGTCGTGGGTGGCCTGGTCGATCGCCCTGGCCTGCGGGTCGACCACCACGATGGAGTCCTTCGGGACGCCCTGGCCCAGCAGGGTGTCGACGGCGCTGCGCCCCTTGGTGCCGTAGCCGATCACGACGGTGTGCTCGCGCACGGTGTGCCTCCAGCGTTCGATCCGCCACTGCAGGCGGGTGCGTTCGGTGAGCACTTCGAGGGTGGTGCCGACCAGGATGATCAGGAAGACCACGCGCAGCGGGGTGATCACGAAGATGTTGACCAGTCGCGCGCCGTCGCTGACCGGGGTGATGTCGCCGTAGCCGGTGGTGGAGAGGGTGACGGTGGCGTAGTAGGCCGCGTCCAGGAAGCTGACCGTGTCGTCCGCGTTGTCGTGGTAGCCGGCGTGGTCGGCGTAGACCAGGAAGGTGGTGAGCACCAGCACCCCGAGCGCGAGGGCCAGCCGCTTGCCGACCTGGCGCAGCGGTGGGCGGGTCGGCCGGGCGGGCAGGGTGATCCGGCGGGCGGGGTCGGCGGTGTCGGCGCCGGGGTCCCGGTACGGCTTGCGCGTGGGCCGGGTCGGCGGGGTGGAGTTCGGCACAGGGAAAAGGATGCGGGGTGGGACGGTCGGCGCGGGGCCCCGGGGCCGGAGTGTCGCCGGCCCGTCGGAGCCGCCGAACTGATCGCACGTCGGCTGACGAACCGCCAGGCGGGGGCGGGCAGCGGCGGGTGGCCGGGGAGTTCGGGGGCGGGACAAGTAGCGTGGCGGGCATGCGAGCCATCACGATTCCCGAGCCCGGCGGACCGGAGCAGCTGGTCTGGGCCGAGGTACCCGAACCCACTCCGGCGGCCGGCGAGGTGCTGGTCGAGGTCGCGGCCACCGCGGTCAACCGGGCCGATCTGCTGCAGCGCATGGGCTTCTACGACCCGCCGCCCGGCAGCTCACCGTATCCGGGCCTGGAGTGCGCCGGGCGGATCGTCGCGCTCGGCCCCGGCGTGGCGGGCTGGGCGGTCGGCGACCAGGTGTGCGCCCTGCTGTCGGGCGGCGGCTATGCGGAGCAAGTCGTCGTGCCGGCCGGTCAACTGCTGCCGGTGCCCGCGGGGTTGACGCCGGTGCAGGCGGCGGCGCTGCCCGAGGTGGCGTGCACGGTGTGGTCCAACGTGTTCCAGGTCGCGCACCTGCGCCCCGGCGAGACGGTGCTGCTGCACGGCGGCGCGAGCGGCATCGGCACCATGGCGATCCAGCTGGCCAAGGCGGTCGGCGCGCGCGTCGTGGTGACCGCGGGCAGCCCGGAGAAGCTGGCCCGCTGCGCCGAGCTCGGCGCCGACGTGCTGATCGACTACCGCCGGCAGGACTTCGTCGCCGAGGTGGCGGCGCTCGGCGGGGCGGACGTGATCCTGGACATCATGGGCGCCAAGTACCTGCAGCGGAACGTCGACGCCCTCGCCGTGAACGGCCGGCTGGTGGTGATCGGCCTGCAGGGCGGCGTCACGGCCGAGCTCAACCTCTCCACCCTGCTGGCCAAGCGCGCGGCACTGGTGGCCACCAACCTGCGCGGCCGTCCGCTCGGGGAGAAGGCCGCGATCGTGGCCGCCGTCCGGGAGCACGTGTGGCCGCTGGTCGAGGCGGGTGTGGTGGCACCGGTGATCGACCGCGTGCTGCCGATCACGGAGGCCCCCGCCGCCCACCGGGTGGTCGAGGCGGGCGAGCAGGTCGGCAAGGTGGTCCTGGAGCTCTGACCTCGGCCGCAGGACCGACATGCCCGAATTGTCCGAATGTGTGAGGCTGGCCACAAGCTGTTCCGCCTCCGCCCGCACTCAGGTGCGGGCGGCCGTCGGAAGGACCGCCGTCCATGCCTGCTCGTCGCCGCTCCGCGTCCTCGGTTCCGCACCGTTCCGCCGCTGCCCGTTCGGCGCCGATCCGGCGGTGGGCGGTGCTGACCGGGGCGGGGCTGGCGTTGCCGCTGCTGCTCGCCGCTCCCGCCGCGGCGACCGGGCCGGGCGGCGGTGCGGTGGCAGGCGTGGTGGACGGGATCCGGGAGCAGACCGTCGCGCAGGTGGAGGCGGCCCGCGTGCAGGCCGAGGCACAGCTGGACGCGGCGCGCGAGCAGGCGGGCCGGCTGCCGGCCGGCGGGCCCGCGGCGGCGTCGCCCGGCAGCGCGATACCCGGCCTGCCGGACGAGACGGCGAGCACGTCCGCGAGCCCCGTCGCGGCGTCGCCGAGCGCCACCGAGACCCGGACCGCGACGATGCCCGCCACCGCACCGGCGTCGCCGTCGCCGGAACCGTCACCGAGCGGTTCGCCCTCCGCCGAGCCGTCCGGGACGCCGTCGCCGTCGCCGTCCTCCTCGGCGTCCGCGTCGCCCTCGGCCTCGTCGGCGGCGGGCACGGGTGCCTCGCCGCAGCCGACTCCGTCGGGGACGGCGGGGCCGCAGCACCAGAGCCACCAGCACGCGGTGGTCCCGGCCCTCCCGGCGGAGCCGATGCTGCCGGAGGTGCCGGAGGTGCCGGAGGTGCCCCCGCCGTCGGTGCAGGAGGTGGAGCCGGAGCAGCAGCAGAGCGGCGGCGGGGAGCTGGCCGTGCCCGAGCTGGACGTCCCGGGGGCGGTGGGCGGGCAGTCGGACGGGGATGCGGCGCAGCCCGAGCCGGGCGCGGGTGCGGAAACGCCGGGGGCGTCGCCCGAGGCGGTGGCGGCGGGCCCGGTCGACCCGGCCTTCCCGCTGCACTGGACCGACCCGTCGGCGTTGCAACTGCCGCTGGGCACGGGCCTGGCGCTGATCGGGTTCGGGCTGGGGCTGGTGGGCCTGCGGATGCGCCGCCGCTAGCGGGCTCCGCGGCGGGGCCGGGACGATCGATGGCCCGGGTTCGTTGACCATCGTGGTGGACGAAGCATATGAAGGAGCTATGACCAACCCGATGAACGAGCGGTCGCGGCAGGAGCCATACCAAGTGTCGAGCGGGAAATCCGATGACAGTCCGAAGGTGCTGATCGTCGGGCCCGACGGGATGGCGGTGGGCACCGCGCCGGCCGGGGCACTGGGGCGGAGCGACGACGGCGGGGAGCCGCGGGAACTGCCGGTGACCGAGATGGTCGAGCAGCCGGCCAAGGTGATGCGGATCGGCAGCATGATCAAGCAGCTGCTGGAAGAGGTCCGCGCGGCGCCCCTCGACGAGGCCAGCCGGGCGCGGCTGAAGGACATCCACGCCAGCTCGATCAAGGAGCTGGAGCTGGGTCTGGCGCCTGAGCTGGTCGAGGAGTTGGAGCGGCTGTCGCTGCCCTTCGCCGAGGAGACCATCCCCACCGAGGCCGAACTGCGGATCGCCCAGGCCCAGTTGGTGGGCTGGCTGGAGGGCCTGTTCCACGGCATCCAGACCGCGCTGTTCGCCCAGCAGATGGCCGCCCGGGCCCAGTTGGAGCAGATGCGCCGGGCGCTGCCGCCGGGCATGCACGGCGCGGAGGGCGAGCTGGACGAACCGGCTCCCGGCCGCGGCATCCGCTCCGGCCCCTACCTGTGACCGGTACCCGGTGACTGTCGCCCCGCCAGTCACGGCAGTGCACAACTGAAAATTCCTCATCATCCACCACTCGGCAGGGGTCGCGCGGCAGCGCGGCCCCGAGCCGCTACCCTGACCCCTGTCCGGAAGTACCGCGCGCCGAGGGGGAGCTGGGACCATGACTGAGGGCACCACCGGGGGCCGCTCGCTCGGCAACGGCCGCTACGTGCTGCAGCGGCTGCTCGGGCAGGGCGGCATGGCGTCGGTCCACCTGGCGTACGACTCGGTGCTGGACCGTCAGGTCGCGGTGAAGACGCTCAACACCGAACTGGGCCGGGAGGCCTCGTTCAAGGAGCGGTTCCGGCGTGAGGCGCAGGCCGTGGCGCGGCTGCAGCACACCAACATCGTCTCGGTCTTCGACTCCGGCGAGGACATCGCGCCGGACGGGACGCCCACCCCGTTCATCGTCATGGAGTACGTCGAGGGCAGCTCCCTGAAGGACGTGCTGGACGAGCACGTGCGCACCCGGGGCGCGATGCCGGCCGGGCAGGCGCTGAAGATCACCGCGGCGGTGCTGTCGGCGCTGGAGGCCTCGCACGACCAGGGGCTGGTGCACCGGGACATCAAGCCGGCGAACGTCATGGTGAACTCCAAGGGCGTCGTCAAGGTGATGGACTTCGGCATCGCCCGCGCGCTGCAGTCCGGAGTCACGTCGATGACGCAGACCGGCATGGTGGTCGGCACCCCGCAGTACCTGTCGCCGGAGCAGGCGCTCGGCAAGAGCGTGGACGCCCGCTCCGACCTGTACTCGGTGGGCTGCATGCTGTTCGAACTGCTCAGCGGGCAGCTGCCGTTCGACGGGGACTCGGCGTTCTCGATCGCGTACAAGCACGTGCAGGAGACCCCGCCGGCGCCGTCGACGCTGAACCCGGCGGTCACTCCCGCGGTGGACGCGCTGGTGGCGCGGGCGCTGCGGAAGGACGCGGCGCACCGGTTCCCGACCGCGGAGGCGATGCGCGAGGAGGTCGAGCGGGTCGCGGCGGGGGAGCAGCAGGGCAACACGCCGTTGCAGGCGTCCACCCCGCTGGTGATCGGAGAGGGCCCGCGCTCGGTGCACGCCGCGCCCTCGCTGACCAACTTCCCGCAGGTGACCGGCGATCTGCGCACCCCGGCGCCGCAGGTGCAGCAGCCGTACCAGCCGTTCCCGCAGGCGCCGCAGACCCCGCAGCCGCAGCCGTTCGCGAAGGCACCGCAGACGCCGCAGCCGTTCCCGCAGGCACCGCAGACTCCCCAGCCGTTCCCGCAGGCGCCGCAGACCCCTCAGCCGTTCCCGCAGCCGGGGTACCCGCAGACGCCGCAGCCGTTCCCGCAGCAGACCGGGCCGATCGGTCCGCCGGTCACGGTGCCGTACGCGCCGCCGAGCAACAACAGCGGCTGCTCGACCGCGCTGATCGTGGTGGGCGTGATCGTGGGTGTGATCGTGCTGGCGATCGTCATCGTGATGATCGCCGCGGCCGGGTCGAACTCGGGCTCGTCGACCTACGGCGCGCCGACCCTGCGCACGGTGCTGGACCTGGGCTCCGCGGCGGGCGGAGCGGGCGCGCTCTGAGGCCGATCCGCGCCGCCGTGTGACACGACGGACGGCGCGAGACGGTAGCGTGCTGAGGAAGGAACCGACAGGGCCACCGCGCGCCGAGCGAGTGCCCGGGGCGAGGAGCGATGGGTCAGAGCGAACGACCGGACGACGGCGAGGCGGAGCAGCGGGACGTCCCGGGTGCGGACGCCGCAGACCGGACCGCGGCTGAGGACCAGGGCCCCGCGGCGGCCGCGACGCCGCCTGCCGGGACGGGAACTCCCGGACGCGGCACCGCCGTTCCGCTCGCCACGGTCGGCGAGGGCCGGTACCGGCTGACCCGGCGGCTGGGCCGCGGCGGGATGGCGGAGGTGTTCGCCGCCCAGGACATCCGGCTGGGCCGCACCGTGGCGGTCAAGCTGCTGCGCTCGGAACTCGCCGAGGACGACACCGCCCGGCTGCGCTTCACCCGTGAGGCGCACTCGGTCGCCGCGCTCAACCATCACTCGATCGTCGCGGTCTACGACACCGGCGAGGAGCAGCACGACGGGGAGTCCACCCCGTACATCGTGATGGAGCTGGTCGAGGGCCGCACCGTGCGCGAGCTGCTGGTGGACGAGGCGGCGCCGCCGGTCGACCAGGCGCTGATCATCACCGCCGGGGTGCTGGAGGCGCTGGCCTACAGCCACCGGCACGGCATCGTGCACCGGGACATCAAACCGGCCAACGTCATCATCACCACCGGCGGCGCGGTGAAGGTGATGGACTTCGGCATCGCCCGGGCGCTGACCGGCGCCGCCTCCACCATGACGCAGACCGGCATGGTGATGGGCACGCCGCAGTACCTGTCGCCGGAGCAGGCGCTCGGCAAGGCCGTGGACCACCGCTCGGACCTGTACGCGGCCGGCTGCATGCTGTACGAACTGCTCACCCTGCGGCCGCCGTTCACCGGCGAGACGCCGCTGGCCGTGGTGTACCAGCACGTCCAGGACGCCCCGGTGCCGCCGTCCCGGGCCAACGACCGGGTGCCGCCGCAGCTGGACGCGCTGGTGCTGCGGGCGCTGGAGAAGAACCCGGACGACCGGTTCCAGAGCGCCGACGAGTTCCGGGCGCACGTGCAGCACGCGCTGCGGCAGATGCACGGCGCGGCCGGCGCGGGGTTCCCGTCGGGTGCGGCCGGGCTGGCCGCAGCCGCGGCCGCGGGCGGCTGGGACACCACCCCGCCGAGCGGCTCCGACTCGCTGACCGAGCCGATGGGCGCGGTCGGCGCGCCCGGGACCGGACCGACCGAGCTGCTGCCCTACCAGGTGACCTCGCCGTACCAGACGCCCGCGCAGCCCTACCCGGCGGCGAGCGGTGGTGGTGGCGGCGAGGACGACGAGGGCCGGCGCAAGGGTCGCAACCCGTGGGGCTGGGTGCTGGCGCTGGTCGCGCTGGTACTGGCGGCCACCATCGGGGTGGCGCTGGCGCTGACGGCCAATCGGGACAAGAACGAGACGCCGCTCCAGCCGACCCAGAGCAGCAGCGCCCCGGTCTCCCCGACCCCGACGGAGCGGCCGAGCACCACGCTCCCGACCCGCAGTCAGACCGCCAGCCGGCAAACGGAGTCGCCCTCCGCCTCGCCGTCGCCGAGCCCCTCGCACTCCGCGTCGCCGTCCGCCTCGCCCTCGCCGAGCCCCTCGCACTCGGCCTCGCCGTCCGCGTCCGGGAGCCCGAGCGCCGGCGGGACGCCGACCACCGGCACCAGCCCGGCCGCCCCGCCGAGCAGCACGAAGGCGAGCCCCACGTCGGCGGCCCAGCCGGAGTGACCCGCCGCCGACCGGACGTCACGTCAATCCGGTCGGCGGAGGCCTCGGTTGAGGCCGGAGGTCAGTTGGTGAAGGCGTCGAGGACCTGCTCGTACTCGGCGCACCACCAGGTCAACTGCCCGGCGGAGCCCGGGAACAGCGGGTCGGCGCGGTGGTCGCGGCGCTGGTAGCGCCACTGCAGCATCCACAGGTCGTTCAGCCGTTCCCACCACACCCGGTGGGTGGCGGCGGCGAGTTGCTCGGCGGTGGCGGCTCCGCTGGCGCGGTAGGCGCGGGCGTAGTGCCGGACCCGGCCGAGGTCGAGGACGCCGGTGGCGCGGTCGTTGAACAGCAGCGTGGCGGCGCGGACCGCCTCCTCGGCGACCGGGTGCGGCGCGAGCTTGTCCCAGTCCAGCACCGCGGTGACGGTGTCGCCGCGGTAGAGGATGTTCAGGCCGTGGAAGTCGCCGTGGGTCCAGCCGGTCGGCGGGGCGTCGGCGGGGCCGGGTCGGCGGTGCCGGTGCGCGGCGAGCAGGTCGAGCCGCTCGGTGAGCCGCTGCTCGGCGAGCCGGTCGAACGGGCCGTACGGCCGGTGCGCGCGGGCCAGGGCGAGCAGCTCGCCGACGATCCGCTCGGTCTCCTCCGGTTCGGCGCCGAGCACCCCGTCGGGCTGCTGCAGCGGGGCGCAGACCCGGGCCAGCGCGAGGTGCAACCCGCCCAGCAGGGAGCCGAGTTCGGTGCAGCGCAGGGGGTCGAGCTCGGTGCCGTGCCGGTGCCCGCCGGCCACCCACGGGTAGAGCGCGAACAGCCGCCCGCCGTGCGCCGTCACGGTGCGGCCGTCCTCGGCGGCCAGCGGCGGGGTGACCGGCAGACCGAGCCCGGCCAGCGCGGTGGTGGCGCGGTGCTGGGCGGTGATCGCGGGCCGGCCGGCGGTGGCCCGGTCGACGTAGCACTTGAGGAAGTAGTCGCCGTCGGCGGTGGACACCCGGTACCCCCGGTTCAGCAGGCCCTCGGCGACCGGGGCCACCGCGCTGGGCGGTCCGGTGCGGTAGGCGCGCAGCACTCCGGCCACGGCGGCGTGCGCGACCGGGGGGCTGAGGGTGCCGACGGGGGGAGCGGTGGCGTCCGGGCGGGCCGGCGCGAGGGAGATGGTCTGACCGTCCGTCACGCAGCAGAGCGTATTACTCGGCGTGATGGTGACTTGACACAGCGTATGCGATCTGGTCTCAGTGCTGCTGATCGGCCTGCAGGCGGGCCACGTAGGCGGCGGCCTGGGTGCGGCGCTCCATGCCCATCTTGGCCAGCAGGCTGCTGACGTAGTTTTTTACGGTTTTCTCGGCCAGGTGCAGCTCGTTGCCGATCTGCCGGTTGGTCATCCCCTCGCCGATCAGATCGAGGATCCGGCGCTCCTGCTTCGTCAACTGCGCGAGCTTCTCGTCCTCCTTCTCGCCGCCCTCGCGCAGCCGGGCCAGCACCCGGCTGGTGGCGATCGGGTCGAGCAGCGACTTGCCCGCCGCCACGTCGCGCACCGCGGAGAGCAGGTCGGTGCCGCGGATCGCTTTCAGGACATATCCGGAGGCCCCCGCCATGATCGAGTCGAACAGCGCCTCGTCGTCGGAGAACGAGGTGAGCATCAGGCACTTCACCGAGGGGTCCTGGGAGCGGATCTCGCGGCACACCTCGACGCCGTTCCCGTCCGGCAGCCGGACGTCCAGCACCGCCACGTCCGGGTGGACCGCGGGGATCCGGTTCAGCGCCTCGGCGGCCGTCCCGGCCTCGCCGACCACCTCGATGTCGTCCTCGACGGACAGCAGATCGTGCACCCCGCGCCGCACCACTTCGTGATCATCGAGGAGAAAAACCCGGATATGTCCGTTATCAGTCATTTGCAAAGCCTCGCACAAATCGATGCCTGTTACCCCCTTACGCAGCGGCCGCTGCCCGGATACCGTGCGCTGGTGTCCTGATGGCATCGAGTAAGCCGCGTCACACCGGCGGTTTCTCGACCGAGAACAAGTAGGACGTCCTAGCGCAAAGGCGCTGAAGGGCCCCGCTGGGTAACGTTCTCGTGAGGGACGCCGTCGGAATGGGAACACCACCTACCCGCACTCGGAGCGCACACCCACGCGCCCGGGCGAGGAGGTGACCGGACCGGCCACCGGCGACCCCGGGCGGCCGGACAGACCGAGGAGTGAACGTGACCGTCAAAAGCACGGCGAGGGCGCGCAAGAAGGCCGCCCCCGGCGTCCCTGACCACCCCCGGACCGGGCAGGCCGCCGAGCCGGAGCTCGTCCAGCTGCTCACGCCGGAAGGCGACCGGGTCGAGAACCCGGAATTCCCCCTGACCATCACGCCGGAGGAGCTGCGTTCGCTCTACCGCGACCTGGTGCTGGTGCGGCGTTTCGACGCCGAGGCCACCTCGCTCCAGCGGCAGGGTGAACTGGGCCTGTGGGCTTCGTTGTTGGGTCAGGAGGCGGCGCAGGTCGGTTCCGGCCGGGCGCTGCGGCCGGGCGACTACGCCTTCCCGACCTACCGTGAGCACGGCGTGGCGTGGTGTCGCGACGTGGACCCGCTGAACCTGCTCGGCATGTTCCGCGGCGTGAACCACGGCGGCTGGGACCCGAACGAGAAGAACTTCCACCTCTACACGATCGTGATCGGCGCGCAGACCCTGCACGCGACCGGCTACGCGATGGGCATCACCAAGGACGGCTCGGACGACGCGGTGATCGCCTACTTCGGCGACGGCGCGTCCAGCCAGGGCGACGTGAACGAGGCGTTCACCTTCGCCTCGGTGTACAACTCCCCGGTCGTGTTCTTCTGCCAGAACAACCAGTGGGCGATCTCCGAGCCCACCACGGTGCAGACCCGGATCCCGCTGTACCGCCGGGCGTCCGGCTTCGGCTTCCCGGGTGTCCGGGTCGACGGCAACGACGTGCTGGCCTGCCTGGCGGTCACCCGCTGGGCGCTGGACCACGCCCGCACCGGCCAGGGCCCGGTCCTGGTCGAGGCGTTCACCTACCGGATGGGTGCCCACACCACCTCCGACGACCCGACCCGCTACCGGGAGTCCGAGGAGACCGAGGCCTGGAAGGCCAAGGACCCGATCCTCCGCCTGAAGGCGTACCTCGACAAGGAGGGCCTCGCCGACGAGGCGTTCTTCGCCGAGGTCGAGGCCGAGAGCGAGAAGCTCGGCCTGCGCGTGCGGGAGGGCGTCCGCTCGATGCCGGATCCGGACCCGACGTTGATCTTCGACCACGTGTACAGCGAGCCGCACCCCCTGGTGGACGAGGAACGCGCCGAGTACGAGGCGTACGCCGCCTCCTTCGAGGGTGGGGAGTACCACTGATGGCCGGGCAGTTGAGCATTGCGAAGGCGTTGAACGACGCGCTGCGCAAGTCGTTGGAGAGCGACCCGAAGACCGTCCTGATGGGCGAGGACATCGGCAAGCTGGGCGGCGTCTTCCGGATCACCGACGGTCTGCAGAAGGACTTCGGCGACGACCGGGTCATCGACACGCCGTTGGCGGAGTCGGGGATCGTGGGGACCGCGATCGGTCTGGCGCTGCGCGGTTACCGGCCGGTGGTGGAGATCCAGTTCGACGGGTTCGTGTATCCGGCGTTCGACCAGATCGTCTCGCAGCTGGCGAAGATGCACGCGCGGGCGCTGGGGCACGTGAAGATGCCGATCACGGTGCGGATCCCGTTCGGTGGCGGTATCGGGGCGGTGGAGCACCACAGTGAGTCGCACGAGGCGTACTTCGCGCACACGGCGGGTCTGCGGGTGGTGAGCCCGTCGAACGCGCACGACGCGCACTGGATGCTGCGGCAGGCGATCGAGTCGGACGATCCGGTGGTGTTCCTGGAGCCGAAGCGGCGGTACTGGGACAAGGGCGAGGTCGGTGAGGACGCGATGCTGCCGCTGCACGCGGCGCGGGTCGTGCGTCCGGGTGCGGATGCGACGCTGATCGCGTACGGGCCGATGGTGAAGGTGTGCCAGGAGGCGGCGCAGGCGGCGCTGGAGGACGGCCGCCGGCTGGAGGTGGTCGACCTGCGGTCGCTGTCGCCGATCGACTTCGCGACGGTGGAGGAGTCGGTGAAGCGGACCGGGCGCGCGATCGTGGTGCACGAGGCGCCGGTGTTCCTGGGTCTGGGTGCGGAGTTGGCGGCGCGGTTGACG